>CANIEC010000004.1 GCA_947466085.1 Rhodospirillales bacterium
CCGAAATGTTCGTAGAGGAAGCTCTCGCGATGCTCGGTGAGGCACCACTGCGCCATCATCGAGCCGCCGCGGCTCACGATGCCGGTGACCCGGCTGGCCGTCAGCGGCACATGGGCGAGGCGAACACCGGCATGGATGGTGAAGTAGTCGACGCCCTGCTCGGCCTGTTCGATCAGCGTGTCGCGGAAGACTTCCCATGAGAGCTTCGTCGGATCACCGCCGACCTTTTCCAGCGCCTGGTAGATCGGCACGGTGCCGATCGGCACCGGCGCATTGCGCACGATCCATTCCCGCGTGTCATGGATGTTCCGTCCCGTCGAGAGGTCCATGACCGTGTCGGCGCCCCAGCGGATCGCCCACACCATCTTCTCGACCTCCTCCTCCATCGACGAGGAAACGGCGGAGTTTCCGATGTTGGCGTTGATCTTCACGAGGAAGTTCCGGCCGATGATCATCGGTTCGAGTTCGGTGTGGTTGATGTTGGCCGGGATGATGGCGCGGCCCGCCGCCACTTCCTGGCGCACGAATTCCGGCGTGATGAACGCGGGCAGCGCTGCGCCGAAGCTTTCGCCGTCGGCCAGCCGCGCCTCGGCCCCGTCGAGGACCTGCTTGCGCCCCAGATTCTCGCGTGCCGCGACGTAGATCATCTCCTTGGTGATCACGCCGGTGCGCGCCCATTCGAACTGGGTGATCGGCCTGCCGTCGAGGCCGCGCAGCGGCCGCGGCGTATGGGGAAACGGCCGCAGCACCACTTCCTTCACGTTGCCGTTGTCGATCGGCTGGATGGCGCGGCCGGCATAGTCCTCGACGCCGCCGCGCTCGAGGATCCAGGCGCGCCGCGTCTGGGCGAGGCCCTTCCGCACGTCGATCGCGACCTCGGTGTCGGTGTAGGGCCCGGTCGTATCGTAGACGCGGACGGGCGGCTCGGCAGGCGACGACAGCTCGATCTCGCGCAGGGGAACGCGCAGGTCGGGCGCCACCTCGGGCGTTGCGTAGACCTTGCGGGATGCGGGCAGCGGCCCCGTCGTGACGGTGGGGGCGGCGGTAGTGACGATGGTGTCCATGATGGATCTCCCGTGGCTGGTTGGCAGACGGAGATCCGGTGTTGTGACGTGCAAAGGAGGTATCCAGTCCCTTCGCCGGCATGACCCGGATCAGGTTCAAAGGGTCACCGCGCCGACGCCAGTTGCACTGGCGGCCATCGGTATCTCAGCCCCTTGACGGGACCCCCCTTGGACAGGATGACCCTAGAGTGCCGGACCTTCGCTCTCAAGCTCGCGTTCGCGAACTGTCGCGGGTGTTCCGCATTTCCGTAACCGCCCCCCTCTAAGCCTTGACCAGCAAGCGTGGGGGAATAGCCGATGGTGCGCGTACCACTGTCCGCCAGGATGACCAGCTGGATTGCCTTTGCCTTGCTGGTCGTTGCGCCGCTCAAGCTGGGTCACACCCAGGACCTTCCGGCTCCGGCGGAACCGCCTGACAGCGGGCTCAAGGCTGAACTGCAGCGCTTCCTCTACGACGAGGCGACGGCCGTCCTGCATCTTCGCAGCTACCTGTTCGACCGCCAGAACCAGAGGCCGCCCAACCTGGCGGCCATCGTCACCGGCGGTTGGGTGGGCCTGCAGACCGGATGGTTCTACGACACGCTCCAGCTCGGCGCGGTCGGCTACACGACACAACCGGTCTGGGCGCCGCAGGGTCGCGACACCACCTCCGATGGCACGTCGCTGCTCAAGCCGGGCGGATACGGCTACTTCACGCTCGGCCAGGCCTACGCCTCGGTCCGCTGGCAGAAGCAGACCGCCACGGTCTTCCGGCAGTATCTCGACGAACTGGAAGTGAATCCGCGCGACGACCGCGAGCTTCCCCAGACCTTCGAGGCCTATGCGCTGCGCGGCGCCCTCGGGCCGGTCAATTACTTCGCAGGCTACGTCGCCGCGATGAAGCCGCGCGACTATTCGGCCTTCATCAACATGGGCGAAGCGGCCGGTGCGCCGAACGTGAACAAGGGCATGGGCCTGTTCAGCGCCAGATACGGCAGCATGAGCGACCTGCAGGTCCGCGCCTCGACCTACTATGTCCCGGACATCCTGTGGTCGAGCTACGGCGATGTCGGCGGCACGATCAAGGTGAACGAGGATCTCCGCGTCGCGCTCGCCGCCCAGTTCGCGGTGCAGGGCAGCAACGGCCTCAACCTTCTCACCGGCCAGCCCTTCAGCGCCTTCTGGGGCGGCTTCCGCGCGGACGCTTTCTGGGGGCCGATGGCCTTCCGCGTGTCCTACACGCAGATCGGCTCGGCGGCGAACTGGCGTAACCCCTACGGCATCTTCATCGGCTACAACAAGATGCAGTCGCTGGACTTCAACCGGGCCGGCGAAATGGCCGTGACCGCAGGCGCCAGCTACGATTTCAAGGGCGCGGGGCTTCCCGGCGTGATCTTCCTCGCGACGGCGACCGGCGGCAGCAATGCGGTCAATCCCGCCACCGGCGCCGGTCTCTCCACCAATTGGGAATACAATCTCGAGCTGGCCATCCGGGGCGATGCCATGGACAATGCACCCGACTGGTTGAAGCCGTTCAACCTGCGCAACCGGGTCGCCTTCGTCGATCAATACCAGGGTCGCACGGTCAACTCCTATACGGAGTACCGCCTGCAGCTGAACTACGAGCTGACCTGGAAAGGTCCGCGCCTGCGTCAGTAACGGCGCATGGCCCTCACCTCACCCTGAGGAGGCGCGGAGCGCCGTCTCGAAGGGTGGGCAACAGACAGGGTGCTCGCGCCCATGCTTCGAGACGCGCTCCTGCGGAGCGCTCCTCAGCATGAGGTTCGTGGTAATGATCGTCAGACGCTAAACGACCAGGGCGCTGCGCATCTCGGCGATGTCGGCGTCGGAATAGCCGGCTTCCTTCAGCACCTCGTCGGTGTGCTGGCCGAGCGTCGCCGGCGGGCGGTCGATCGACCCGCCGCCATGTTCCAGTCGGAAGCCCGAGCCCACGACCTTGATGGGACCGTGCTCGGTCTCGACGGTCTGCAGCACGGTGCGGTGCTTGAACAGGTCGAGCTGCGCGGTCTCCGGGATGCTGTGCACGCGGCCGGCCGGCACGTCGGCCTTGGCGAAGCGCTCGATCCAGGTGGCAGAGTCCTCGGTCTTCATCGCGCCTTCGACGATCTCGTGGAGCGCGGTGTTGTTGGCGATGCGCGTGCCCCAGTCGACGAAGCGCGGATCGGCCAGCACCTCCTCGCGGCCCAGCACCTTCATCAGGCGCTTGAACTGCGGATCGGTCATGACGGCCAGCACGATCCAGCCGTCGCGGGTCTTGAAGAGATTGCCCGTGGGCTTGCGCGTCACCGACAGGTTGGCGGCCTGGCCGTGAACGCGGCCGGTCATCAGGTGCTCGGTGAACTGCTGGGCGAGATAGCCCATCACCGAGTCGATCATGGCGACGTCGACGAGCTGGCCCGTGCCGGTGTGCGTCCGCTGATACAGGGCCGAGGCGATGCCCAGCGCCGCCGTCGCGCCCGACATCACGTCGGCGCCGGCGAAGCCCACCCGCGTGGGGCCGTTGTTCTCGAAGCCGGTGATCGACATCAGGCCGGACATGGCCTGGATCATGCCGTCGAAGGCCGCGGTCTTGGACTCAGGGCCGACCTGGCCGAAGCCCGACACGGCACAGTAGATCAGCCGGGGATTGATCTTCTTCAGCGTCTCGTAGCCGATGCCGAGCTTGTCCATCACGCCGGGGCGGAAGTTCTCGACGACCACGTCGGCCGTCTCGACCAGGCGTTTGACGACCTCGATCGCCTTGGGCTGCTTGAGGTCCAGCGTGATCGAGCGCTTGTTGCCGTTCACCGCGACCCAGGGCGCCGCCAGGCCGCGCTTCTCCCAGTCGTTGGAGCGAGTGCCGAAGCGCATGTCGTCGCCTTCGCGCGATTCGATCTTGACCACGTCGGCACCGAGCAGGGCGAGCTGGTAGGAGCTGTAGGGCCCGGCCAGCACACGCGTGAAATCGACGACCTTTACGCCCTTGAACGGCTTGCTCATGTCACTCCTACGCCACGCCCGCCTGCTTGCGCTGGCTGAGCGCGACCTGCTTCACCTTGTCGAATTCGGCCCGCCGCTTGGCGACCTCTTCGGGCGGCATGCGCTCGAGATTGTTGTAGTCGTTCTTCCAGTCCCCGTCGGCGGTCCAGCGCAGCGGCGACTGAACCGTCGTGCGCGGACCGATGGCGCTCTCCAGCACCTTCAGCGCCAGATCGAGCGTGAAGCGCTGGGTGTCGGGCTCGTGCGGCTTGCCGCAGGAATTGCCCAGCGGGAAATCGCTGAACAGGAACCGGGGCACGCCCGTCCATTCGACGATGTCCTTCGCCGCCCCCATCACCACGGTGGGGATGCCGTTCCGTTCGAGGTATCGTGCGACCAGACTCACGGTCTGGTGACAGACGGGTCATGTAGGGACGAGCAGCGCGGCATCGACCTGGTCCTGGCGGCAGCGGGCCAGGATCTCGGGCGCATCGGTCTCCAGGGTCACGCGCTGGCTGCGATTGGTCGGCGCGCCGTGGAACCGCGCCGCCAGCTTGAAGCGGCCCTGGCTGGCGAACTCGCGCATCAGCGGCAGCGGGAACCAGGTGTTGCTGTCCTTCGCCGTCGTGTGCTTGCGGTCGTAGCCGATATGGGAAATGCGGGTGTCGTGGTCCTGCGACGAGTCGCCCGAATAGACCGAATAGAACTTGGCGGCGGCGTTGTAGAGCGCGCCGGGTCCCTGATCGCCCTTGTCCGGCTGGTACGGCGCCGCGGTCGAGATCAGCGCGAGCGTGCTGTCCTTCAGCGGCTTCGTCAGCGGCGTGAAGGGCGCATCGGTGTAGTGCGCCCAGCGATACGGATTGTCGTAGCCCAGCGCGAGGTAGTACTCGCGGGTGCGGCGCATGTATTCGAGCGGTGCATCGAATTCTGGCGCAAAATCTATCGTGTCGACCATGGGCGAAAACTGAACCCGCCGTTGCTCCAAGTCAAATTCGCAGGGCGCCTGACGGCCCTGCACGGAACGCCGGGTGAAGCTGACCCCGATGTAACCCACCGGCCATAGTGCCGCCCAACTCCCTCGCGCTATATATGAAGCGAGTTCGGACAGGCTGGGGAGCGCATCGCATGGCGATCAGACGGCGCAGCGTATTGGCGGGCAGCGCGGCCCTTTGGGTCGGCGCGCCGGCGATTCTGCGGGCTCAGACCCCGGCTACGGCGGCCAAGGTCAATGTCAGTCACGGTTTCGCCATGCACGGCGAGCCCAAGTACAAGGCCGATGCCGGCCCACCCGACTATCTGAATCCCGGCGCCCCCAAGGGCGGCAGCGTCCGGCTGGGCGCCCGCGGCACCTTCGATTCGCTGCATCCCTTCATCGTGAAGAGCGTGCCGGCGGCCGGCATCACCCAGATCTGGGACACGCTCTGCTGGAACTCGCGCGACGAGGCCTCGACCGAATACGGGCTGATCGCCGAAACGATCGAATGGCCGGACGACCGGTCCTGGGTCGCCTTCAACCTGAGGCCGCAGGCGCGCTGGCACGACGGCAGCCCGATCACCGTCGAGGACGTGATCTTCTCCCTCGACATCCTGAAGGCGAAGGGCGCGCCCAACTATTCCTTCTACTATCACGACGTCCTGAAGGCGGAGAAAGTCGGCGACCGCAAGGTGCTGTTCACCTTCCGCGACAGCACCAATAGGGAGCTGCCGCTGATCGTCGGCCAGCTTCCCATCCTGCCCTCCAAATGGTGGGCGAGCCGCGATTTCGAGAAGGTGTCGCTCGAGATCCCGCTCGGCAGCGGCGCCTACAAGGTCGACGCCTTCGACGTCGGCCGCTCGATCGCCTATCGCCGCGTTCCCGACTGGTGGGCCAAGGACCTCTGGATGAATCGCGGGCGCAACAATTTCGACGTGCTCCGCTACGAATACTATCGCGACGTGACCGTCCAGTTCGAGGCCTTCAAGGCGGGCGACCTCGACGTCCGCCAGGAAAACATCGCGCGCAACTGGGCGACGGCCTACGACATTCCGGCGGTGCGCGACGGCCGCATCCAGCGCGCCGAGATTCCGCACGAGCTGCCGACCGGCATGCAGTGCTTCGCCTTCAACACGCGCCGCGACTACTTCAAGGACAAGCGCGTGCGCGAGGCGATCGCCACCATGTTCGACTTCGCCTGGGCCAACAAGAATCTGTTCTACGGGATGTACAGGCGCAACGTCTCGTTCTTCGGCAATTCCGAGCTCGCCTCGTCGGGCCTGCCGACGGCGGCGGAGCTGAAGTACCTCGAGCCGCTGCGCGGCAAGATTCCCGAGGAGGTCTTCACCAGGGAGTTCATGCTTCCCGAGTCTGATGGCACCGGCAACGTCCGCGATCTGGCGCGGCGCGCGCTCGCGCTGCTCAAGGAGGCCGGCTGGGAGATCAAGGACGGCAAGATGACGGAGACGAAGACGGGCAAGAAGCTCGCCTTCGAGATGCTCCTGAACGACGCCAGCTTCGAGAGGGTCGTGCTGCCCTACAAGCAGAACCTCGAGCGCATCGGCATCGACATGAACGTGCGCACGGTCGACACCGCGCAGTTCAAGCGCCGCGAGGACGAGTTCGACTACGACATGATGGTCGAGGGTTTCGGCCAGTCGCTGTCGCCGGGCAACGAGCAGCGCGACTTCTGGGGCTCGAAGGCGGCCGACACGCCGGGCAGCCGCAATTCGCTGGGCATCAAGGACGCCGCCATCGATTCGCTGATCGACACGCTGATCGCGGCCCCGGATCGCGAGAGCCTGATCGCCGTCACCCGGGCGCTGGACCGCGTGCTGCTCTGGAGCAACTTCGTGGTGCCCAACTGGCACAACAACAAGGTGTTCGTCGCCTACTGGAACCGTTTCGCCCGTCCGGAGAAGAGCGCCCGCTACGCGCCCTTCGCCTTCGACACCTGGTGGATCGACGAAGCCAAGGACCGCGCCCTTCAGCGCGAGAGGAAGTAGGCGTCCGGCCGCTCCATGATCGCCTATATCCTGCGACGCCTGATGCTGGTGGTGCCGACCCTGTTCGGCATCATGGTGGTCAACTTCTTCATCATCCAGGCCGCGCCCGGCGGGCCGGTCGAGCAGATGCTGTCCCAGATCCAGGGTACGGCGGTCGATGCCACCGAGCGCTTCTCCGGCAGTTCGAGCGGCGGCGAGACGCTACGCAAGTCGGCGTCGGATTCGTCGGGCGGTTCCGGCACCTATCGCGGTGCCCGCGGCCTGCCGCGCGAGCTGATCGAGCGCATCGAGAAGATGTACGGCTTCGACAAGCCGATCGGGGAACGCTTCGTGCTGATGATGAAGAACTACCTGGTCTTCGACTTCGGCGAGAGCTTCTTCCGCAACAAGCGGGTGGTCGACCTCATCATCGAGAAGATGCCGGTGTCGATCTCGCTCGGCCTCTGGACCACGCTGCTGATCTACATGGTGTCGATCCCGCTGGGCATCGCCAAGGCGGTGCGCGACGGCTCACGCTTCGACGTGTCGACCTCGACCACCCTGATCGTGCTGAACGCCATCCCGGGCTTCCTGTTCGCGCTCCTGCTCGTCGTGCTGTTCGCCGGCGGCGGCTACTTCAAGTGGTTCCCCCTGCGCGGCCTGGTCTCCGACGACTGGAGCTCGCTCGGGCCCATCGACAAGGTGCTCGACTATTTCTGGCACATGGCGCTGCCGATCGGCGCCATGGTGATCGGTGGCTTCGCCACGCTCACCTTCCTCACCAAGAACTCGTTCCTGGAGGAGATTCACAAGCAGTACGTGCTGACCGCCCGCGCCAAGGGCCTGGTCGAACGCCGCGTGCTGTACGGCCACGTCTTTCGCAACGCCATGCTGATCGTGATCGCGGGCTTTCCCGCCGCCTTCGTCGGCGTGCTGTTCACCGGCTCGCTGCTGATCGAGGTGATCTTCTCGCTCGACGGGATCGGCCTGCTGGGCTTCGAGGCGGCGCTGAACCGCGACTATCCGATCATGTTCGGCACGCTCTACTTCTTCGGCCTGATCGGCCTCGTGATGGGGATCCTGGGCGACATCATGTACACGGTGGTCGATCCGCGGATCGATTTCGAGGCGCGCGGCTGATGAACCCGATGAACCGGCGCCGGCTCGCGGCCTTCCGCTCCAGCAAGCGCGGCATGATCTCGCTGGCGATCTTCGGCTTGCTGTTCTTCCTCTCGCTGTTCGCCGAGCTGCTGGCCAACAACAAGCCGATCCTGATCCGCTACGACGGCGGCTTCTACTCGCCGCTGGTGAAGGACTATCCCGAGACGACCTTCGGCGGCGATTTCCCGACCAACACCGTCTATTCCGACCCGGAAGTGCAGAAGCTGATCGAGGAGAAGGGCTGGATCCTCTGGCCGCCGATCCCCTACAGCTACGACACGGTGCTGAAGGGCGAAGGCCGGACGACCCTGCAGCCGCCCTCGCGGCAACACTGGCTGGGTACCGACGACAGCGGCCGCGATGTGATGGCCCGCCTCATCTACGGGTTCCGCATTTCCGTCCTGTTCGGGCTGGCCCTCACCGTGGCCAGCACGGTGATCGGCATCGCCGCCGGCGCCGTGCAAGGCTATTTCGGCGGCGTGGTCGACCTCCTGATGCAGCGCTTCCTCGAAATCTGGTCGAGCCTGCCGACCCTTTATCTCCTGATCATCCTGGCGAGCTTCATCCAGCCGGGCTTCTGGGTGCTGCTGGGCATCATGCTGCTGTTCAGCTGGATGGCGCTGGTCGGGCTGGTGCGCGCCGAATTCCTGCGCGGCCGCAACTTCGACTATGTCCGCGCCGCCCGCGCCCTGGGTATGATGGACGCGCGCATCATGTACCGGCACATCCTTCCCAATGCGATGACGGCCAGCCTCACCTTCCTGCCCTTCATCCTGGCAGGGTCGGTCACGACACTGACCTCGCTCGACTTCCTGGGCTTCGGCCTGCCGGTGGGCTCGCCCTCGCTCGGCGAGCTGCTGCTGCAGGGCAAGAACAACCTCACCGCCCCCTGGCTCGCCTTCACCGGCTTCTTCGTGATCGCCCTGATGCTGTCGCTGCTGGTGTTCATCGGCGAGGCGGTGCGCGACGCCTTCAACCCGCGCAAGGTGCTGGTGTGAGTGACTCTCTCCTGCTCGAGGTCAAGGACCTCTCCGTCAATTTCGGCACCGGCGACAAGGCCGTGCGCGCGGTCCGCGGCGTCAGCTTCGACATCAGACGCGGCGAGACCGTCGCACTGGTGGGCGAATCGGGCTCCGGCAAGTCGGTGACGGCGCTGTCGGTCCTGCAGCTCCTGCCCTATCCGGCCGCCAGCCATCCCACGGGCAGCATCCGTTTCCAGGGCAAGGAGCTGGTCGGCGCCTCGACGCGCGAGCTCCTGTCGGTGCGCGGCAACCGGATCTCGATGATCTTCCAGGAGCCGATGACCTCGCTCAACCCGCTGCACACGATCGAGCGGCAGGTGAACGAGGTGCTGATCCTGCACAAGGGCCTGTCGCGCGAGGCGGCGCGCAAGCGCACGCTCGAACTGCTCGAACAGGTCGGCATTCCCGACGCCGCCAACCGCCTCGACGCCTACCCACACCAGCTCTCGGGCGGCCAGCGCCAACGCGTGATGATCGCCATGGCGCTCGCCAACGAGCCCGACCTGCTGATCGCCGACGAACCCACGACGGCGCTGGACGTCACCATCCAGGCGCAGATCCTGAAGCTGCTGAAATCGCTGCAGGCGCGCTACGGCATGGCACTTCTGTTCATCACCCACGACCTCGGCATCGTGCGCAAGATGGCCGACCGGGTGTGCGTGATGACCCAGGGTCGGATCGTCGAGCAGGGCCCGGTCGCCGAAGTCTTCGACCGGCCGCAGCACAGCTACACCCAGCATCTTCTGTCGGCGGAACCCAAGGGCCGTCCGGCAGCGGCCGATCCCGCCGCGCCCGAGATCCTGCGGCTCGACGATCTCAAGGTGCATTTCCCGATCCGGCGCGGCGTGATGCGCCGCACGGTCGGGCACGTG
Organism: Rhodospirillales bacterium; assembly: GCA_947466085.1. Lineage (GTDB taxonomy): Bacteria > Pseudomonadota > Alphaproteobacteria > Reyranellales > Reyranellaceae > Reyranella. Next base: position 10,036 of record CANIEC010000004.1, read on the forward strand.
AAGGCCGTCGACGGCGTCAGCCTCGCACTGCGCGAGGGCCACACGATCGGCCTGGTCGGCGAATCGGGATCGGGCAAGACGACCCTGGGTCTCGCCCTGCTGCGGCTGGAGCGCAGCGAGGGCGGCATCCAGTTCGACGGGCGCGAGCTGCAGGGGCTCAGCCAGCGCGAGCTGCGGCCGATGCGGCGCGAGATGCAGATCGTCTTCCAGGATCCGTTCAGCTCGCTCAGCCCGCGCATGTCGGTGGGCGAGATCGTGGGCGAGGGGCTGGAGGTCCACCGCATCGGCACCAAACAGGAGCGCGACGTCCTGATCGACCAGGTCCTGCGCGAGGTCGGCCTCGATCCGTCGAGCCGCGAACGCTACCCGCACGAATTCTCCGGCGGCCAGCGCCAGCGCATCTCGATCGCCCGCGCCCTGGTCCTGAAGCCGCGGCTGATTGTGCTCGACGAGCCGACCTCGGCGCTCGACATGAGCGTCCAGGCCCAGATCGTCGACCTGCTGCGCGACCTCCAGCAGCGACACAAGCTTGCCTATCTTTTCATCAGCCACGATCTGAAGGTCGTGCGGGCGCTGGCCGACGAGGTCGTCGTCCTGCGCCACGGCAAGGTGGTCGAACGCGGCCCGGCGCGCCAGATATTCGACGCACCCCAGACCCCCTACACGCAGGCGCTCATCGCCGCGGCCTTCAATCTCGAAGCGATCGGCGGCGATGGCCGGACCGTCACCTCTTAGTCGCGAAGAAAGCAGGAACGGGGCTCGACCCGGCGAGGCTCCCCCAGTAAAAGACCGAATGACCGGCGCTATTGCCTATATCAGCCGCGATACCGACGGCATCCTCTGGAACAAGGTCCTCGAAGCGGGCCTTGGCCCGCTCGATTTTCGCACCCGGGACAATCTCGGCAACAAGGACGATGTCGAGATCGTCCTTGCCTGGAAGCCGGACCGGGGCCTGATCGCCTCCTTTCCCAACGTGAAGCTGATCGTGTCGCTGGGCATGGGCGTCGACCATCTGCTGGCCGACGACCAGCTCCCCGCCGGCGTGCCGATCACGCGCATCATGGACGACGGTCTGGTCGGTCAGATGAGCGAGTACGCCATCTACTTTGCGCTGCGTCACCATCGCGACATCGACAAGTACGCGGCGAGCCAGCGGGCCAGGCAGTGGAAGCCCGAGGACTTCGTCGACACGATCCATCGCCGCATCGGCATCACCGGCCTCGGCACCATCGGCCAGGACACGGCCAAAAAGTTCGCGGCGCTCGGCTTCCCCACGGCCGGCTGGAGCCGCACGCAGAAGACCCTGCCCGGCGTCGAGACGTTCCACGGCCCGGACGGGCTGGCGGCCTTCCTCGCCCGCACCGACATCCTGGTCAACGTGCTGCCGCTCACGCGCGACACAAAGGGCCTGCTCGACGCCAGGCTGTTCGCGGCCCTGCCCAAGGGCGCCTACCTGATCAACATGGGTCGCGGCGGGCATGTCGTCGACGAGGACCTGCTCGCGGCAATCGACTCCGGGCACCTCTCCGGGGCGGCGCTCGACGTGTTCAACACCGAGCCGCTGCCCGAGAGCCATCCCTACTGGACGCATCCCGAGGTCAAGGTGACACCGCACATCGCCGGCGCCACCAACCCGCGCACCGCCTCGCCCGGCGTGATCGAGAACATTAAGCGGATGCGCGCCGGGCAACCGTTGATCAACACGGTCGACCCGGTCACGGGCTACTAAGTCAAAAAAGCCGTCGTCTCGACCAGAGCCGCGCGGCGCTCGGCGGCGTGGAGAGACCTTCTCTCAACGATCTGCCGGCTTTTGGCGGAGAGGAGATCTCTCCACTCCGCACCTTCGGTGCTTCGGTTCGGGCGGGGTAACCCCCGCCCTGAGATGACGGGCTCTGCTTCCTACTTCCCGAACCGGTCGGCGATCGTGCGATAGATCGCGCGGGCGACCTGCGCTTCGCCACCCTCGGGCCGGCCCGGCCGGCTGCTGTTGTTCCAGGCCATCATGTCGAAATGAGCCCACGGCACGTCGTCGGGCACGAACTCCTTGAGGTAGAGCGCGGCGGTGATCGAGCCGCCGAAGGCGCCGGCCGAGACGTTGTTGATGTCGGCCACCTTGCTGGACAGCATCTGGCGATAGGGTGCGAACAGCGGCATCCGCCACATCGGATCGGTCACCGCGTCGCCTGCGGCGATCAAGGAGTTCGCGAGCTTGTCGTCGTTGCAGAACAGTGCCGGCAGATCGGGTCCCAGCGCCACGCGGGCGGCACCGGTGAGGGTCGCGCAATCGACCATCATCGCGGGCTTCTCCGACGCGCCCTCGTGCAGCGCATCGCACAGGATCAGGCGGCCTTCGGCATCGGTGTTGCCGATCTCGACAGTGATGCCCTTGCGCGTCGTGATCACGTCCATCGGCCGGAAGGCATTGCCCGACACGGAATTCTCCACCGCCGGCACCAGCACGCGCAGCCGCACCGGCAGGCCCGTCGCCATGATCATCGACGCGACCGCGAGCACCGTCGCCGCGCCGCCCATGTCCTTCTTCATCATCAGCATGCCGGTCGCCGGCTTGAGGTCGAGACCGCCGGTATCGAAGCACACGCCCTTGCCGACCAGCGTCACCTTGGGGTGGCTTGCCTTGCCCCAGGTGAGGTCGATCAGGCGCGGCGCGCGCGTCGAGGCGCGGCCGACCGCATGGATCGTCGGATAGTTCTGCTTCAGCAGGTCGTCGCCCACGATCACCTTGACCCTGGCCTTGTGCGCCTTGGCAAGGCCTTGCGCTGCCGCCGCCAGTTCGGCCGGGCCCATGTCGGACGACGGCGTGGTGATCAGGTCGCGCGCCATCGAGATCGCCTCGATAGTGGCCGTCGCGCGCTTCCGGTCGGCGTCGGCAGGCCACACGAAGCGTGGCCCCGCCTTGCTCTTGGTCGCGCGGTAGTGCTCGAATTTCCAGGCGCCGAGCCCGATCGCCACCGTCACATCCGTCATGGAAACCGGTGCGGTCTCGCCCTCCAGACGCCACGTCGCGACCGGCAGTTTCGACGCGAGCGCGCCGAAGTCCCACAGGGTCGGCGCGTTTGGAATCACAAGCACTGCACCTGACGCCTTGCCGTCATCGCCCGGCAACACGACGACGTCTCCCGGCGATCCCGGGATGCCGAGCGATTCGATCCAGGCACGCCGCGTGGCGGACTGCGCCTTCAGCCAGGCGCCCCATTGCGATTGACCCACAAACTGCAGGGGCAAGGAGGAAGAAGAACGGTCGACGAACGGCAGCGACATGGCCATGCTCACAATATTCATGAAGAACGGTTAACATTGCCGGCCAAACTCGATGGCTGGCAAGGAGGGCGTGGATGGCCGAGTTCACCGTCGTGATCGGCAACAAGAACTACTCGTCGTGGTCGATGCGCGGCTGGCTGATGGCCAGGATCGCCGGCATCGAGTTCGACGAGATCGTCGTGCCGCTCGACAGGCCCGAGACGCAGGCGACGATCCGCAAGAGCTCCCCGTCGGGCCGCGTTCCGGTGCTACTGCACCGCGGGCTGGCGGTATGGGATTCGCTCGCCATCGCCGAATACCTGAACGACCTCAAGCCCGAGGCCGGCCTGTGGCCGCCTTCGGCCGCCGCGCGGGCCCATGCCCGTTCGATCTCGGCCGAAATGCACTCGAGCTTTGTCGACCTGCGCGACAACATGCCGATGAACATCCGCGCCTCCTATTCCGGCAAGGGCATGACGCCGGGCGTGCGCGCCGACATCGAGCGCATCACCTTCCTGTGGCGCGACTGCCGCAGGCGCTTCTCCGGCGCCTTCCAGAAGGACGAGGGATTCCTGTTCGGTGCCTTCGGCGCGGCCGATGCGATGTTTGCGCCCGTGGCAACCCGCTTCAAGACCTACGGCGTCACGCTCGACAACGACGCCGACGCCTATTGCAAGGCCGTGCTGGCCCATCCCGCGATGAAGGAATGGATCGACGCCGCCGAGCACGAGCCCTGGCTGATCGACAAGTACGAGTTCAAGTAGCGGGCAGGCGGGGCCAGCAAGAGCCCCGCGGCCGGGTCGTCGCGCTGGTCACGAATGCCCTCGGTCTCAGCGCCGACCTCATCCAAAGCGGGGGCAACCCCGCGGGGGCGCTCGTCAGGAATTGGGCTTGGGCAGCGTCATCGGGCTGATCCGAAGGATCTTGTAGCCCACCTGTTCCAGTTTGACCGCCTCCGCCTGGGCTTCCACCAGGCTCGAATAGCCGATGCCGATTTCAGACTGGGTGCGCGGGTCCACCGTCCACACCATGTGCTTGCCGAATGCTGCGTTGCTCATTGCTCCTTGTACAGGTCTTCCGGCACGGAGTCCGAACCTTCTCGCTTTCGTTCAATGCGCCAGCAGAAGCGGCACGGGGCATGAAGCGATCACCTTGGACGTGGCGCCGCCGAGCCCCAGGAAATTGGACAGCCCTCCGTGACCGTAGGACCCCATGACGAGCAGGCCGGCACCCTTGTCCCGGGTGTAATCCAGCAAGGCCCGGCCGCGGGCGCGGCCCGACACGTCCCCTGGATCCATCGTCCCCACCGTGGCTGCGATGCCGTGACGGCCGAGCATGCGCACGAGAAACGGCGTGCCGACGGTGTCGGGCGCCACGCCGGCCACGAGGATCATCACCTTCTCGGCCCTTGCGAGAAACGGCAGGGCGTAGCGAACGGCACGGGCTGCCGGCGCGCTGCCGTTCCAAGCGACGACGACGGATGACATCGGCCTGGGACCGGGATGCGGCGGCGCGATCAGCACAGGCCGTGCGCACTCATGGAGCGCGGCCTGGAAGATCGCGGGCGCGATATTCTCGGGATCGGTGCCCGGCCTGCCGAGCAGCAGCAGGCTCGATTCGCGCCCCATGGCGACGAGGCGCGCGCGCGTCAGTCCCGGGCCGGTGAACGTGGCACCCGGCAGCGAGGCGATCAGCTCGCGATAGGCTCGCTCGGACTCGCGGGCGCGGGCTTCGACGCGCGTGTCGGATTCGGACTTGAGAAAGGGCATCGACTGAAGCGCGATATCGGCATCGCCCTGGCGAACCTCCGAGAAGTGGACCGCGTCGACGGTCGCATCGAAAAGAGCGGCGATCCGGGCAGCGAGGCGAAACGACATGGCCGCGTCCGGACCGCCCTCGGATATCGCCAGAATGGTCTTGTACATGCTCCGTCTCCCCCCGCCGTCGTTGACGAGGGCATTAGCACGAACCGGCCGTCACCGAGCACACCGAAGCTCGCCGCGCTCAACCGCGCCGGAACGCGGCGAGGTCGCGCTCCTCGACGAAGCGGTTCATCGCGTCGGTACGCAGCAGGACTTCGCATCCCAGGATGCCGGCGGCGAGCGTGAACAGGAGAAGCGAGGCATTCCGCAGTCACGGCGCCGCCGCCAGCATCAGCAGGAACCAGACTGTGACGAGCACCATCGCGCCCAGCACCGACGAGGCCCAGGTGACCGCCGCCCAGAAGCCAAGCACCGGAACGGCGAGCAGAAGAAGCAATGCCGCGACGGCCATCCTCCACAACGGAGGACGGCGCGACGGTTCGATATCCGGGGAGGCCGGCCTCAGCCGTCCACCTTGGCGCCGCTCGCCTTCACGATGGGCGCCCACACCGCGATCTCGCTCACGATACGATCCTGCAGTCCCTTCGGCGGCATCGGCCAGGGATCGCTGCCGAGGGCCGCGAACTTCGCCTTCACGTCGGGATCCTCGAGCGCCCTGGTACCGACGGCGGCCAGCTTGTCGACGATCGGCTGCGGCACGCCGGCCGGTCCGCCGAAGCCCATCCAGACCTCGACCACATAGTTGGGCACGAACTCGATGATCGCCGGCACGTCGGGCGCCGCCTTGTTGCGCGTCCGGCTGGTGACGCCGAGCGCCCGCAGCTTGCCCGCCTGCACATGCGGCCAGCAGCTCGGCATGTTGTCGAACATGATGTGCACGTTGCCGGCGAGGAGATCCTGGATCGCCCCGGCGCTGCCCTTGTAGGGAACGTGCAGCATGTCGGTGCCGGTGAGCTGCTTGAACATCTCGCCGGCCAGATGGATCGTGGTTCCTGAGCCGGACGAGGCCATGTTGTACTTGCCGGGATTGGCCTTCAGCAGGGCGATCAGCTCCGGCACGGTCTTCGCAGGCACGCTGGGATGGACCACCAGCATGTTGGGCCACACCGACATGCCGGCCATCGGCGAGAAATCCTTCACCGGATCGTAGGGCAGCTTGGCATAGAGCGCGGGCGCCATGCAGAACATGGAAATGGTGATCAGGCCGATCGTGTAACCGTCAGGCGCCGCCTTGGCGAGCGCGTCGGTCCCGATGGTGCCGCCGCCCCCCGCCCGATTGTCGATCAACACCTGCTGGCCCAGCATCTCAGAGACCTTGGCCATGACGATGCGCGAGATGTTGTCTGTCGCGCCGGCCGGCGTGTAGGGCACGATGAACTTGATCTGCTTGTTGGGGAAGGCGTCCTGGGCGCGGGCAAGGCCCGGCGCGGCGAGGGTGGCGGCGGCGCCGACCAACAGGGCGCGGCGGCTGGTCTTGAACTGGGGCACGATTCCTCCGAACGATGATTCTTGAGTGTGCGGAAACGCTAACAGCCAGCTGGAGAGGCGTCACGCAATCCGGCGGCAGCGGCTCGCGCTGCGGCCCGCGAGGCCGCTCAGCGGTGCCGACGCCAGGAAATCGGCAGGATGAGAATTCCTGTGCCTTGCCGTCGAAATGCTCGCTGGCAGCATCATTGCGTGACCGCAAAGATCAAAGCGAGAGGAGATGCCATGCTCGTTTACCGGACACCCGCCGAGATCATCGGCCACGACGGCCTGCGCATCGTGCTGGTGCGCGGCGTGCCGAGTCCGTGGAGCCAGGCGGCCAAGACGATCCTCGAGATCAAGGGCCTCGACTATGTCGCCGCCCCGCTCGATGTCGGCACCGCCAACGAGGAGATCGTGGCCTGGTCGGGCCAGAACAGCGGACCCGTCGTCGCCTGGCGCGACGGCCCGCCGCTCAACCGCTGGCTCGACATCCTGCTGCTGGCCGAGCGCCTCGCGCCGACACCCGCTCTTCTCCCCGCCGATCCGCTGCAGCGCGCGCTGGCCATCGGCCTGGGCCACGAGATCCTGGGCGAAGGCGGCATCGCCTGGAACCGCCGCCTGCAGATGTTCTCGATGGCCGTGAAGGCCGGCGCCGGCGCGCGCATGGCGCCGCTGATCGACAAATACGGCTTCGATGCCGGCGACGCCGAGGCGGCGGGCACCCGCATTGCCGCTATCTTGCTCGGCCTCGCGACACAGCTCCGCGCGCAGCAGGCACGCGGCGTGCACTACTTCGTGGGCGAAGAGTTGAGCTGCGTCGACATCTACTGGACATCGATCATGAGCATGATCCTGCCGCTGCCCGCTGCACAGTGTCCGATCCGGGAATCGTCACGCCCGGTCTTCACCGCAAGCGACCCGCAGATCGTGGCGGCGCTCGACCCGATCCTGATCGAACACCGCGACCGCATCTTCAAGGCGCACTTCCACGACCCGATGGAGTTCTGAGCTTCACTGCATAGGCAGCGGATACATCACGCCACCCCTGGTCCAAAGCGCATTGACGCCACGGGAAAACTTCAACGCGGATTCGGCCCCGAAGTAGCGTTCGTAGCTTTCGCCGTAATTGCCGACCTGCGCGATGATTCGGTAGGCCCATTGCTCGTCGAGGCCGAGCGACTGGCCGTTGCCGGTGTCGAGGCCGAGCAGCCGGCGAGCGGCAAGCAATCGCGTGTTGCGGAAGCTTTCGACGTTCTGCGACGTGATGCCGAGCTCCTCGGCTTCAAGGCGCGCATTGTGCGTCCAGCGCACGATGTCGATCCACTCGTCGTCACCCGCCCGCACGTACGGGCCCTGCGGCTCCTTCGAGATGATCTCGGGCAGCATGAGATAGTCGTCGGCCTTGCCGGTGCCGACGATAGCCGCGGCGAGACCAGTCGACTGCTGGGTGACCGCCTCGCACGCCCCGGTCACGAACGCCTCGAAGGTTGCTTCGGTCCTGTCGAACAAGACGAGCTTCACCGACAGGCCGAGGCCGGCGAACCAGTCGAGCGTATTCTCCTGATAGGTCGTGTCGCGCGTTAGGCAAATGCGCGCCTTGTCGAGTTGGACGAGGTTCTTGATGCCGGACCGCTTGGACACCACGAAGCCCTGGCCGTCGATGTAAGTCACGGCGGCGTAGCGCACACCGGTGTCCCCGGTGCTGCGACGCAGGGTGATCGTGGTATTGCGCACCAGAAGGTCGATCTGCCCGCTCTTCAGCAGGTCGAACCGGTCGGTCGCGGTCGAGGCGACGAACTTTACCTTGCTGACGTCGCCCAGGGTCGCGGCCGCGATCGAGCGGCAGAAATCGACGTCGAAGCCCGACCACCGCCCCTGCGTGTCGACGGCGGAGAAGCCGGGCAACTCACCATTGACGCCACACAGGACCTGGCCGCGCTTCTTGATGAGCGCGAGCGTCGGCTCAGGCGCCTGGGGAGCGGTCGCTGCGGCAGGTGAAACACCCGCACCCACCTGCCCCGGTGTCTGAATCGGCAACAGTGGTTGACCAGGTGGTGTGCCGGAAGCCTGAGCCGCGGGCGGTCTCGCTGAATCTTGCGGTGACGCGGGCGAGGGTTGCGCCGACACGGAAAGCGGTGCCGCAAGAGCCACCATCGCCGACGCAGCGAGAAGTACTGCCGAAAATCTTGTGTTCATCTCACCCCACACCGCTGGCCATCGGGACTCGACAAGATGGCGCATCCTAACAATGCAGATGAGGCTGCCGAAAGAGGCGCGCCGGAAACCGTTCGCAGCGCGGCTCCGCTTCTAGGGCCGATGCAGGTCGAGGGCGAAGACGGCACAGAAGAAGACGACCGAGCGGAGCGCGCCGTCGGGCGTCGACGAGCGCAGGTAGATCTTGAGGCTATCCTTGCCGTCGACAGTCTCCTCGGTCGCGGTCGTCGCGGTGTCTCTCCCCGACGCTGAAATCCAAGGACAGAGTCTTGCTGCACCACTACGACATCGGCCATTCGATCCAAGACGAGGTGTCATTCGAGCCAGCGCAGGCAGCCTGTCGCTTCGAGCACGGGATCGAGCCGCCGGCGCACGTCGGCCGGCAGCGCCGCCAGCTTCTTGCGCAGAGCGTCGTAGCACTTGGCCTGGTAGCGGAAGGGAGCCTGGCTCCACGGCCGGCCGAGAATGTCGAGATCGACCGACGGTGCACCCGCTTCGAGCGCTGCGCGGTTGGCGGCCAGGAACGGCAGGTAGGTCTCGCCGCAGTGCTTCAGCAGGGCGATCACGCCGTCCGGCAACGGCGCGTCAGCCGCCAGCCATTCGCCTTCGACACCCGACGCATCGTCGAGCCGCAGCAGCCAGCAATAGACGTCAGGCGCCCTTGCCCGCATCTCCATCATCGGCGTCGGATCGACCGACAGGATCTGCAGCTGGCCGAACAGGCCGAAATCGGCCAGCGACGGGCGCGAGCCGAACAGGAACTCGATCTTGCGGACGTGGGCGTCGAGCGCGTCGAGGATGAAGCGGTAGCTGTCCTCGATGATCGGACGATTGCCCTCGGTGCAGCCGACCATCGCCATGCGGCCGACCTGGCGGTCGTTGAAGGCCTGCATCGCCGCGCGCCGCTCGGCCTCAGGCATCTGCGGATCGCGCGAGGTGATCACCCAGACCTGGGCGAATTCCCGGTCGGGCGCATAGAACCAGCGGTAGTGGAACATCATCTTGGTGACCCACTCGTCGCCGAAATCCTCCAGGAGGTCGCTGAGATAGGCGTGCGCCGGATCATCTGGAATGATCGAGCGCTGGCCGGGATGGGCGCGCTCCAGCGCATGAGCGAGCGGCGTCGAATCGTTCATCACCGTGCCGTCGGGGAACGTCAGCGCCGGGATTACCGGCGGCAGGCCCGCCGCGACCGCGACATCGCGCGGCGAGCCCACGGCCTTCCAGACGAAGGGCAGCCGGCGGTAGCGCAGGAGCGCGCGCATCTTCACCGAATAGGGCGAGGGGCCGAAGCCGTGGAGGATGTAGGGATTCGTGCTCATGTCACTACTCATTTCACCACTGGCCGAAGAAGATGCCGTGCTGGCGATGCTTTGCCGTACGCGCCGCGACATAGGCGTCGTCGACGGTGACGCGGGTCTTGCGCGCCTTCGCCCAGGCGTTCAGCCGCTCCTCCATCTCACGGAAGATCGGCGCGTAGGTCAGGTCGCCCCCGAGATCGCGCCGCTCCTTGGGGTCGTTGGCGAGATCGAACAGCATCGGCCGGTAGCCCTGCCACCAGACGTATTTCCAGCGGTCGGTGCGCACCATGATGGCGCGGCATTCATCGGGCTTGCGGCCGAGGATCGTACGCGCCTCGCGGAAGGAATAGTCGAGTTCCGAGAAGACCGCGTCGCGCCAGGTGTCGAGATGGATCCTGCGCAGCAGCGGCAGCAGCGAACGGCCTTCGAGCAGATGATCCTGCGGCGGCAGGCCGAGCGTCTCGAGGATGGTCGGCACGACGTCGATCGCCTCGACGAAGCGCTCGTCGACCGTGCCGCGCGTCAGGTCGGCCTCGGGATCGGGATCGACCACGATGAAGGGCACGCGCTGCGCCTCCTCGTAGAACATTTCCTTCTCGCCCAGCCAGTGGTCGCCCAGGAAGTCGCCATGGTCGGCGGTGAAGATGATCAGCGTGTCGTCGAGCCTGCCGGCGCGGTCCATGTGGGCGAACAGACGGCCGAGCCAGTCGTCGAGCTGGCGGATCAGGCCCATGTAGGCCGGCCGCACGATGCCCGGCGCCTCGGGCCGGCTGAAGGAAACCGATTCCTCCATCTCGCGATAGGCGGCAAGCACGGGATGCTCGTTCGCCCTCTCCTGCTCGTCGCGGTTCAGCGGCAGCATGTCGGCGGCGCCGTACATGTTGTGATAGGGCGCCGGCGCCATGTAGGGCCAGTGCGGCTTCACGTAGCTGAGATGCAGGCACCACGGCTTCTCGCCCATCTCGTCGATGAAGCGCATTGCCTCGCGCGTCATGTAGGCGGTCTCGGAATGCTCCTCCTTCACGCGCGCCGGCAGGTGGACGTTGCGCATGTGCCAGCCCGAGGCCTTCTCGCCGCCGGGCCCGTCGGCCGCGATCACGAAGTCGCTCCACGGATCGTTGGAGACGTAGCCGTGCCGCCGGAGATAATCGGCATAGCCGCTTTCCGCGCCGGGCGGCGAGTGGCCGTCGTAGCGGTCCAGCTCCTCGAAGCGGCCGGCGCGCATCAGCGCCTCCAGGGCCGAACCGCCCTCGATGCCGAAGCGCTCCAATGCTTCGAGATCCGGCAGGACGTGGGTCTTGCCGGCCAGCGCCACCCGGATTCCGGCGGCCGACAGGAATTCGCCGAGGGTCTTTTCGCGCAAGGAGAGCGGCACGCGGTTCCAGGTGGCGCCGTGGCTCGACACGTAGCGGCCGGTGTAGAAGCTCATGCGGCTCGGGCCGCAGACGCCGGACTGCACATAGGCGCGTGGGAAGCGCACGCCGCGCGCCGCCAGCGCATCGATCGCCGGCGTCTCGAGATGCGGATGGCCGGCGCAGGACAGATGGTCCGCGCGCAGCTGGTCGCACATGATGAACAGAACGTTCTTAACCTTGCCCACGGTTTCCTCTCTCGACGGGTTCTGCGTGCCCGGTCTAACTAAGCCGCATGACACAGGCGCCGTCCATCCGCGACATCATCGATTTCTGGTTCCTGCCGCTCGGCCATCCCGACCACGGCAAGCCGCGCGACATCTGGTGGAAAAGCACGCCGGAATTCGACGCCGAGACCGTCGACCGATTCGGTCCCGCGATCGAGCGGGCCATCGCCGGCGAACTCGACGCCTGGAAGGACTCACCCGAGGGCGCGCTAGCGTTGATCCTTCTCTGCGACCAGTTCACCCGTAACTGCTTCCGCAAGACGGCGCGCGCCTTCGCGGGCGACGCCCGGGCGGTCGAGATCGCGCGTTACGCGCTGGCGCGCTTCTATGCGTCGGTCTTTCCCGTCGACATGCGGCTGTTCTTCTACATGCCGTTCGGCCACAGCGAGCATCTCGCCGACCAGCAGCTCGCCTGCGCCCTGTTCGAGACGATCGGCGGCGAGAACAACATCAAGTCGGCCCTGGACCACCGCGACGTCGTCGCCCGCTTCGGCCGCTTCCCCCACCGCAACGAGGTCCTGGGCCGCGCGACGACGGCGGAGGAACTCGAGTACCTGAAGAACGCCAACAGATACGGGCAGTAAGACACGGATTGAGCCATCAGCGCTCAATTGCTTCCCCATTCAGATGGGGAAGTGCCCCGTCATACGGGGCGATGGGGTCATGGGCATCGCAAGCTTATGACCCCTCCGTCGGCGATTACGCCGCCACCTCCCCATTTGAATGGGGAGGAAGGCGATCCTTAGCCGCCCAGGATCTCGCGATAGAGGTCGGCCGTTGCGGTGTCGAAGCAGCAGAAGATCACGTGCTCGGGCATACCGATCAGGCGGACCTCGCGGACGGCGATCTCGGCGGCGGCTTCCTTCGGATAGCCGTAGATGCCGGTCGATATGGCCGGGAAGGCCATGCTTCGCAGGCCCTCGACGACCGCCAGCGCCAGCGCGTTGCGATAGCAGCGAGCCAGCAGTTCGGGTTCGCCGTGCGTGCCGCCGCGCCAGACCGGACCGACGGTATGGATGACGCGGCGCGCTTTGAGGCGATAGCCGGCGGTAACTTTCGCTTCGCCGGTGGGGCAGCCGCCCAGCGTGCGGCACTCGGCCAACAACTCGGGGCCGGCGGCGCGATGGATGGCGCCGTCGACGCCACCGCCGCCCAGCAGGCTCTCGTTGGCAGCGTTCACGAGGGCATCGACGTCGAGGCGCGTGATGTCGCCCTCGACGATCTCGATGCGGCTCATTTTCCTGCCAGTAGCGGCCTCACCAGTAACGAACGGGGCCGGTGTCGATGTGCACGAAGCCGGAGCGCGGGTAGAAGCCGACGCCGCCCATGTTGAGCGAACGCGCCGCCTGGCGGATGCGGAACACCGGGACACCCGGGAAGCGGATGTCCATGGCGTTGCCGTTGATGTGCTGGCTGTCGCGGGCCACGCCGCGGTTGACGCTGGCCAGCCAGGCATTGCTCTCGGGCGAGCGGAAGGCCGACAGGACCTCGACCTGGCCGCCGTATCCGGAGATACGGGCCGTGTGCCAAAGCACGTCGAACAGCAGCGGATCCATCTCGGTCGTGCCGCTGTCGCGGCTGTCGCGCAGGAACTGGTTCAGCTGGTCGAGCGCACTGCGGTGATAGGCGCCGTTCGACCAGTAGGTGACGGTCACCTCTTCCTTGGTGTTGAAGTTCACCAGGCTGAGGCTGCGCGGGCTGGACAGGTCGAGATCGGGCGTCGGAACCGGCGCGGCGAGGGCGGCGGCGGCTGGTGCGAAGCCGCCGTAACGGGACGCACTCATTTTCTGCTGCGCGGCGGGCGTTGCCTTCTTCTGCTGGGCAGCGGTCTTCTGCACATTCGCGGACTTGGCGGGTGCAGCGGTCTGCTTTTTCGTGGTAGCGGTCTGGGTGGTCGTGGTCGCGGCTGTCTTGACCTTGGGAGCGGTCGAAGCCCCTGTATTGGTCTGGGCGAAGCCCGTGCCGGCAAATACCAGCAGGGTCGCCAGGCTCAGTACAAAACTACGCATCCGCGCCCCGGTGTTGTTGCATTTTTGTCACAGACACCCTTATCAGAGACCCATTCTCGACTCAAAGTTAAATTCCTGTTCCCGCCCCACGGCGAGCCCGACAACCGCACCCACCATGCAAAGTGTTGGTCCGCTCAGGAAGGCCCGCTGGACCTGCCGGTCGATGGTGGCCAGGGTCCCGACGATGCGACGCTCCCGGTCGGTCGTGCCGTTTTCGATCAGGGCGATGGGAGTAGAGGCCGGCAGCCCGTGGGCAATGAGCTGCGCCGCAATCTGGGGCAGCGCGCCTGTCCCCATATAGATGACGACGGTCTGCCGCGGCCGGGAGAGCATCTTCCAGTCGAGATCGACCGTGCCGTTCTTCAGGTGCCCGGTGACCAGCACGCAGGCCTGGGCATGGTCGCGATGGGTGAGCGGAATGCCCGCGCTGGAGGCACATCCCAAGGCGGCCGTCACGCCGGGCACCACCTCGACCGCCACGCCTGCCTTGACCAGCGCTTCGACCTCCTCGCCGCCGCGGCCGAACACGAAGGGGTCGCCCCCCTTCAGCCGCACGACGCTCTTGCCCGCCCGGGCCAGCGCCACCAGCCGGTCGTTGATCTCTTCCTGCGGGACGCAATGGTTCGCCCGCCGCTTGCCGACATAGACCCGCTCTGCGTCCCGACGCGCCAGCGACAGGATCTCGTCCGAGACCAGCCGGTCGTAGACCAGGACGTCGGCACGCTGCAGCAGGCGGTGCGCCTTCAGGGTGAGAAGATCGGGATCGCCCGGTCCGGCGCCGACGAGATGCACCATGCCGACCGACGGCGCCTCGCTGCGAACACCATCCAGCAGCCGGATCAGTTCGCGGCGCGCCCCGATCTCGTCACCGGCCAGGGCGAGCTCGCCGACCCGGCCTTCGAAGACGCGATCCCAGAAGCGGCGCCGCGCGCGCGGCACGACGAGGGTGCGGCGAACCTGTTCGCGAAAGACGTCGGCGAAGCGAGCCAACCGCCCCAGGGCCGCCGGCAGGCTGCGTTCGATCTCGGCGCGGATGCGGGCTGCCAGCACCGGCGCAGTCCCTCCCGTCGATACGGCGATCGTGATCGGCGAACGATCGATGATCGCCGGCATGATGAAGCTCGAAAGCGCGGGCCGGTCGACGACATTGACCGGGACGCAGCGCCTCTGGGCGGCGGCGGACACGCGCGCCTGCAGCGATTCGTCGTCGCTCCCCACGATGACCAGCGACATGCCCTCGAGGTCGTTGTCGTCGAAGGAGCGACCGGCCCAGGACACATGTCCGTCGGCAATGAACTGCGCGACCTCGCCGCCGACCGTCTCGGCGATGAGCGAGACCTGGGCGCCGGCCTTCAGCAGCAGCTCCGCCTTGCGCGCGGCTGCATCGGCGCCGCCGACGACCAGCGCACGGCGGCCCTGCAAAGTCAGGAAGAGCGGAAACGTCTGCATCACGCGGCCTTCACGAGGCGCGCTGCCCGCAGCAGCGCACGGATCTCGGAACGGCAGGAACCGCAGTTCGTGCCGGCCTGCGTGGTCGCGCCGATCGCGGCCAGCGAGGTCGCTCCGTCGGCGATGGCCGCCTCGACAGCGCCGCAGGACACGCCGAAGCAGGCGCACAGTTCGCCGCCGCGATGCGTGTCCGTTCCGCCGTGCAGCAGCTCGTCGCGCTGCTCCGTCGTGAGCCGATCCAGCGCCATGAACGGTGCGAACCGGTCGCGTGCATCGGCCTGGTATGTCGACCCCAACGTCATGACCGCTTCGACCCGGCCATCGCTGATCACCACGCCCACGCCATTCTCGCCGGCAAGCCAGGGGCCAGGGTTGACCGTGCGCA
Source organism: Rhodospirillales bacterium (assembly GCA_947466085.1). Taxonomy (GTDB): domain Bacteria; phylum Pseudomonadota; class Alphaproteobacteria; order Reyranellales; family Reyranellaceae; genus Reyranella. Next base: position 25,581 of record CANIEC010000004.1, read on the forward strand.
CCGCGGCGGACAGTGCCTGTTGTGCAACCGCGAAAGGCTGGTCGCCTGCAACGAGGTAGGCGTGATAGCCGGCGCCTCTGATCCGCGCCCAATAGGAAATTTCCGGTAGCATCACCGCGCGACGAGCGAGAATCGTGCCATGCCAGCGCATATCAAGACGACGAATCTCGACGGGCGTATGTTTCAGTTCCGGTTGGCCCGAGATCGGATCGACCGCTGGATTCACTGCAGCGTTGATGCGACCCGCGCGGCTGACCTGCGCGGTCCAGTGCATCGGTGTGAAGGACTCGCCGGTGCGTAACGAATCAGACACATGGACACGCAACACGCTGCGGCCCCATGCGCTCGTCACCTCCGCGATGTCGCCATCGGCGAGGCCTCGCGCCGAAGCATCATGCGGATGCACCTCGATCGTCGGCTCGGGACGATGGCCGGCCAGGCGCACCGACTTTCCGGTACGCGTCATGGTGTGCCACTGGTCCCGCACGCGACCGGTGTTGAGGATCAGCGGCCGTGACTCGTCTGGCGCATTGACGGGCGCGCGCGCCATCGTGACGATGAATCGCGCACGACGGTCGGCATGGAAGAAGCCGCCGTCGCCGAAGAAGCGCTGGCCCGGCCCGCCTCCCCACACGAACGTTTGCAAGGACTCGTAGGCCGCATCGTCGAGCGTGGCACAGGCCCCGATATCGAAGTCGCGCGTGCCGGCGTTCTCGAAGCCCGAGAGGGCAGCGTGTTCGCGGAAGATGTCGGCCACGCCGCGCCAGGTAAAGGCCTCGCCATGACCGAGGCGCCGCGCGACCTCGGAGACGATCCACCAATCCTGCTTCGCCTCGCCGGGCGGCGGCAGGAACGGCCGCTGGCGCGAGATGCCGCGCTCGGAGTTGGTCACCGTGCCGTCCTTCTCCGCCCAAGCGAGGGCGGGCAGCCGGATGCGGCAGGCATCGACCGTGTCGGTGGCGCGGATCGCCTCCGAGACGATCGCGTACTCGCAACCCCGCAGCGCCTCGCGGACCGCGTCGGCATCGGGAAGGCTGGCGACCGGATTGGTCGCCATGATCCACACCGCCTTGATGCGGCCGGCGCGAACGGCCTCGAACAGGTCGACCGCCTTGAGGCCCGGCTTCGTCGCCATGCGCGGGGCTCGCCAGAAGCGGGCGACCCGGTCGATCTCGGCCGCCCCGAAATCCATGTGCGCGGCCAGCGTGTTGGAGAGCGCCCCGACCTCGCGGCCGCCCATCGCGTTGGGCTGGCCTGTGATCGAGAACGGCCCCATGCCGGGCCGGCCGATGCGGCCGGTCAGCAGATGGCAATTGATCAGCGCATTGACCTTGTCGACGCCGGCGCTCGACTGGTTCACGCCCTGGGAATAGAGGGTCACGACCTTCTCGGTACGGGCAAACCAGTCGAGGAAAGTCTCGATGTCGGCGCGCGGCAGTCCGCAGGCAGCAGGATCGGTCGCCTGCGCGGCGACGAGCGCCTCGTCGAGACCCGATGTGTGCCGTTCGACGAAGCCGCGGTCAGCCGCCCCGCGCTCCGCAAGACCGGCCAGCAGAATGTTGAACAGCGCCACGTCGCTGCCGGGCTTGAGCGCAAGATGGAGATCGGCGATGTCGCAGGTTTCCGTGCGGCGTGGATCGACGACCACGATCCTCATCGACGGTCGCGCCTGCCTGGCGGCTTCGAGCCGCTGGAAAAGCACCGGATGGCACCAGGCGAGATTGCTGCCGACCAGCACCACGAGGTCGGCGAGTTCTAAATCCTCGTAGCGGCCGGGCACCGTGTCGCTGCCGAAGGCGCGCTTGTGGCCGGCCACCGAGGAGGCCATGCAGAGACGCGAATTGGTGTCGATGTTGGCGGTGCCGAGGAACCCCTTGATCAGCTTGTTGGCGGCGTAATAGTCCTCGGTGAGGAGCTGGCCGGAAACATAGAAGGCAACGGCATCGGGTCCGTGCCGCTCGATCGTCTGCCGGAAGCCGTTCGCCACCGTGTCGAGTGCGACCTCCCAGGAGACGCGCTGACCGTCGATCTCGGGATGCAGGAGGCGATCCTCGAGCGAAAGCGTCTCGCCCAGCGCCGCGCCCTTGGAGCACAGTCGCCCGCGATTCGCGGGATGGTCATGGTCGGCCGCGATGGCCGCGCCACCCTTTCCGTCGGGCGTCGCAACGATCCCGCACCCCACGCCGCAATAGGGGCAGGTAGTGTGGACGCCGGTCGTCATGACGAAAGGTCCCCTTGGGCTCACAGACGAAGTGCAACACCAGACAAGAGTGTTGCCATGGGAAGCCGGTATGACCAGCTCAGTCTGGAGGAGCGCTGCAGCTCTGGATCGCCCGCCATTGACAGTCTCTCGTGAGCTGAAGCGCAACGCCGGCGTACAGGTCGACTTCAAGCCGCAGGCCGCAACTTCCGTGCCACTGACATTACGGCGCCGTCTCGACCAACTTTCCGTCCGCCCACCGCCCCGGGCTCGTCTTGCCGTCGGCATCGGTGACCTGGCCGTAGCCGTTGCGCTGCCCACCGCGAAAGCCGCCCTCGTAGCGTTCGCGCTCGCCGATCCGTTCGACCCCCGGCCCGTCGAGCTGGTCGCCGTGAAATTCGCCAGCCTGCACGACGTTCGGGTCGGCGAGCGTGCGCCGGACCGCGAGGCCTTCGAGACGGCCGCCGACGAAGTTGCCTTCCGACCGCTCGGCGCCGGGCTTCTCGCGAAGACCGAGCCCGGTCGACTTGCCTTCCTTCCACTGCCCGCCATAGCGCGTATCGTCGGAAAGCCGCACCGTGCCGAGACCATTCATCAGGTCCGCGCTCCAGTCCCCGGCCTGGCGTTCGCCATTGCCCAGTTCGGCGACGCCCAACCCCTGGCGCTTGCCGTCGACGACCTGGCCGATGTAGCTCGCGCCACCGCCATAGGTGAGCCGCTCACTGTTCTCGAGATCGGGGCGCGCGGCCCGCGCCGCCACGATACGCGCTTCGCCCGCCATGGCGCGTGCCGCCCGCGCTGCTTCCTCGGCGCGCTCGGCCATCGCCCGCGCGTCCGTCGCGGCGCGCTGCGCCTGATCGGTCAGCGCCTTCTGGGCCGATGTATCGGGCGCCGTAACCGGCGGTCTGGCCGGCGCTGGCGTCGAGGCGGCTGACGGAACCGGCGCCGGGGTCGGGGCCGCTCGCGACGGCTCCGCCGGCCCGGCGATCGGAACCGGCGAAGGCAGGCTCGCCTGCGTCTCGACGCCGGGCGTGCCGAGAAGGCGCTCGCGAATCTGCGGCGCGTACTTCCAGGTCGCGACGGCGGCAAGCACCAGCAGCACGATCGGCAGACGCCGGCGGAAGAAGCCTTTGCGCCGCGAGACAGGCGGCTCGGGGTCAATCTCCTCGGTTGCCGCCCGACTCGCCCCGCCGAGACGCGGCCCCGAGGCGACGGACGGCGGAGCGGGCTCCGCCATCATGCGTTGCGTCGGCGCATCTTCGACACGCGGCAGCGACCCGCCGAACAGCGTGCGCCATTCGACGATCGATTGCGGCCGCTGCTCGGGGGCAAACGCCAGGCCGCGGTCGATCGCCGACAGCATCGAGGGATCGAAGCGATCGGCATGGGTCACTGCGAGCGGCCGGTACGGATCGGTACCGACGCGGCTCACCGCTTCGGGCGGTGGGGAACCCGTGATCGTGTGATGCAGCACCGCGGCGGTCGCATAGATGTCGGTCCACGGCCCCTGCTTGCCGTCCATCGCGTATTGCTCGATCGGCGCATACTGCGGCGTCAGGATGCTCGTCAGGGTGCGCGTGCGCCCGCCCATCGCCTGTCGCGCCGCACCGAAGTCGATCAGGATAGGCACGCCGTCGCGCCGGACGATGACGTTCGACGGCTTGATGTCGCGGTGCAGGAAGCCTTGGGCATGCACGGCGCCAAGGCCGCTCAGCATGCCTTCAGCGAGGCGCCGGATCTCTTCGGGCTGCAGGCGGCGGCCGGGCTGGCGCAGGAGCTGCGCGACGCTGTGGCCGTCCTCGAATTCCATGACCGTGTAGGCAGTGCCGTTGGCCTCGAAGTAGCGCAGCACCGGCACGATATGGACATGACGGAACCGCGCCAGCGCCCGCGCCTCGTCGAGGAAGCGCTCTCGACCCCAGGTGAAATCGTCGGCGAAGCGCGAGCCGCGCGGCGCCACCTGGCCATCGGCCCGTCGCATCGCGAACTCGACGGGCATGTATTCCTTGATGGCGACGAACTTGGCGAGCTGGGTGTCGAAGGCCCGATAGGTGATGCCGAAGCCGCCATGGCCAATCAGAGCGTCGAGGCGAAAATCGCCCAGTCGCGTGCCGACCGGCAAAGCTTGATCGTGTTCTGCTGTCATGGGCACGCGCAACCTCGGCCCCTAGATGCGCGCTCCCGAGCAGCCGCACAAGCGGCTGAAGAGGGTCAGCGGCTGATGTCCGAGGCGACGAAAGACCGGAACGGGCCAGCGTCGCGCATTTCAGGCATGAGCTGCATGATCATGAGCAGGACGCAAAGGCCGATCGCGGTCAGCATCGTGGCAGGGCCCGTGCGCAGATAGGGGGTGGGCGTCGAGGCCCGTCGCTCGTCCGTCATGTCGGACAACTCCAAAAAAATCGACTTTGTCAAAAAATACCGATGGCCCGAACGGCCCTGAAAATGGGCCAAGCCTGCAGCGAAGCATAAATCAAATCGCCCCAGAAATCCAACAAAGTCTTTGAATTACAAAGGTTTAGTAGATGATGTGAAGAACAAAAGCGAACCCCACAAGCCGTGGCGTAGGGCTTGCGTCACACGTTAGAGCCAAGATCGGCCGCGAACTCCGGCCCCGGCCGGGTTAGGATCGTTCCATGAATACAGTCCCACGCGACAATGTCAGGACGTTGGTCCTGACCGGCGCCAGCCGAGGCATCGGCCATGCGACCGTCAAGAAATTCAGTGCCAATGGCTGGCGGGTCATCACGATCTCGCGCCAACCCTTCAGTGCGCTGTGCCCGTGGCCGAGCGGCGGCGAGAACCACGTACAGCTCGACCTCGCCGATCCCGTCGATATCGGCCGCGGCATCGAGCAGATCCGCTCGCGTCTCGCCGGCGGCCGCCTCGACGCCCTGGTCAACAACGCGGCCATCTCGCCCAAGGGCAAGGGCGGCAGCCGGCTCGGCGCCATGGATACGCCGTTCGACCTCTGGCGCCAGGTGTTCAACGTCAACTTCTTCGCGCCCGTGGCGCTCGCCCGCGGGCTGGTCGACGAGCTGTCGAAGGCGCAGGGTTGCGTGGTCAACGTGACATCGATCGCCGGCAGCCGCGTCCATCCGTTCGCGGGCTCGGCCTACGCCACCTCGAAGGCGGCACTCGCGGCGCTCACCCGCGAGATGAGCCACGATTTCGGACCGCGCGGCATCCGCGTGAATGCGATCGCGCCCGGCGAGATCGACACCGCGATCCTGTCGCCCGGCACCGAGAAGATCGTCGAGGAGCAGATCCCGATGCGACGGCTCGGCACACCGGACGAGGTGGCGGACGTGATTCACTTCCTTTGCGAGAAGGGATCGAGCTACGTTTCAGGCGCCGAGATCCAGATCAACGGCGGCCAGCACGTCTGAAACTCCTCCCCATTCAAATGGGGAGGTGTCGACGTCATACGGCGACGGAGGGGTCGTGAGCCGCAGCAGGCTGCCCCTGACCCCTCCGTCGCGGATTACCGCGCCACCTCCCCATGTGAATGGGGAGGAAGTAATAAGGAGACCGTCATGGACAGCACGATCACCAGCTTCAAGGGCGAGACCGGCCGCGATGCGCGGCGGCGCATCCGTGCAGGGGCCGCCCGCCTGCCGACCTCCGGCATGGCGCCGGGCTATGTACAGGGCAACCTCGCGATCCTGCCCAAGGCGCTCGCCGCCGACTTCGCCCGCTTCTGCATGCTGAACCCCAAGCCCTGCCCCCTGCTCGGCCAGTCCGAACCAGGTGACTGGCGCCTGCCGACCCTGGGCGAGGATCTCGACATCCGCACCGACATCCCGCTCTACCGCATCTGGAAGAACGGTGAGCTGGTCGAGGAAGTCACCGACCTCAAGGGTGTGTGGCGCGACGACCTCGTCTCCTTCGTCCTGGGCTGCTCCTTCTCCTTCGAGGAAGCGCTGATCGAGAACGGCCTCGAGCTTCGCCATCAGACCTGCAACAGCAACGTGCCGATGTTCCGCACCAACATCGAATGCGCGCCGGCCGGCCCGTTCCACGGCCCGATGGTCGTGTCGATGCGGCCCTTCAAGCCCGCCGACGCGATCCGCGCGGTGCAGGTGACGACACGGTTCCCGTCGGTGCACGGCGCCCCCGTGCATCTCGGCAAGCCCGAGATGATCGGCATCAAGGACATTTCCAAGCCCGACTACGGCGACGCCGTGCCGGTGCGTGACGACGAGTTCCCTGTCTTCTGGGCCTGCGGCGTCACTCCGCAATCGGTCGTGGCGACGGTGAAGCCCGAATTCTGCATCACCCACGCGCCGGGCTACATGCTCGTCACCGACCTGCTCAACTCCCGCCTGGCCGTCCTCTGACGATGGCGCGCCTGGAATTCGAGGGCCACGCCAAGGGCGCGGTCGAACAGGTCGCCGTCGAGATCAAGGATCTGGTGATCGCCGGCTGGACGGGCCGCGACGTCACGGCGCTCAACCATCATATCGAGGAACTCAAGGCGATCGGCGTACAGCCGCCGTCCCGGGTGCCGATCTATTACCGCGCGGCCGCGCAGATGCTGACCCAGGCCGATCGCATCCAGGTGCTGGGTGAGGACAGTTCGGGGGAGGTCGAGCCGGTGCTGATCGGCGCCGCCGACCGGCTCTGGGTCACGGTCGGCGCCGACCATACCGACCGCAAGGTTGAGAGCTACGGGATCGCCGTATCCAAGCAGATGTGCGCCAAGCCGGTCGGCCGCACCGCCTGGCGCTTCGAGGAAGTCGAGGCACACTGGGACAGCCTCGTGCTGCGCAGCTTCGTTCAGGAAGGCGGCAAGAAGACCCTCTATCAGGAAGGACCGCTGTCCAGGATCCGCGATCCGCGAGAGCTGATCTTCGCTTGGAAGGACAACAAGCGCCTGCCCATGGGGACCGTGATGTTCTGCGGCACCATGCCGGCGATCGGCGGCATCCGCTCCTCCTCGCGCTTCGATATGGAACTCGAGGATCCCGTGCTGGGCCGCAAGATCAGCCACGCCTACGACATCGAAACCCTGCCGATCATCGCCTGAAGGCGGTCCTGCATGGCGAAGACGCATGGCTCGGCTGCAGCTCGGGCCTTGCGTGTACCGCGTCGCTAAACGTAGGTTCAGCGCCTTCGGGAGGAACAAGTGACCACCATCAAGGGCGCCTACGACGGCATTACCGTTCTCGACTTCACGCAGGGCATTGCGGGGCCGCACGCCTCCATGCTGCTCGCGCTGCACGGCGCCGACGTCATCAAGGTCGAGCCGCCGGAAGGTGACTGGGGCCGCGCGCTGGGCGAGCTGAAGGGCGACCATTGCGCCCATTCCGTCGCCTTCAACCGCGGCAAGCGTTCGATCGCGCTCGACCTCAAGTCCGCCGACGGCATCGAGGTCGTGAAGAAGATCGCCGCCAAGGCGCATGTCGTGATGGAAAGCTTCCGCCCCGGCGTGATCTCGCGGCTGGGCTTCGGCTACGATGACATCAAGAAGATCAACCCGAACGTCGTCTACTGCTCGGTGTCGGGCTTCGGCCAGACCGGCCCCTACAGCAAGCGTCCGACCGTCGATGGCCTGATCCAGGCGTTCAGCGGCATGATGGTGATGAACAAGATGCCGGACGGCACGCCCTGGCGTCAGGGCATGATCGCCGTCGACGTGACGACCGGCCTCTATACCTTCCAGGCGCTGTCGACGGCGCTGATGCGCCAGTTCCGCTACAACGAAGGCTGCTTCATCGATTCGAGCCTGATGCGCGCCGCCGCCGCCTTCCAAGGCGCCAAGCTGATGGAATGGGTGTTCTCCAAGGGCAACCCGCCGGTCCTCTACATGCCCGCCGGAAGCTACAAGTCGTCGAATGGCTACATCATGGTGAGCGCCATGCGGCCGCACCATTTCCGGCTGCTGTTCGAGCTGATCGGCCGCCAGGATATCGCCGACGACCCCGACCTGCAGAGCCATGAGAACCGCATCAAGAACGCGCCCAAGATCATCAAGGCATTGAACGAGACGATGCCGACCAAGACGACCGAGGAGTGGATCGCGATCCTGCAGCCCAAGGACGTGTTCTGCGAGCGGGTGAACAATTACTCCGACTATCTCGACCATCCGCACGTCAAGGAATCGGGCGCCATCGACTGGATCGAGCAGGACGGGTTCGGCCGCATGCCGGTCGCCAACATCGCAGGCCTGCCGCCGGCCTCCGAGCATGCGCCACAGCAGCACGCGCCGCATATCGGCGAGGACGGGCCCACCATCTTGAGCGAGCTGGGCTACGGCGCCGCCGACATCGACGCGATGTTTTCGCGCGGCGGCGTGCGGACGCCGGCGCCGGCGGTCAAGGCAGCGGACTGAGCACGAAGCGTTCGATGTCGCGGCGGCTGCGCAGCCGCACGACGCGCTTCTCTCCGGCCAGCGCTTCGCACTCTTGGGCGAAGCGCTCGCGATTCCGGCGATGCGTCTTCAGCGCATAGAGCAGGATCGAGTTCCGGCTGAGGAAGGCGTTGGACAGAGTCTCGCGATTGCCGGTGCCCCACAATTCCTCGCGCGTGACGGCGCGCTTCACCGTCCGTCGCAGCAGGCGCGACATCACGACGGGTAACGGCAGGTCAAGCCAGACCAGCGTGTCGGCCGGACGCCATACGAGGTCGCGCACCTGGCCGTAATTGCCGACGACGATCCAGCCCTCGTCTGCGGTCTCCCGCTCGACGCGATGGCGGAACAGGTCGACCGGCGCGGGTTGCCAGTCGCGCCCCCAGAAGAGCGCATCGAGTTCGACCACGCGCAGCCCGGCACGCTCGGCGAGGCGCTCGGCCAGCCAGCTCTTGCCTGATCCCGTCGTTCCAAACACCGCCACCCGTCGCATGGACAAACTCTAGCGTCGGCAGCAGCCGTTCTGCAGGCACGCTTTTCGCCACACCCCGACCGCGCCGCCGCTGTTGCCGCCCGGCGGCGGATCGGGGACAGTCGCCCATGCATATCGGACTCATTGCCGGCATCGGACCCGCCGCCACCGACTTCTACTATCGGGGCCTGATCGACCGGCACGTCGCCGGCGGTATTCCGCTCGACCTCACCATGGCGCATGCCGACGTGCGGGAGATGAGCCGCAACCTCGTGGGTAAAAATCCGAAGAGACAGGCTGAAATCTTCGCCGGGCTCGTCGGGCGCCTGAAAGCGGCCGGCGCACAGGCCGCCGCCATCACCTCGATGGGCGGACATTTCTGCGTGAACGAGCTCATGGCGATCTCGCCGCTCCCGATGCTCAACGCCATCCCGGCGGTCGATGCGGCGCTGGCCAAGGGACGGTTCAGGAAGATAGGCATCCTGGGAACACGCACTGTCATGGAATCGAAACTCTATGGCGGCATCCCCTCGGTCGAGGTCGTCCCGACGGAAGGCGCCGCGCTCGATCTCGTCCATGACAACTACGTCGCCATGGCGACCATCGGGCAGGTCACCGACGCACAGCGCCGGGTCTTCTTCGACGCCGGCCGCGAACTCTGCGCGCGCGGCGCCGAGGCGATCATGCTGGGCGGCACCGACCTCTTCCTGGCTTTCGCCGGACACGATCCCGGCTTTCCTATCATCGACTGCGCCGACATACATGTCGACGCGATCTACGCCAAATCGGCCGCCTGACGGCCCGGAGCATCGACATGGCCGAAGACACCCGCCCCCGCCGCTTCGCCGTCCTGATCGACGCCGACAACACCTCGCCGCGCATCGCCGCCGGCCTGTTCGAAGAGATCGCCAAGTTCGGCGAGGCCAGCGTTCGCCGCATTTACGGCGACTTCTCGAGCACGCGCCTCAAGTCATGGGCCGAGATCCTGCAGAAATACGCGATCGACCCCTACCAGCAGTTCGCCTACACCTCGGGCAAGAACGCCTCCGACATCGCGCTCGTGATCGACGCGATGGACCTGCTGCACAGCCGGCGGTTCGACGGCTTCTGTCTCGTTTCTTCCGACAGCGACTTCACGCGACTTGCATCCCGTCTGCGCGAGGAGGGGGCGGACGTCTATGGCTTCGGCGCGCAGAAGACGCCCGAGAGTTTCCGGCAGGCCTGCCGCCGGTTCATCTACACCGAGAATCTCCTGCCCGAGGCCGCGGTGACCACGCCCGGGGAGGGCGCGGCTGCGAATTCCCTGCAGCCAGCCAGCGCCGCCATTCCGTTCCTGACGAAGGCGATCGCGCAGATGGAGACGGAAGACGGTTGGGTGAGCCTCGGCGCGGTGGGCCAGCGCCTCGCCAACATCGCGTCGGACTTCGACCCGCGCACCTACGGCTTCCGCAAGCTCAGCGACCTGATCCGCAAGACCGGCGCGTTCGACATGGAACAGCCCGACGGACGCACCGTGCGGATTCGCGCCAAGCCGATACAGCCTCCTGCAGAAAGCACCCCCGCCCGCAGTCGCAGCCGCGGCAGGGGACGAGGCAGAGGAGCCGCTTCGGCCGCACCGCGGTCACAATCGGCTTAGTCGCAAAGATTCGCGGCGCTGGGCCACTTCGCTCGTTGCTTTTGCCCAGACCGCCCCCTAAGCCCGATTTGCGGCTGCCGACGCCCGCTCCTCTTCTCAAGGAAATTCACTCGTTTGAGCACACCTCCGGAAGCTGCCGGCCCGCGCGCGCACGTGGCAAAAGCCGCCCGCGCATGGGCCCAAATCCTCGCGCGCTATCGACAGCCCAGCAACAGCCGCAGCATTTTCGAGATCGCCGTCACGGTGGTGCCGCTGGTCGCGTTGTGGGCGCTGGCCTGGGCGACGCTCGACATCGGCTACTGGCTGGCCCTGCCGCTGGCCTTTGCGGCCGGCGCCTTCATGGTTCGGCTGTTCGCGATCCAGCACGATTGCGGGCACGGCGCCTTCTTCCGCCAGCGCTCGGTGAACGACTGGATCGGGCGCATTGCCAGCGTCCTCACGCTGACCCCTTACGAAGTGTGGCGCCGTACGCATGCGACCCATCATGCCAGCACCGGCAATCTCGACAAGCGCGGCCTCGGAGACGTCGACACGCTGACGGTCGAGGAATACCGCGCCCGCTCGATGTGGGGCCGGCTGCGCTATCGTCTCTATCGCCATCCGCTGGTCATGTTCGGTCTCGGACCGGCCTATCTATTCATCGTCCAGCATCGCCTTCCGATCGGCTTGATGCGCGATGGCTGGCGGCCGTGGGTCAGTACGATGACGAACAACCTGGCGATCGTTCTGGTCGCCGGTCTGCTCATCTGGCTGGTCGGCATCAAGGCTTTCCTGCTGATCCACCTTCCGGTGCTGCTGCTCTCCGCTTCGGTCGGCGTGTGGCTGTTCTTCGTCCAGCACCAGTTCGAGCACACGAAGTGGGACAACGATCCTGACTGGAACCTGCACGAGGCCGCCCTGCACGGCAGCTCCCACTATGATCTGCCGGCCTTCCTGCGCTGGTTTACCGCCAACATCGGCATCCATCACGTCCATCATCTCAGCAGCCGCATTCCCTACTACCGGCTGCCTCATGTGCTGCGCGACCATCCCGAGCTTCGGGACGTCGGGCGCCTGACCCTGATCCAGAGTTTCCGTTGCGTGCGCCTGGTCCTGTGGGACGAGACGCAGCGTCGCCTCGTGTCCTTCCGCGAGGCGCGCACATTACGCGTCTGAGGGACAGCTCTTCAGCAGATTGGCGGCCGCCGGATCGGCCGGCGCCAGTGTGAGACTTTCCTCGAAGTGGGTGCGCGCCGCCGCGATGTCATGGCGGAGCAGGGCCTCGACCCCGCGCAGCAACGGCTCGCGTGTCCTGAGCTTGGCCTCGCGCTCCGCCGACGGGTCGCGATCGAACACCTCGAACAGCACCACCGGTCGCGTCTTGCCCCTGACCACCACGACATCGAGTGGCCGGATCGCATAGGCAGCGGGATCCGCCAGCTGATCGTAGGTGTACTGCGAGATCAGCATATGGACCCGATAGACCTTGGTGAGGCTCTCGATCCGGGAGGCAAGGTTGACGGCGTCGGAAATCACCGTGCCGTCCATGCGATGCTGCTCGCCGATCGTTCCCATCATCAGCGAGCCGGTGTTGAGTCCGGTCCCGATGGCCACCGGCGCCAGGCCCTTCGCCACGCGAGAGGCATTGAACGAGTCCAGGGCGTCCAGCATCGCAAGACCGGCCCGCACGCCGTCGTCAGCCGTTTCGAACAGGGCCATGATCGCGTCGCCGATATACTTGTCGATGAAGCCGCCATGGTCGCGGATCACCGGCCCCACATGCTTGAGATAGGCGTTGATGAACGCGAAGTTCTCGTCCGGCGTCATCGTCTCCGACAGCGCCGTGAAGTTGCGGATATCGGAGAACATGACGGTCATGTGCTCGCGCTTGTTGTCGCCCAGCGCGACCGACACGATGTTCGGCTTGCCGATCTTGGCCAGGAAGGCCTGCGGCACGAACCGCTCGATCGCCAGGTTGGTTTCCCGGAGGTCGTTGATCCGCGACCGCACCGAATCCCGCATCGAAGAGAAGCTGCGGGCGAGATGCCCGATCTCGTCGCGCCGGTCGGTGTTGGCGATCGCGTGATCGAGGTCGCCGCCGGCGATGGCGCCGGCCTCGCCGCGCAGGTTCAGGATCGGATCGATGATCCCGCGCTGCAGCAGGCGCGAGGCGATCCAGTAGATCAGCGGCAAGGTGAGCGCGACCAGGACCATCGAACTCACGAACACGTGCACCACGGCCTCCCGCGCGAGCGCCAGGTCGTAGGTGACCTTGCGCACGATCATCATCGGCCTTTCGTCGTTGATCGTGTCTGCCCTGTTGTAGCGGCTGTAGGTCGTGACGCGATGGCCGGAGGCGTCGGGCACCTGGAGGCGACCCTCTTTCAGGATCTCGGCGGCACGGATGGGATCGAGCTTCTCGCCAGGCCGGATCAGCGACCAGGTCCCCGAGTCGTTGACCAGGTACATGTCGACATCGGCCACATAGGCGCTCGACCTGACCGCATCGGAAAAATAGTCCTCGAAGAAATAACGGCTCATCCAGCCGAAGTCGCTCTGCTTCAGCGTCGTGCGCACCTCGGTGGAGGCCTCGATGAGGTAGTCCTTACCGGGCGGACCGTAGTAGGTGTAGGTCCGCAGGGTGCCCGTGACCGACGACAGGTCGATCCCGCCGCTCATCGCCTGGCCCTTGCCGAATACCGAATCGAGAAAGCCCGTGAAGGGCCCCTTCGGAAACACCAGGCCCCTGTCGGAGACGAGGTTGGTTTTGAAGACCTTGTGGTCGCGGTTGATGAAATAGATGTGCTCGACGCCGTACCGGGCCGAGAGTTCGTTCAGCTCGTCGACGGTCAGGTCGGCTGGATTGCGGCCGGTACTTTCAACATCCGCCTCGATCCGGGGGAGCACCTTCGCCATGACCGCCGTGTTGCGCTCGTTCTCGCTGCGCAGCATCGTCTCGAAGACGTCGAAGCGCTGGCTGAGGCTGGCCTCGATGCGGTGCAGCTCCTCGTCCTGCAGCCTCGACACCAGATGGTACATGGCGAGCGAAGCGACGATCGTCGAGCCCAGGCTGACGGCGACCAGGACCACGAGGAGGAACAGACCGACCTTGCGCTTCATCGACGGGCCGGTCCTTCAGCCGATCATGTGTTCTGCCACAGCCGCGTCGTGTAGGCGCCCTCGACATTGGCATCGATCTGCGCCGCGACGGCGTCGCTCTCGCCGATGCGCGGCGCGATGATCTTGCCGAACGAGATGCGGCCGGGCGCAGGCCACGCCTTCGGGTCCCACAGCTTGGCGCGCACGATCGAGCGGGCGCAGTGGAAGTAGCAATGCTTGATGCGGACGCGGGTCGCGAGCAGCGCCGGCTTGCCCAGCGAGCTGAGCGATGCCACGAGGTCGGGGTCGTCGTGGATCTCCGCCGTGCCGGAGATGCGCAGCGTCTCACCGGTCGCCGGTACCAGCGCGATGATGCCGATCTCTCCGGTATCGATGATGTTGTTCAGGCCGAAGGCCAGGTTGTTGCCGACCCGCTCGGGGATCAGCAGCGTCTTCGCATCCTCGACCCGGATGAACCCCGGCTCGTCGCCCTTGGGAGAGACTTCGACCGTCCCGTCCGCCGACGTGGTGCCAACCAGGGCGAACGGGCAACGCTTCAGGAACTCGATCGACTGCTCGTCCAGCGCGTCGAGGACCTTGACGCGGGTGGCCGGTCGCGGCTCGGCAATGATGCGCCGCAGGTCTTCCTTCGTGCTGATGCGAGCCATGAGACAAACTCCCTCGAGACGCGTGGTGCACCAACATCCGCCACTTGCGAACGACTTGCAACCTCGCCCGTGATGGGGGCTCTGCGGCGGCGTCAGGCGAAGTGCGGCGCCACCTCGAGCATGAAGCGCTGCATCTGCTCCTTCACCATCGCATGCGGCTTCTGCCCGTAGTTGAAGTACAGGATGACCTCGGCGACGCCGGCCGCCTCGACCTGCTTCAGGGTGTCGACGATGTGCTGCGGGCTGCCGCACAGGATCGACTTGTCGGTCAGCTTCTCCGGCCGCATGTCGCGCAGGATGTTCACGATCTCGACGAAGTATTTGTAGGTCGGTGGCACCTTCTCGCCCGACGACGAGGGGAAGGCCGCGATCAGCGCATCCTGGAAATAGCGGACCAGGGCCTCCTTTCCGTAGCGCTCCTCCTCCGGCGTCGAGGCGATGTGCACGAAGTAGGAGCACATGGCCCGTCGCATCGGCCGCTTGAAGCCGGTCTCGCAGGTCTCGCGATAGACCCGCACCGCATCAGCCAGCGACCCGTAGACCATGGCCGCCGCGAACGGCGCATAGATCACGTTCCAGTCGTTCTTCGCCGCCAGCTCCATCGAGGGCCGCGAAAAGCAGGCCACATAGGGTCTGAGGGGGCTCTGCGCCGGCTTCGGGCGCACCTCGACGTCATTGAATTCGTAAAATCGGCCCTTGTGGGACCACGTGCCGGGCTCGGTCCAGGCGCGCCACACGATCTCCAGCCCCTCGGCGAACAGCTCGGCGGACTCATCGAAGGGCATCTGGAACGGATCGTATTCCTTCCGGTCGTAGCCGCGGCCGGCCGCGAAATCGACCCGACCGCCCGACAGGAGATCGAGCGTCGCCCATTCCTCGGCAACATGCAGCGGATGGTGGACCGGCAGCAGGGTCACGGCCGGCGCCAGCCGCAGCTTCGTCGTGGCGCCCGCCAGCTGCGCCAGCATCGCCAGCGGCGAGGCGTTGACGCCCAGCAGGTTGAAGTGATGCTCGCCGATCCAGGCCGAGTTCAGCCCGACCTTCTCGGCCCACAACGCCTCGGCATAGATGTCCTTGATGAAGGACTCGGCCGAGCGCGGGTTGTTCGGATACCGGTTATCCGACAGCGTGAAATAGCCGAATTGCATGGCGTTTCTCCGGACAGGATTTCATTCATTGCGATGAAGGGAATCTTCGCTGGGCCGCTATTGCTTCTCCGTTTGGGCGCGCCGCTCCAGCAGCTCGGCAACATGCCGACCCAGGCGAACCAGATAGCGCCGGGTCTCATGCTCCGCTGCCGGACCATCACCGGCGACCACGGCCGAAACGAACGCGGCGTGCCCGGCCCTGACGAAGGACGGCAGATCGCGATGGCCGAAGGCCACCCGGATGAGGAAGTCGCTCTCGTCCCAGAACGATTCCGCAATCTCGACACTGCGGGGCGAGCGGGCGAGTTCATGCAGAAGTTCATATCGCCGTCGGTTTCTCTGCCGCAGCTCCACGAACCGGGCGGCCGGTTCATCGGGCAGTCCCGCCGTGGAGGCCAGGGCGGCGCATCGACGCCCGAAATCCTCCGCTTCAACGGCCGATCGCCGCTCGGCGGCCAGGCGAGCGATGACGCCCTCGGTCGCTCCGAAGAGCTCATAGAGGTCCTTCACCTCGGCGGCGACGGGGCGGACCACGCGGCAGCCGACCTGGGGCCGTATCTCGAGCAGGCCTTCGACTGTGAGACGGCGGATCGCGTCGGCAACCGGCGCGCGACTGATCGACAGGACGCGACCGACCCCCTCGGACGAGATCTGGTCACCGGGATCCAATCCCCCGCCGAGCAACAGGCCCTTCAAGTACGCGTACGCCAGATCGTGCAGCCGGGGAGCGCCCTGCCACAGCGCGTCGGGCGCGTCGGGGAGAAGCACATTGAGAGAAATTCGCATGGTCTATATACTAACATACTAGTATATTCAAGCATAACGAACACTCACCGGGTCTGTGGAGGACGCCATGTACGACGCGGGCAACGCGCTGAAGATCGTGGACGCACTGAAGGACACCGAGGCCGAGTCGGAAGCCAACCGACAGCTCAGCTCTCGCGCGGTGGACCTGCTGCATCAGTCCGGAGTCACCCGCATCGTGGCCCCTGCCGCTTATGGCGGCTACGAACTGCCGGTCCGGGCCTTGGTGGAAGCCGAGCGGACGATCGCCCAGGGCAGCACGGCGGCCTCATGGGTCCTGATGGTGTGCGCCGCCCACACCTTCATCGCCGGCCGCCTGCCCTCCCAGGGCCAGGATGAAATCTTCGGCGGCCACCCGGGCATGCTGATTCCGGGCGTGCCGTCGCTTCGCGGCACCTGCCAGCGCGCCGAGGGTGGCTACATCCTCAACGGCCGGTGGCCTTATGCCAGCGGGGCCGACCACGGTGACTGGGTCCTGGTGGGCTGCAAGGGAATCCGCAACGAAGCCGGCGCCTCCTGCCCCTCCCTGATCGTGGTGATACCCAAGAAGGACGCCGTCATCGACGACACCTGGTTCACCCTCGGCATGCGCGGGACCGGTTCCAAGGACATCGTTCTCGATAACGTCTTCATTCCGGAGCGCTACGCGGTCCCCATGCTCGAGGCTCAGCAGGGCACCGTCCCGGGAATCGAAATCCCTCTCTATCGGCTTCCGATCCGCCCGACCCTGGCGACCATGCTGCTCGGCACGATCGTGGGAATGGCCGAGCGTGGATTGCAGCTCTTCATCGACAAGACCCGCGGTCGACGCGACGTCTACACCGGCGCGATGAAGGCCGAAAACGCAGGGGTACAGCGGAGGGTCGCGGAGGCGAGCGTGGAGATCTCCTGCGCCTGGGCGCTGACGCGGCAGAACTGCGATCTTCTCGAGGAGGCGATGCTGCGCGATCCACCGATGCCCGCGGCGAAGCGGGCACAAATCCGCTGGAATGCGGCCTACGCCACCGAGCTGTGCCGGCGTGCCTGCAACAGGCTGTTCGAGGGTGCGGGTGCGGGTGCTGCCCATGACAGCCACGTCATGCAGGTCTTCTTTCGCGACATGAACACCGCGTCACATCACGCGATGCTGGATTTCGACGTGAACGTTGAAATCCAGGGCAAGAGCCTGCTGGGTGTGCACCTCGACGACGCCTGGGTGTGATCACCCCGCCTGTTGCGCCACTTCTGACAGGGAGACGATCCAGTCGCGGAACGCCTTGATCTTGCGCCGCCGGATCGCCTCGGGCGGATAGACGAGATAGTAGGCAAAGTCCGAGGAGCGCTTGAACTCGAAGGGCACGACCAGCCGGCCGGCCTTGAGGTCGGGCTCGACCAGCGGATTGCGCCCGACCGCCACCCCGAGCCCATCCATCGCCGCCTGATAGGCTGCTAACGGGAAGTCAAACGAGACGCCACGCGAGGCGTCGACGCCTTTCACGCCGGCGGCCGTCAGCCAGACCTGCCAGTCGTCCGGGAAGTTGCCGATATGCAGCAGCGTGAACCGCTTGAGGTCGGTCGGCTTCTTCAGGCCGTTCGGCCCCTTGAGCAACGAGGGCGCGCAAACCGGCATGACGTCCTCGGCAACCAGCCGCTCGGCCATCAGGTTCGGCCATTGGCCGCGGCCATAGCGGATGCCGATGTCGACATCCTCGCGCGAGAAATCGACCAGCCCGGTGCCGGTCGAGATGCGCACGTCGATCTCGGTGTTGGCGCGTTGAAAGCCGCCCAGCCGCGGCACCAGCCATTTCATGGCGAACGACGCGGTGGTCGTCACCGTGAGGTGGCCGCCCTTGTCCTTCTGCAGCAGCTTCTCGGTCGCCTCGTTCAGCTGGTCGAAGGCAGCACGCACCGAGGGGAGATAGGCCTGGCCGGCCTCGGAGAGCAGCAGAGAGCGATTGCGCCGCACGAACAATTTTAATCCGAGTCGCTGTTCCAGCCCGCGCACCTGGTGACTGATCGCGGCCTGCGTGACGCTCAATTCTTCCGCGGCATCGGTAAAGCTCATATGGCGCGCCGCTGCCTCGAAGGCGCGCAATCCATTGAGCGGCGGCAGGGATCGTTTCATCGTGCGTCCTTCACATGAGCTAAATTAATCAAAACAGGACAAAGGGTCGTTTGTAAAGGGGGGTTCCGGAGCGCACATCAGCCCCATCAGAACTCAACCCTTTCGAGAGAAGTCCCATGGCCAACATATCGCTCCACTATTCCTCGCAGGCCCCGCTGGCCGGCACCTTCACCGCCTTCGGCCAGATCCTCGCCACCTGGCGCGAGCGGGCCAGGCAGCGCCGCGAGCTCGTCAACCTGGACTACCGGACGATGCGTGATCTGGGCATCAGCCCGACCGACGTCCAGTTCGAGGCGAACAAGCCCTTCTGGCGCAGCTGACATCCGAAACCGGAGGGGTCCCGTTCCTTACCCTGCGCGGGACCACCCCACTCCGGTGCCTGGCCGGCGGTCGCTCCAGCCTCCCTTGCGACCGCCGGCTTTTTCTTTGCCATCCGGCACGGCTCTGCTAGAGCCGCCGCGTGCCGCTCAACGACCAACAGATCCAGACCCTCGGCCGCGATGCTCTTCAGCGCGCGGCGGCGGGCGATTTCGCGTCGGCCGAAGAGATGTTCGCCCGCATCGTCGAGGCGCGGCCCAACATGGGCCAGGCACTCCACCTGCTGGGCCAGGTACGGCTGAAGCTTGGCCGCTTCGACGAGGCGCGCGAGCCGCTGGAGCGTGCCGCGCAGTTCCTGCCGCGCGACGTCTCCGCTCAGACCAACCTTGCAGGCTGCCTGACGCAGCTCGGCCGGCACGAGCAGGCGCTGGCCGCGCTCGCCAAGGCGGCGCGGCTCAGGCCGGACGACGCTGTCATCTCGCACAATACCGGCCGCACCCTCGAGGCGCTGGGCCGGCCCGAAGAAGCCGAGCGCGCTTACGATCTCGCTCTGTCGATCGACCACCGGCTGCTGCCGGCGCTGAGCGCGCGGGCGGAGCTGCTGGCCGCGCGCGGCGAATGGGCCGGCGCCCTCGCCGATCTCGAAACGGCGCTGGTGAGCCAGCCCGACGATCCGCGTCTCAGGCTGCGGCGCGGCGAGCTGATGTTGCGCCAGGGCGACTGGTGGCGCGGGCTCGGCGATTACGAAGCGCGGCTCGAGATCCCGGGCGAGCGCTACGCGCCGGATCTGCCGCGCTGGCAGGGTGAACCGCTGCAGGGACGGCTGCTGCTCTACCCTGAGCAGGCCGACATCGAGAGCGAGGCAGCCCTGCGCGATACCTTGATGCTGGCGCGCGGCGTCGAGGCGACCGTGCAATGCAGTGCGACCCTCGCCGGCTGGGTCGACGGGCCGACCGTGCGCCGCGGCGAGCCGCTCGACGGGTTCGTGGCTGCCGCCCCGCTGCGCAGCCTGCCGCTTCTCCTGAACTGGACGCGCGACGCGCTGCCGCCGCCGGTCAAGCTTCACCGCAGGCCCGAGCCCACATCACGCATCGGCTGGTTCAGCGCCGGCGAGCCTCCCCCTGGCCTGGCCGGTCTCGGTCTCGTGCGCTCTCCAGAGGAGATTTCGACTTGTCGTCTCGTCGTGGGCGACGACACTTGGCCCGTTCATGCTGCGGCGGCGCTCGGCATCGCGACGGTGATCCTGATACCCCCTATCGCAGACTGGCTCTGGGGACCGAACCTCGGAACATCGCCGTGGTATGCGTCTGCGGAACTGCTGCGCGACGATGATCGCGAAGGACTGGCGGCGCGGCTCGCCGGGTGCTGATATCCGCCTCCGGCGGAAACACCCAACACCCAGAGGCCAACCCCATGGGCAAGACCCTGTTCGACAAGATCTGGGACAGCCACGTCATCACCGATCTCGGCAACGGCTTCGTGCTGCTGCATATCGATCGCCTGCTGCTCCATGACATGTCGGGCGGCAAGGCGCTGAAGGAAGCCATCGACAAGGGCTATCCGCCGGTGCAGCCGCGGCTGATCTACGGCACGCCCGATCACACCATGTCGACGAAGCCCGGCCGCACCGAGCACACCCATCCGCCGGGCCTGCCGCTGATCAAGTCGATGCGCGAGACGACCAGCGCCTACGGCATCAAACTGTTCGACCTCGGCCAGGATGGCCAGGGCATCGTTCACGTGATGGGTCCCGAACAGGGGCTGACGCTTCCCGGCACGACGCTGGTGTGCGGCGACAGCCATACCTCCACGCACGGCGGCATGGGCGCACTGGCCTTCGGCATCGGCTCGTCCGAGCTGGTGCATGTGATCGCGACGCAAACGATGGTGCAGCGCAAGCCGAAGCGGATGCGTGCCCGCTTCGAAGGCAAGCTGATGCCGGGCGTCACAGCCAAGGACATGATCCTTCACCTGATCGGCGAGCTCGGCACCGCCGCCGGCACTGGCTATTCGGTCGAGTATGCGGGCTCGGCGGTGCGGGCGCTGCCGGTCGAGGCGCGCCTCACGCTCTGCAACCTCACCATCGAGATGGGCGCGCGCACCGGCATGGTGGCGCCCGACGACACGACCTACGAATATCTGAACGGCCGCGACTACGCGCCCAAGGGCGCGATGTGGGACCGCGCCGTCGCGCACTGGCGCACTCTCCCCACCGATCCCGACGCCGAGTTCGATCGCGAGCACACGATCGACATGAAGAACGTCGCGCCGCAGATCACCTGGGGCACCAGCCCCGAGCATGTCATCGCCGTCGATCGTGCCATCCCCGATCCGCGCACCGGCCCGGAGGAGAAGCGCGGCGCCTGGGAAGCCGCGCTCCAGTACCAGGGCCTGGAGCCCGGCAAGCCGATCGAGGGCACCCAGGTCGATTGGGTGTTCATCGGCTCCTGCACCAACAGCCGCATCTCCGACCTGCGCGCCGCCGCCGAGATCGTGAAGGGCCGCCACAAGGCCGACCATGTGACCGCCTGGGTCGTGCCGGGCTCGGTACGGATCAAAGCCGAGGCCGAGGCCGAGGGACTCGACCGCGTGTTCCTCGATGCCGGCTTCGAATGGCGCGAGCCCGGCTGCTCGATGTGCCTCGCCTCCAACGGCGAGCGGGTGCCGCCTGGCAAGCGCAGCGTCTCGACCTCCAACCGCAACTTCGTCGGCCGACAAGGCCCCGGCGCGCGCACCCATCTCGCCAGCCCCGCCATGGCCGCCGCCGCTGCCATCAAGGGCGCCATCGCCGACGTCAGGAAGATCTAGTCAACGACCTCACCCTGAGGAGCGCGTAGCGCGTCTCGTCGCGCGGAGTAACCTTCGCGCTGGGGTGGTAACGAGCACCACGATTGTTGCCCATCCTTCGAGACGCGCGCTGCACGCGCTCCTCAGGATGAGGTGGGAGGAGGAGACTCAAGATGGACAAGTTCACCAAGGTGACCGGCGTCGCCACGCCGCTGATGCGCCAGAACGTCGACACCGATCTGATCATTCGCATCGAGCGGCTGGTCGACAATGTGACGCGCGAAGGGCTCGGCCCCTATGCCTTCGAGCAGATCCGCTTCAAGCCCGACGGCAGCGAGGATCCGGACTGCATCTTCAACCAGACGCCCTATCGCGACGCGCCGATCATCCTCAGCCGTGAGAATTTCGGCTGCGGCTCGAGCCGCGAGGGTGCGGTGTGGGCGCTGAAGGGCATGGGCATCAAGGCGGTGATCGCACCCTACTTCGGCGACATCTTCAACAACAACTGCTTCCAGAACGGACTTCTCCCGGTGGCGCTACCGATCCACGAGATCGAGCAGCTCGCCGACGAGATGAAGGCCTCGCCCGGCAACGCGCGAATCACCGTCGACCTCGAGAACTGCCAGGTGATCTCGCCGACCGGCCGCACGATTCCGTTCCAGGTCGACGCACGGCGCCAGCACGCCATGCTGAACGGCCTCGATGACATCGCGCTGACCATGTCGCGCCGCGATGAGATCGAGGCCTGGCAGACGTCCGACAAGAGTTCGCGTCCGTGGGTCTGGCTGTAGGCGCTTGAGCCCGCTGCATCCCCAGCGCCGGGCATGAGCCCGACGCATTTGGCGGCGGCCCTTCTCATCGTGGCGATGTGGGGGCTGAATTTCACGGTCATCCGCTTCGGCCTCGACGAGTTCACGCCCTTCGCCTTCGCGACCTGGCGCTTCCTGCTGGGCGCGCTCCCGGCCTTCTTCATTCCCAAGCCCGCCGTCTCCTGGTCCGTCCTGGCGGGGATCGGCGGCCTGATGTTCGGCGGCCAGTTCATCTTCCTGTTCTTCGCCATGGGGGCAGGCCTGCCGCCCGGACTAACGTCGGTGCTGGTACAACTCCAGGGACCGCTAACCGTCGTGCTGGCCGCCCTGCTGATGCGCGAGCATGCAACGCGCGGACAGTGGCTCGGCCTCGCCGTCGCGGTCGCCGGCGTTGTGCTGCTCGCACGCTCGATCTCCGACGACACGCCGCTGCTGGCGATTGGCCTGGCGCTGATGTCGGCCTTCACCTGGGCGCTGGGCAATCTCGTCTTCCGCTCGGCCCGCGGGGTCTCGATGTTCGCGGTCACGGTCTGGGCGAGCGTCCTGCCGCCGATCCCGCTTGCCCTCGCCTCCCTCGTGCTCGACGGGCCGGCGGCGCTGGCCGCACCGATCCTGGCGCCGACCTGGCTTGGCTGGTTCGTCCTCTTCTACACGGTCGTTCCCGTGATGTGGCTGGGCTACCTGATCTGGGGCACGCTGCTGCGCACCTATCCCGCCGCGAAGGTCGGCCCCGTCAGCCTGCTCGTACCCTGCGCCGCGCTCGCGATCTCGGCCTACCTGACCGGCGAGCCGCTGTCGGCGGAGCGCCTCGCGGCCGTGGCGGTCGTGCTGGGCGGCGTGGCGCTCGGCGTCTACGCTTCGGCGCGACGCCTGCGCTGAGCACTTCGCGCCGTCTTACCGAACACCGACGGCGGCACCGCGCGGTTCACGACCTCGCGCAACGCGAAGCTCGATTCCAGCCGCGCGACCCGCGGCAGGCGCGAGAGCTCGGTGCGGTGGATGCGCTCGAAATCCTCGATGTCGCGCGCCAGCACGATCACGACATAGTCGTCGCTGCCCGACATCAGGAAGCAGCGCACCACCGAGGGACAGTCGATGACTCCCCGCTCAAATGCGGTCAGCGCCTCGTCGCTCTGGCTGTCCAGCGTGATCCGCACCACGACCGTCGTGGCCAGCCCGAAGCGGCCGAGATTCAGCACGGCCTGGTAGCCGCGGATCAGGCCCTCCTCCTCGAGCGCGCGCTGCCGCCGCGCTACCGCCGTGCTGGACAGGCCGACCCGCGCCGCGAGATCGACCTGGCTCACACGGGCATTCTCCGTCAGCTCCGAGAGGATGGTGGCGTCGATCTTGTCGGGATGCATGTTCGGATTCCTGCGTGTTTTCGCCCTTGAGCGTAGAATTTCGGCAAGAGCGACACAATTCGTCATCAGAATGCCGGGAAACAAACCTGCATTCCTTGGTTTGATGACACTCGATTCAGCCTGGAGATGGACCCTATGCGCGTCGGTGTGCCGAGAGAAATCAAGACCCATGAATATCGCGTCGGGCTGACACCCGGCGCGGTCCGCGAATACGTCCATGCGGGCCACGAAGTCGTGGTCGAGACCGGCGCCGGCGCCGGGATCGGCGCAAGCGACGAGGTCTACCGCACGGCGGGCGCCCGCATCGCCGACACCGCCGCCGCGATCTTCTCGACCGCGGAGATGATCGTGAAGGTGAAGGAGCCGCAGCCCGGCGAATGGGCGCAACTGCGCCCCGGCCAGATCCTGTTCACCTATCTCCATCTGGCTGCCGATCCCGCGCAGGCCAGGGGCCTGATCGAATCGGGCTGCACGGCCATCGCCTACGAGACCGTGACGGATTCTCGCGGCGGCCTGCCGCTGCTCGCGCCGATGAGTGAAGTCGCCGGGCGACTTTCGATCGAGGCGGCGGGCGGCGCGCTGCAGCGCCATCGTGGCGGTCGCGGCCTGCTGCTGGGCGGCGTGCCGGGCGTAAAGCCGGCCCATGTCGTCGTGCTGGGCGGCGGCGTCGTGGGCACGCATGCCGCGCGCATGGCCGCGGGCCTCGGCGCCGAGGTCACGGTGCTCGACCGCTCGCTGCCGCGGTTGCGTGAGCTCGACGAGCTGTTCCAGGGCCGGGTCCGCACACGCTACTCGACGATCGACGCCATCGAGCAGGAAGTCTTCTCGGCCGACGCCGTGATCGGCGCCGTGCTGGTGGCCGGCGCCACCGCACCCAAGCTCGTGACCAGGGCGATGCTGAAGTCGATGAAGCCGGGCTCGGTGATCGTCGACGTCGCCATCGACCAGGGCGGCTGCTTCGAGACTTCACACGCCACGACGCACGCCGAGCCGACCTACGAGGTCGACGGCATCATCCACTATTGCGTGGCCAACATGCCCGGCGCGGTGCCGCTCACGTCCAGCGAGGCGCTGAACAACGCGACCCTGCCGTTCGGCGTCGCCCTGGCCGCCAAGGGCCTCGCCGCCATCTCCGCGAACCCGCATCTCGCCGCCGGCCTCAACGTCCATCGCGGTCGCCTGACGCACAAGGCGGCGGCCGAAAGCCTCGGCCTTCCCTACGCACCCGCTGACCAGGCGGTCGCCGGCTGACCTGGATTCCTCCCCGCCTTCTCCTCGGGGCGGTGCGAAAACCCTGCCTCGCATGGCTTGATTCCATCATTCCAACGATCTATGGATATTTGGATCAACAGCAAGGAACCCCATGCCAAAAGCGGCCGGCGGCCGGTACCTGGAGGATGCGGCTCGCATGTTCGATGCGCTGTCGGACATCGCGCGCCTGCGCACCCTGATGCTGCTCGCCGACAACAGCCTCAGCGTTTCGGAAATCGCCGCCGCCGAGGATGAGAAGATCACCACCGTTTCGGCGCGCCTGCAGGTCCTGCATGCCGCCCGGCTGATCGATCGCCAGCGAGAAGGCAAGAGCGTCATCTACCGGATCGCCGACGATCACGTTCTCACTCTCGTCCGCAACGCCATCGCCCATGCCGCCGAGAGGCACTGAATTTGTTCACGAAAGGATGAATGTCATGTCCAGCCACGACCACAAGATCCATGCCGACCATCCGCACGCGCATGGCCCGGCCTGCGGCCATACCGCGATCAAGCACGGCGACCACCTCGACTACCTGCACGATGGCCATCTCCATCACCCGCACGGCAATCACGTCGACGAGCACACGATCGAGGTGAGCGCCCACAATCCGGGGGCCTGCACGCCCGACCATGTCTGCGCCGGCCATGACAAGAACCACAAGCATGGCCCGGGCTGTGGCCACGAGGCGGTGCCGCATGGCGACCATGTCGACTACCTGGTCGACGGGCACCTGCATCACCCCCACGGCACCCATTGCGACAATCACGGGCCCGTGGAGATCGTTCAGAAAGCCGCGTAACGCGGACCGATGAAAGGGCGGGAGGCAACTCCCGCCCTTTTTGTTTGGCCCTGCAACCTCAGCAGCTTGACCATTGGAAATGTTATACTGTACCAATTCACGGAGGTAACCAGACACATCCCCTGCGCCCGCACAGGACTCCCGAGAGGCATTCATGGATCAGGTCCCCGTTACCGTGCTGACCGGATACCTCGGCGCCGGAAAGACGACCCTCCTCAACCGCCTGCTGACCGAGCAGCACGGCCGAAAGTTTGCCGTCATCGTCAACGAGTTCGGCGAACTGGGCATCGACAACGATCTCGTCGTCGATGCCGAGGAAGAAGTGTTCGAGATGAACAACGGCTGCATCTGCTGCACCGTCCGCGGCGATCTGATCCGCATCATCGACGGACTTATGAAGCGCAAGGGCCGCTTCGATGCGATCCTGATCGAGACCACGGGCCTGGCCGACCCAGCACCGGTCGCCCAGACCTTCTTCGTCGACGAGGACGTGCGCAGCCGGACCCGGCTCGATTCCATCATCACGGTCGTCGATGCGAAGAACTTTCTGCAACGGCTGGAAGACAGTCATGAAGCCGCCGAGCAGGTCGCCTTCGCCGACATCGTTCTCCTGAACAAGATCGACCTCGTCCCGGCCGAAGAGGCGGCCCGCGTCGAGGCCCGCATCCGCGCGATCAATCCGATGGCCCGCCTGCACCGGACCGATCATTGCGCCCTGCCGGTCACGGAGCTGCTCGATCGCGGGGCCTTCGACCTCAACCGCATCCTCGAGATCGAGCCCGGCTTCCTCGGCGAGGACGATCACGAGCACGACGAGGCAATCACCAGCGTCTCGCTGCGGGCCTCACGGCCCGTGGATGCGCACCGGTTCACGACATGGATTTCAGAACTGCTGCGCGTTCGTGGCACCGACATCCTCCGCTGCAAGGGCATCCTCGAGCTGAACAACAGCCCCAACCGCTATGTCTTCCAGGGCGTGCACATGCTGATGGATGCCACCGTCGGCAGACCCTGGAAGGATCACGACACACGCGAATCGCGCTTCGTCCTGATCGGTCGGAACCTCGACGCGGCGGCCCTCAGGGCGGGATTCGAGTCTTGTCTCGCGCCATGAGCGTGCAGGTCGTCGAGAGCAGCGATGACGCCGTCCTGCATCGGGTTTCCGAGAACGACGTCGCCCTCGCCATCTGGCATCGCCCCCAAACGGCGGGGCTGGCCGCCTGGCTCGATTCCCTGCCGGCGGAACGCCTGCCGGAGGGCCACTTCATCGGACCGGTCGCCTGCGTCCCGGCACGGCTCGCCGCCCTCTGCGATCTCGTGGAGTTGGCCGACAGTCCCGAGCGCCGCGCGCTGATCGACGACATTGCCGGGCTTGCACGCTGCTTCGCCGCACGCGCCGGCAGCCTCGACGTCGACCTGCGCCTCGAAGCGATTGCCCACGATGCCTGCTGGCGCTTCCATCGCGACCATGTCGGCTACCGTCTCAACGCAACCTATCGCGGCCCCGGCACACAATGGCCGCCGCTCGAGCATGCCGCCCGCGCGCTGAAGGCCCAGCGCCGTTATCGCGGTCCCCTGAACGAATTCCCGCGCTTTGCCGCCGGTCTGTTCAAGGGCGTGGTGCGGGCCGGCACGGAGGCCATCGTGCATCGATCCCCACCGGTCGCCGGCAGCGGCCAGACGAGACTCTTTCTCTGCCTCAACGAGGTTCACGACGATGAATAGGCTGCCGGTGACCGTGCTGTCCGGCTATCTGGGCGCAGGCAAGACGACCTTGCTCAACCATGTCCTGAACAACCGCGAGGGCCGCAAGGTCGCGGTGATCGTGAACGACATGAGCGAGATCAACATCGATGCCGCCCTCGTGCGCCAGGGCGGCGCCGAGTTGAGCCGCAGCGAAGAGAAGCTCGTCGAAATGTCGAACGGCTGCATCTGCTGCACCCTGCGCGAGGATCTCCTCGAGGAGGTCGAGCGGCTGGCGGGTGAGGGCCGCTTCGACTATCTGCTGATCGAATCGACCGGCATTTCCGAGCCCATGCCGGTGGCCGCCACCTTCGAATTCGAGGACGAGGCCGGCAAGAGCCTGTCGAAGGTCGCGCGCCTCGACACGATGGTGACGGTGGTCGACGCCCGGGCGTTCATCGAGGACTACAGTTCGGCCGACTTCCTGCATCAGCGCGGCCAGACCGCAGAGCCGGAGGATACTCGGACGGTCGTCGACCTGCTGGTCGAACAGGTCGAGTTCGCCGACGTGATCGTCGTGAACAAGGCCGATCTCGTCTCCCCCGATGAACTCGGCTTCCTGAAGACGATGCTGCGGCGTCTCAATGCCAAGGCCCGGATCGTCACCGGCGAGTTCGGCAAGGTGCCGCTCGACCAGATCATGGACACCGGCCTGTTCTCCTACGAGAAGGCCAGCGAGGCCCCCGGCTGGATGCAGGAGATGCGCGGCATCCATACGCCGGAAACCGAGACCTACGGTTTCTGGAGCTTCGTCTACAAGGCCCGCCGGCCGTTCAATCCCATGCGTCTCTACGCCCTGCTCAACGGCCGCTGGGACGGCGTCATCCGCTCGAAGGGCTTCTTCTGGCTGGCGTCGCGCATGAACTTCGCAGGCTCCCTCAGCCAGGCCGGCGGCATGCTTCGCCACGAAGCCGCGGGCGCCTGGTGGGCGGCGGTGAAACGCGAGGACTGGCCCCAGGATTCGACCTGGCGCGCCACCATCCGCAACTCCTTCAAGAGCCCCTACGGCGACCGCCGGCAGAAGATCGTCTTCATCGGCACCAAGGGCATGGACCGCAAGGAACTCACGCGCCGTCTGGACGACTGCCTGCTGACCGACGCCGAGATGAAGATGGGACCCGCGATGTGGGGCCGGCTCCCCGACCCCTTCCCGGTCTGGAAAATGCCGGGGCACGAATGAGCCATCGACACTCATAAAGACTTCGGTCGAGAGCTTGGGCGGCTTGCTCTTCTGCCGCCGCCCCGGACTGGCCGCGCCTGATCGACCCCTATCGCGGAGGCTCGACGCTTACCACCACGCTGCCACGCTTGCGGCCGGACTCGACATAGGCGTGCGCCTCGGCCATTTGCGCGAACCGGTAACGGCGGTCGATCACGGGTTTCAACGCACCGGCTTCCGCCAGGGCGGCCATCTCCGGCAAATCACTGACCCGCTCCTCGGCAGGGCCGGCGATGATTCGCCGGCTGCCCGTCAACGGCGCCCACAGGGTCGCCAGCATCTCCGGAATCCCTGCGGCCACCGCGAGCAGCCGGCCTTTGTCCTTGAGCACGGGCTTGCAGCGCGCGAACGGCATCTTGCCGACCGTATCGAC
Source organism: Rhodospirillales bacterium (assembly GCA_947466085.1). Lineage (GTDB taxonomy): Bacteria > Pseudomonadota > Alphaproteobacteria > Reyranellales > Reyranellaceae > Reyranella. The sequence continues at coordinate 54,707 of CANIEC010000004.1, forward strand.
GACGATGTCGTAGGTCTCGCGGCGCGTCGTGAAATCGTCCTTCGTATAGTCGATCACCCTGTCGGCGCCGAGCGAGGCGACGAGCGCCAGGTTGTTCGTGCTGGTGACGCCGGTCACCTCGGCGCCGCGATGCTTCGCGAGCTGCACCATGGCTGTCCCCACGCCGCCGGACGCGCCGATCACCAGGACCTTGTCGCCCGGCCTGATGCCCGCCTTGCGCAGGAAATGCAGGGAGGTCGACGCGCCGAAGGGCAGCGATGCCGCTTCCTCGAACGACAGGTTGGCGGGCTTCCGCGCCAGCCTGCCGTCTTCAGGCATCGCCCGATACTGGGCGTGGCATCCCATCGCGCCGCCGGGAAAGCCGAACACCTCGTCGCCGACCCGGAACCGCGTGACGTCCTTCCCGACGGCCTCGATCGTTCCGGCCATCTCGGACCCCATGATCGGTTGGCGCGGCCGTGTGAACCCGAAAGCCAGGCGCGCAAAGGTTCCGAGTCCGGTCGGAACGCACATCGTCCGCACGCGCCAGTCGCCCGAGGTCACCGTCGTTGCGTGAATCCGGACGAGTACCTCGTTGTGCCGAGGCACGGGCTTCGGCACCTCGCTGAGTTCGACGACGTCGGGCCCGCCATAGCGGCGATAGACGAAGGCCTGCATGGTACCGGCGCGCAACATTGTTGCGCCAACGGTCACCACGGCCCAGGATTCAGGGGGTGCGACATTCGTTTCATTTGTTTCGTTTATTTCGTTCGTTTCGTTTATTCGCAACGACTCCGACTTATTCAACGGCCTGTTGGCTAGACCTTCTGCAGGCCGCACCATTCGGCGATGAACAGCGCCGTCGATTGGGTGATCTTGCGGATCGACTCGAGATTCACGCGTTCGTCGTAGCCGTGGATGTCATCGGACTGCGGGCCGTAGACCAGCGCGGGGATGCCCGCATAGAGGCCGAAGAAGCGGTTGTCGGCGGTCCCGGTCGAGGTCTTGTCCTCGAGCGCAGTGCCGAACACCGTCTTGTGCGCCTCGGCCAGCACGACCCGCACATGCTCGTGATTCTTCAGCACGAACGGCTCGGCCTGGAAGCCCTCCCACGTCACGCTGGGCAGGTTGTTGCCGAGGAACGGATCGTTCGCGGCGGCGCCGCGGATAAGGTCCTCGATCTCCTGCCGGCATTCCTTCAGGTTCTGCGACGGCAACACGCCCACGCGCATGTCGAAGGTACACCAGGCCGGCACCGAACTCGCCCAGTCTCCGCCAGCAATCTTGCCGACGTTGAAGTTCACCGGGTGATGGTGATCGCAGAAGTGCTTGTCGTGCGCCTTCCTGGCGTTCCACTTCTTTTCGAGTTCGCGGAGCTGCTGGATGAGGCGGTACGCCGACTCGATGGCGTTGGATCCGGCATCGGCCTTGTAGACATGCACCGGATGGCCGGTGACCTTGACCTGGAACCACATGACGCCCGTCTGCGCGACCGTGAGCACGCCGGACGATGGCTCCGGGATGAGGGCGGCGTCGGCGCGATAGCCGCGCTGCAGGCAGGCGAGCGCGCCGTTGCCCGTGCACTCCTCCTCGACCACCGACTGCTGGTAGACGTCGGCCGCCGGCATGTAGCCCAGCGCGCGCAGCGCGCGCAGCGCGAAGACGTTCAGGATCAGCCCGGCCTTCATGTCGCCCGAGCCGCGGCCGTACATCCAGCCGTCCTTGACGTAGGCGTCGTAGGGATTGCGCGTCCACATCTCGTGCGGCCCCTCGGGCACCACGTCGATGTGGCCGTTGAGGATCAGCGACCGGCCCTTGGGATTGGACGGACGCCAGGCGCCGACCACGTTCCAGGCATCGTCATAGTCCAGCGAGTGCGGCGAGTAGCCCGGCAGGTGCTTGAGGTCATCGATCTTGATCTGCCAGCGATCGACGCCCAGCCCGTCTTCCTTGAACAGGCGCGCCATCATGTCCTGCGCCGGCGCCTCCTGGAACCGGGTCGAGGGAATCCGCACCAGGTCGGCCGTTACGTTCGTCTGATCGTCGAAGCGGCGATCGACTTCGTCCATGATCTTGGACTTGAGCGATGAATCGAGCATGCGCGGACTTTGGCGCAGCCCCGGTACGCCGTCTATAGTTTGGCAGGAGGAAACAAATGTACCCGGGCAAACACGCGACGACGCAGGCGTCCCATCCTGCGGTGATCATGGCCGGCAGCGGCGAGACCGTGACCTATGGCGAGCTGGAAGCGCGCAGCAACCGGCTGGCGCACCTGCTGCGCGCCCGTGGCGTGAAGCGGCTCGACCACTATTCGATCTTCATGGAAAACAACGCGCGCTACGTGGAGTGCTGTACCGCCGGCGAACGCACCGGCACCTACTACACGTGCGTGAATTCGTTCCTGACGGCCGATGAGCTTGCCTACATCCTGAACAACAGCGCCTCGAAAGTGCTCATCACCTCCCAGGCCAAGCGGGACGTGGCCCTCGCGGCCCTGCCGCACTGTCCGGGGATCGCGCTCTGCATCGTCGTCGACGGGCCCGGTGGCGGATCGGCCGGCGGCGCGAAGATCGTCAATCTCGCGGAGGCGACGGCCGGCCTGCCCGCGACGCCGATCGCCGACGAATCGCTCGGGACCGCGATGCTCTACTCGTCCGGCACCACGGGACGGCCGAAGGGGATCGTACGGCCGCTGGCCGAACAGCCGCCGTCGCAGCTCCTGCCGATCTTCTCCTTCCTGCTGAAGCTCTGGCAGTACCGCGAAGGCATGATCTACCTCTCGCCGGCGCCGCTCTACCATTCGGCGCCGCAGGCGGCGGTGAACCTCACGATCCGCATGGGCGGCACCGTGATCATCATGGAGCGCTTCGACCCCGAGCATTACCTGCAGCTCATCGAAAAGTATCGCGTCACGCACAGCCAGCTCGTGCCGACGATGTTCTCGCGGATGCTGAAGCTGCCGGAGGAGACGCGGAAGCAGTACGACCTCGGTTCGCTGGAGATCGCCATCCATGCGGCGGCGCCCTGCCCGGTCCAGGTGAAGGAACAGATGATCGGCTGGTGGGGCCCGATCATCCACGAATATTACGGCGCCACCGAGGGGCTGGGCTTCACCGCCTGCAACTCGCAGGAATGGCTGGCGCACAAGGGTACGGTGGGACGCGTCCTCCTGGGCGAACTGCACGTGCTCGACGATGACATGAAGCCGCTGCCCGCCGGCACGGCCGGGACCCTGTGGTTCAAGACCGCGACGCCGTTCGAGTACTTCAACGACCCCGCCAAGACACGCGAGGCGCGCTCCGAGGACGGCACGATGAGCACGGTGGGCGACGTCGGCTATGTCGATGCCGGCGGCTACCTCTACCTGACCGACCGGGCGACTTTCATGATCATTTCCGGCGGCGTGAACATCTACCCGCAGGAATGCGAGAACCTGCTGATCACCCATCCCAAGGTGGCCGACGCGGCGGTGTTCGGCGTCCCCAACGCCGATCTCGGCGAGGAGGTGAAGGCGGTCGTCCAGCTCATGCCGGGCGTGCCGAAGACGGATGCCACCGCCGAGGAGCTGATCGCCTTCTGCGGCCAGCATCTCGCCCGGCAGAAGGTGCCGCGCTCCGTCGATTTCGAAGACGAGCTGCCGCGCCTGCCGACCGGCAAACTCTACAAGCGCCTGCTGCGCGACCGTTACTGGGGCGACAAGACGAGCCGCATCGTGTGACTCATCAGCGCGACCGGCGCTGCGAACGCGACAGCATCGCTGCGGGAATCAGGGCGGCCAGCGCGACCACGCCCACCACGATGAACGTGTCGGAAAAGGCCATGATCTGGGCCTTGCTCTGCACGATCGTCGCCAGGTAGTCGATCGCGCCCGCCTTCTGCTGCTGGTGCGGCAGGCCACTCCTCTGCAGGAGATGCTCGAGCTGCGTCAGCATCCGCTCGGTCGTGCGGTTGCCCCAGTCCTGGGTCCCCGTCAGCGCGTCGGCATGGAATCGCGTGCGGATCTCGAAGAAGGCGACCATCAGGTTGATGCCGAAGGCGCCGCCGAGCTGGCGCATGAAGTTGGCGACGCCCGAGCCCTGGCGCACCTTGTCCGCCGGCAGGGCCTTGAGCGACGAGGCGTTGAGGCTGGGATTGATGAAGCCCAGTCCCAACCGGGACAGCATGACCATGCAGACCAGTGTCCAGAAGGTCGTGTCGACGTCGGCGGTCGTCATCCAGGCGAAGCCGGCGGCGAACAGGACCAGCCCGCCGATGATCATGGTCGAGGCCGGCATGGCATCGGATAGGCGCCCGGCCAGCGGGAAGATGAAGGCCAGCATGATGCCGGCCGGCATCATCATCAGCCCGGCCACCAGCGGCGTGAAGCCGATGATGGTCTGCACGAAGACCGGGATGATGTAGGTCGAGCCCATCATGCCGGCGCCGAAGATGAAGGCGATGAGGGCGGCGGCGGCGAACTCGACATTGCCGAAGATGCGCACATCGAGCAGCGCGCGGGGCGTGTGGAGCTCCCAGAAGACGAAGGCGACCGTAGCGGCGGCGCCCAGGACCAGCCGGAACACGATCGCATCGGAACTCCAGCCCTCGCGCTGACCGTCGGCGATGCCGGTCATCAGGCCGAACAGCGCCGTGCAGAGCAGGGCGAAGCCCAGCCAGTCGAACGGCGGAATCACTTTGGGGATCGACCGGGTCGGCATGAAGACCATGCCCATGACGGCCGCGATGACGCAGAAGGGCAGCGAAATGAAGAAGACGTAGCGCCAGGAGAAGTACTCGATCATCAGACCGCCGAGGGTCGGGCCGATGGCCGGCGCAAAGACGACGCCCAGGCCGAACACGCCCATCGCCATGCCGCGGCGCTCCGGCGGAAAGACGGTGAAGATCGTGGCCATCACCAGCGGCTGCGCGACTCCGGCGCTGAAGCCCTGCAGGACGCGGGCGAAGATCAGCGCGTCCTCGGTCGGCGCCGAGCCGCCCATCAGCGCACCCACCGAGAAGAAGAACAGCGCGCCCACGAAGGTGCGGCGTTCACCCAGGACGCCGCTCAGCCAGGCATTGATCAGCATGCCGGCGGTCATCGTCGCCATGTAGGCCGACGACATCCACTGCGCCTTGTCCTGACCGATGCCGAAGGCGCCCATGACGTCGGGCACCGCCACGTTCACCGTGGTCATGGCGAGCACCATGGAAACGACGCCCATCATGCCGGTGATGGTGACCAGCCAGCGATAGGAGGGCCCGTAGCGCTCGGTGAGCGCCGCGGCGGTCTGCAGGGGGACGGCGGCGGCGGTCATGGATCATGACCCCATCGCCCCGTAAGACGGGGCACTTCCCCATTTGAATGGGGAAGAAAGCTTTCGGGCGCCTCCCCATTCAAATGGGGAGGTGTCGGCGTTTTCGCCGACGGAGGGGTCATGGCCCTACCGAATGTCAATGTCGACTTCGACCATCATGCCGGGGGTCAGCGGCTTCGGCATCTGGACGATGTCGATCTTCACCGGCACGCGCTGCGTGATCTTGGTGAAATTGCCCGACGGGTTCGGGGTGGGCAGCAGGGCGAAGCGTGCCGTCGTGGCGCTGCCGATCCGCGCGACCCGGCCGACGAAGGTATCGTTGGGATAGGCGTCGACGGAAACGCGCACGGTCTGGCCGAGTTTCAGCTTGCCGACCTGCGTCTCCTTGATGTTGGCCTCGACCCAGACCTCGTCGGGATTGTGCAGCAGCAGGATGCGCTGGCCCGCCGCCACATACTCCCCCGGCAGGGTGAAAGTGCGGTCGATCACGGCCGGGATCGGGCTCTTGATCGTGCGGTCCTCGACATCCACCTGCTGCTGGCGCATTTGCGCCGCCAGCACGGCGACCTGGTGGGTCAGCGCCTCGATCTGCGCATCGATCACGCCCAGCCGGTCATGGCCGACCCGCGCCTCGCCGAGGCTGCCTTCGGCCTGCTCATGCTCGGCCTGGAGCTGCAGGATCTGGATCTCGAACTTCGTGACCGCCGCCTGCGCCATCTGGAGCTGCCGCTCGTTGACGACCTTGCTGGCGAACAGGGTCCGGCTGCGATCGAGTTCGAGCCTTGCGAAATCGAGATCGGCCTGCAGCGCGGCCAGCGCCTTCTCGCGGACCATGATGGTCGAGGTGCGCGTACGCATCGCGGCATCGGCCTGATTCTGGTCGAGCTTGCGCTCGGCGCGCAGCCGCGCCCGCTCGACCCGGACGCCTTCAATCTGCGCGCGCAGGCCGTCGACCCGCAGCTTGGCCGCGCGGTCGTCGATCTTCACGAGGGTCTGTCCGGCCTCGACGCGCTGGCCCTCGCGCACCACGAGGTCGACGATCCAGCCCTCGGCGCGGCTCGACACCGTCACGATGTCGGCGGTCACGCGGGCATCGTATTCGTAGACATGGGTGAGACGCAGATGGACCTCGCGGCCGCCATAGGCGACCGCCGCGAGCAGCAGGAGGCCGACGACGATGAAGCGCGGCCGCAACAGGACCCGGATGAGGCCGGATGTCCGGCTCGCCCGCACAGGAGGCCTCACGCCGACCGCCGGCGATGCGGGCGGTGTCTTCAGGGCGGGCGGCGGCACCGACTGATCCACGACCTATCCTGCCGTTCTCAACCGGGGTTTCGCGCTGTCGTCATGAAAAAAGAATAAGGCGGAAACATTTGGCGGGCCAACGATCTTCACGCAGGGGCGTCGACTTGCTGCAACGCGCGCACTGCATGACGGTCGGCAGTTCCGCATTCGTGCTTGCCGCGCTTGCCAAAACGGACGGTCGGGTCGACGCTGATCGTGAAAGCCCGTCGGACACCTCTCGCAGAGCAAAAATCACACCCGGAGCCGTCGCATGCCCGATGCTTCCCACACGCCCGCGCCTCGTCAGCTCGATGTCGCCCCCCTTGATGTCGCCATCGTGGGCGGCGGCCTGGCCGGCCTCTATGCCATCCATCGCCTGCGCAAGCTCGGACTCAAGGTCCGGGCCTATGAGGCCGGCTCCGGAATCGGCGGCACCTGGTTCTGGAACCGCTATCCGGGCGCGCGCTGCGACGTCGAGAGCCTGGAATACTCCTACAGCTTCTCGGACGAGCTGCAGCAGGAGTGGAAGTGGCCGGAACGCTACGGCACGCAGCCCGAGATCCTGAAATACATCAACCATGTCGCCGACCGCTTCGACCTGCGCCGCGACGTCCAGCTCGACACGCGCATCAAGGCCGCCACCTTCGACAGTGCGACCAACGAATGGACGTTGCGCACCGACAAGGGCGAGGTGGTCCGCGCGCGCTACTGCATCATGGCGGCGGGCAATCTCTCGACGCCGCGCGTGCCCGACTTCAAGGGGATCGGGAGCTTCAAGGGCAAGTGGTACCATTCGGGGCTGTGGCCGCATGAGGGAGTCGACTTCACCGGGCTGCGGGTCGGCGTCATCGGCACGGGCTCCTCGGGCGTCCAGATGATCCCGTTGATCGCCCGGCAGGCCAAGCACCTGCATGTCTTCCAGCGGACCGCCAATTTCAGCCTGCCGGCGCGCAACGCGCCGATGGAGGAAGAGCGCGAGAGCCGCCACAAGGCCGAGTACCCGGCGCGCCGGCGCGCCGCCTACGACACGCCCTTCGCGATCGGCGGCTATCCGCGTCCGACCAAGTCGGCGCTCGACGTCACCGAGGAGGAGCGCAACGCCGCCTACGAGGCCAAGTGGCAGGAAGGCGGCAGCATCAGCTACCTCTATACCTACACCGATCTCCTGGTGAACAAGGAGGCCAACGACACGGCCTCGGAGTTCGCGCGCAACAAGATCCGCGGCATCGTGAAGGACAAGGCGACGGCCGAACTGCTGGCGCCCAAGGACCATCCGATCGGCACCAAGCGGCTCTGCCTCGATACGAACTATTACGAGACCTACAATCGCGACAACGTCGTGCTGGTCGACGTCCGCTCCGATCCGATCCAGGAGATCACCGAGAAGGGCGTGCGCACCGGCAAGAAGGAGTACGAGCTCGACGCCATCGTCTTCGCCACCGGCTTCGACGCCATGACCGGCGCGCTGCGCGAGATCGACATAAGGACCAGCGACGGCGCGGTGCTGGCCGACCATTGGGAGGGCGGCCCCCTCACCTATCTCGGCCTGATGGTTTCGGGCTTTCCCAACATGTTCGTGGTCACCGGGCCCGGCAGCCCCGGGGTGAAGACGCAGATGATCGCGTCGATCGAACAGCACGTGGACTGGATCGCCGATGCACTCGATCACCTGGGCAAGCACCAGCTTGACCGCATCGAACCGTCGCCGCAGGCCGAGGCCGATTGGGTCGGGCACGTCAATGCGGTGGCCGACAGCACCCTCTATCCGCTGGCCAATTCCTGGTACGTCGGCGCCAACATTCCCGGCAAGCCGCGCGTGTTCATGCCCTATGTCGGCGGCTTCGACCGCTACAAGAGGCGCTGCGACGAGGTCACGGCCGGCGGCTACGAAGGCTTCACGCTCAGCCGGCACAAGGCCGAAGTGGCTTGAGCCCTACCTTCGTTCATCACCGCATCGCCGCCGCCCCGCGTCGCTGGCAGGCGGTTGCCGACCGGCTCGCCGGCGATGGCGCGCGGCGGGTCGCCGACGCAGGTGGCCATCTCTACGGCGCCTGGCGCAGCCAGATCGGCCGGCCGCGCGACGAGGTGCAGGCGATCAGCGCCTGGCCGCAGGGAATCACGGCGGCGGCTGCCGAAAGCACGCTGCTGGGGACCAGGGACGACATCCGCGCCGTGACCAGCGAGGCCCTGACGCCGACGCTTCGCCCGACCGACACGGTGCCGCCGACGCGCCAGGGCAACTACGCCTTCCGCTGGTTCGCCGTTCCCGAACCGAACTGGCCGGAGTTCCTCGATCTCTGTGCGGCCGCCTGGCCCGGCTTCGAGGGCGCCTACGATTCGCAGGTGATCGGTCTCTGGCAGGCGAGCGGCGTCCGCACCGGCACCGGCCCGGACGAGGTGACGGGCGCGGGCCTGCACGGCGGCGTGCGCAGCCTGCTGCTGACCCGCCGGCCCAACCTCGCCATGTGGGAGCGCTCCAAGCTGCCCGAAGGGGCAGCCGAGGCGGCGGTGCGCGACAAGCTCAGCCGCCGTTACGACCTCTGTGACTGGACCGTGGTGTCGACCGCGACCCTTCTGACCGCCGTCGACCGGGCCGATACGGCTCGCTGGACCTGAGGGACCGCCGGACCTGAGCAGCCGCTGGACTCAAGCGGCCCTGCCGCCTATCTCCACGCCGCCATGCCGACCCTGCGTTCCCTGGAAGCTCTCGAAAGCGAGGGCCTCCTGTCGCCCGACCCGCGGCTGCAGGAGGCCGCGCAGTCGATGGCGATCGCGATCACGCCGGAGATGGTCGCGCTGATCGACCGTGCGCGCCTGGCCGACGATCCGATCGCCCGGCAGTTCGTGCCGAGTGGCGCGGAGACCGAGGTGGCGCCGGACGAGCTCGCCGACCCGATCGGCGATGAGGCGCGGTCGCCCGTGAAGGGCATCGTCCATCGCTATCCCGACCGTGTGCTGCTGAAGCCGCTCCACGTTTGCCCGGTCTATTGCCGCTTCTGCTTCCGCCGCGAGAAGGTGGGCCCGGGCGGCGAAGCCCTGTCGGCCGACGAGCTGGCGGCAGCCCTCGCCTATATCCGCAGCCGGCCGGAAATCTGGGAAGTGATCCTGACCGGCGGTGATCCGCTGATGCTGGCGCCGCGCCGCCTGGCCGAGCTGATGGCGGCGCTCGACGCAATCCCCCACGTGGCGATCGTGCGCCTGCACAGCCGCGTGCCGATCGTCGACCCCGAACGGGTCACCGGTGAGTCGGTAAGGGCGCTCAAGCCCGGCCGCGTCGCCGTCTGGCTGGCCGTCCACTGCAATCACGCCCGGGAACTCGCACCGTCGACCCGCGCCGCCCTGGCCCGGCTGGCCGATGCCGGCCTGCCGCTGATGGGCCAGACGGTGCTGCTGAAGGGGGTGAACGACACGGTCGAAACCCTGGAACAGCTCATGCGCGCGCTGGTGACGGCCCGGGTGAAGCCCTACTACCTGCATCATCCGGACATGGTGCGCGGCACCGGGCACTTCAGGGTGTCGATCGCGGAGGGACAGGCGCTGATGAAGGCCCTGCGCGGCCGCCTCTCCGGTCTGGCCCAGCCGACCTACGTGCTGGATGTGCCCGGCGGTCACGGAAAGGTCCCCGTCGGACCGTCCTACCTGGCCGACGATCCGGGCGCCCTGAGGGTCGAAGACGCGTTCGGCGGGCAGCACCGCTACCCGTCCGACTGACCCTCCAGCCATTAGATTTTCTCGAGGTCGCCTCAGCGACGGGCGGCCGGCGCCGCGGCCTGGCGCCCGGTGCGTGCCTGCGGCGCGGCCAGCTCCTCGACCAGCCATTCCTCGAAGGCCTTGGTCTTGGGGCGGCTCACCGAGGCAGGCGGGCAAACGAACCACCAGGCCTTGCCGCTGTCGACGATCTGCTCGAACGGCTGGAACAGCCGGCCCACGGACAGCTCCTCGCGGAAGAGTTGTGGCGGGCCGACCGCCACACCGGCGCCTTCCATCGCCGCTTCGACCGCGATCATCGTCGAGTCGAAGGTGAGCACGCGCTTGGGCTTGAAGTCGCCGAGGCCCACCGCGCGCAGCCAGATCGGCCATTCGGGATCGTGCGTCATGTCGATGAAGGGCACGCGCTTCAGGTCGTCGAGCGTCTTCAGCTTGTCGTGATAGCGCTTGCCGCAGAGCGGCGTCAGCACATCGCTGAACAGCCTCGTTGCATGCAGTTCGGGCTCGGGCTGCACGGTGAAGCGGATGGCGCAATCGACATCCTCGCGCGCGAAATCGACACGCTTCTGGCTCGTCGTCATGCGCACTTCGATCTCGGGATGCTTGGCCTGGAAGCGATGCAGGCGCGGCACCAGCCAGCCCAGCGCGAAGGTCGTGACGAGGCTCACGTTCAACGTGCCGGAGTTGGCCTTGCGGCCGACCCGCTCCAGCGCGTTGGTCATGCGGTCGAACGCGTCGCGCAGATCGGGCAGCAGCGCCTCGCCCTCGCTGGTGATCTCGAGACCGCGCGGACGGCGCACGAACAGGGCGACGCCGAGCCTCTCCTCGAGTGCCTTCACCTGGTGGCTGACGGCGGCCTGGGTGACGTGAAGCTCCTCGGCGGCGTGGGTGAAACTCGCGTGACGGGCGGCGGCCTCGAAGGCGCGCAAGGCATTCAAGGGCAGTTGCGAACGGCTCATCTAGGACACGTGCTCATAGAAATTCTATGCCTCCCCCGAGCTTTCATCCTTTGCAAGTATCCACAGGATACAGCAAATTCAAGCTAGAAACGAGGCGCAACTGCCGATCCCCGGCCCCATCGCCTCAAGCGGAGCTAAGTCATGTCGATCGTATCCAGCGTGCGGGTTGCCCGCGCGGAAGCCCCTTCCTTCTCGTTCGGCCGCGCTGTGTCGCTGCTGGCGGGCACGGTCGTGGTCGGGATCGAGAAAGTCATGACCCGAGCCGAGCTCGCCCGTTCGCGAAATCAGTTGGCCCAACTGGATGAGCGACTGCTGCGGGATATCGGCATCGACCGGGCCACCGCCCGGTTCGAGGCGACCAAGCCTTTCTGGTCCTAAACCGGAATTGCCGGCGGGCGCCGGATAGAGCAAGTTCGGGTCGTGGTGCTTGATGGCGCCATGACCCAACATCCTCTTTCGTTCCCCGCCGTGGCCCTCGCCACTTCCCTTCTTCCCGACCCGGACACCTGCTGGCACGCCGTCCAGCGGCGCGACCGCGTCTACAACGGCAGGTTCTGGTTCTCGGTGAAGACAACCGGGGTCTATTGCCTGCCGTCGTGCGCGGCCCGTCCGCCGCTGCGCCGCAACGTCGACTTCCACGCCTCGCCCGAGGCGGCGGAGGCGGCGGGCTTCCGTGCGTGCAAGCGATGCAAGCCGCGCGACTGGCAGGCGGACCTCGGCCTCAGCCGGCCGGTGGCCCAGGCCTGCGCGCTGTTCGATGCCGCCGATGCCGACACCCCGCCCTCGCTGGCCGAGGTGGCGCGCAAGGTCGGCCTGTCGAGCGGTGCGCTGGGCAAGCGTTTCCTGGCCGAGCTGGGCGTAAATCCGCGCGACTGGCTGGTCGCCCGCAAGCGCGAGCGCTTCCGCAGCGCGCTCCGCGGCGGCGCCAGCGTGGCCGACGCGCTCTATGGTGCGGGCTACGGCTCGCCCAGCCGCGTCTACGAGAGCAGCGACAAGGCGCTCGGCATGACGCCGGCGACCTATGCGCGGGGCGGCGCGGGCGCCCATATCGACTACACCATGGCCGACTCTGAGTATGGCCGCGTGCTGGTGGCCGCGACGCATAAGGGCATCGCCGCGGTCTTCCTGGGCGATGACGACCGGGCGCTGGAGAAGAGCCTGAAGCAGGACTTTCCCGCGGCCGAAATCCAGCGCAACGACGCCGTGCTCGGCCCGCGCGTGAAAGCCGTGCTGTCGCGGCTCTACGGCCGAAAGCCCACGGCGCTCGACGCCCCCGACGTGCCGCTCGATATCCTCGGGACGGCCTTCCAGTGGAAGGTCTGGAAGGCGCTGACCGAGATCCCGGCCGGTGAGACCCGCACCTATGGCGAGATCGCCCGCAGCATTGGCGAACCGAAGGCCGCGCGTGCGGTGGGACGCGCCTGCGCCACCAACCAGGCTGCCGGGGTCATCCCGTGTCATCGCGCCGTCGGATCGAGCGGCGCGTTGACCGGCTATCGCTGGGGCTTGGCGCGCAAGGAACGGCTGCTGGCCGAGGAGCGCCGGCGCAGCAACAGGTAGAAGGCGCCGGTGCCGCCATGATGGGCGTGGGCGGCGCGGACCGCCCGCACCCGCTCGCGGTTGTCGCCGCGATTGAGCCAGCCCACGAACTCGCCGCGGATGCGACCGTCGATCGTGCGCCCGCCCTCTTCGCGCAGGCCCTTGCCGGTCACCACCAGCACCACGCGCATGTCCTGTGCCGATACCCTCGCCAGGAATGCCGTCACGGCCCGCTCCGCCGCCGCGAGCGTCATGCCGTGCAGGTCGATCGTCGCCTCGGGCACCAGCTTGCGCCGCGACAGGGCGCGCGACACGTCGCGGTCGAACTGGCAATCGTCCGGCGACAGGTCGGGAACGTCGGCCCGGACGGGCAGCGGCCTCGGCCGAGGCCTGGACACGGGCGCAACGGCCGCCTTGGGCGACGGCGCCGGAGCGGGCAGCGCAGGCGCCCGCTTCTTCCGGTCGAGCGGCTTCACGCCGGCCATCGCCGCGGCAAACAATTCGACGTCCTTCACCATGGCATTTCGTCTAGCCTTGGCCGTGAGGCGGGTCTACACAGCCCGCCATGGCGATAGCGCCCCCCAACCGGCCCAACGGCCCGCCCCAACCCGACCCTGATCTCCAGACAGGCCTGCAGTATTTGCGGGCGGGCTGGTACGATCGCGCCGAGCCGCTGTTCAAGAGCGCGCAATCCCGGTACGGCGACCGTCCCGACATTCTCCACTATCTCGCCGTCTGCCTGTCGCAGCGTGGCGCCGTGAAGGAAGCCGAGAAGCTGTGGCGCAAGGCCGTGGCGAAGGATCCGAACGAGCCGATGCTGCTCTACAATCTCGGCCTCGCCGCCCGGCGCCTCGGCAATCTCGACGAGGCGGCGCGCCGTTTCCGCGACACGGTCCGCCAGGCCCCCACCCATGTCGAGGCCCGTCTGGCGCTCGCTTCGGTCCACATGGACACCGGCCGCTTCGCCGCCGCCGAACGCGAACTGTCGGAATTCGTGGCCAACGTCGATCGCGCCATCCATGAACATCAGACCGAGGCGCTGAAGCCCCTTCAGGCGCGCGCCCGCAACATGCTGGGTTATGCCCTCTATCGGCTGGGCCGGTATTCGGCCGCCATCGAGGTCTTCGACATGGCGCTGGAAGACGCCGGCGACAACGCCGAGCGGCGCGGCCAGATCCTGGGCGACCGCGCGCTCTGTCTGGCGGCCCTCGGCCACTACGACGAGGCCATTGCCGAGGCCGGCCGGGCCGTCGAACTGGCACCGGCCAGCGCCACGTTGAACCACGCGCTGGGCTACGTCCTCTATTTCAGCGGCCGCCCGAGCGACGCCATCCCGATGATCGAGAAGGCGCTCGAGCTCGATCCGACCTTCGGCCAGGCCTACGGCACCCTGGCGCTGGCCCGGGCGGCAGCGGGCCAGACCGAACAGGCCGCCGCCATCCTCGAGAAAGTCCTGGAACGCAACCCGCTCGACCAGGAAGCGATCCTCCAGCTCTCCAACCTGCACATTCAGGCCGGACGCTTCGAGCAGGCCAGCCGGCTCCTGGAGCCCTATCTGAGAGCCGTGTCCGGTGATGCCCGGGCGATGAACAACCAGGGGCTGGCGCTGCTCGGTCTCAAGCGCTTCGACGATGCGCGGCGGATCCTGAAGAAGGCCGCGAAGGTCTCACCCGACGAGCCTTTCGTGCAGACCAATTACGGGCGCGCCCTGATGGGCCTGGGGCGGGCGGCCGATGCACGCCCGCACCATGAGCAGGCGTTGCGCGCCCTGCCGGACGATTCGCGGTTGCTGGCCCACTATGGCATCTGCCTGGCGGCGCTGGGCGAACTCGACAGGGCCCGTGAAACCCTGGACGCCGCCCTGGCGGCCGATCCGAACAACGAGGAAGCCCTGCTCGCGCGCGCCGGTCTCGACGCATGAGCAGCGGCGCCGATCGTCTGGCCGAGGTCACGGGCCGCATCGCCGAGGCCGCGCGGGCATCGGGTCGCTCGCCGTCCGACGTCACCCTGGTCGCCGTCTCCAAGACCCATGGCGCGGACCGGGTCCGCGAACTGCTGGAGGTCGGCCACCGCGTGTTCGGCGAGAACCGCGTGCAGGAAGCCGAGGGCAAGTTCCCAGAACTCAAGGCGACCTGTCCCGACCTCGAACTGCACCTGATCGGCCCGCTCCAGACCAACAAGGCGCGCGATGCCGTCGCCCTGTTCGACGTCATCCAGTCGGTCGATCGCGACCGCCTCGCGGCGGCCCTGGCGAAGGAGATGGAGCGTCTGGGCCGCCGCCCCGCCTGCTACATCCAGGTCAACACCGGCGAGGAGCCGCAGAAGGCCGGGATTCTTCCGAAGGACGTCGACGCCTTCGTCGCGCTCTGCCGCGACCAGTACAAGCTGCCCGTCGTCGGCCTGATGTGCATCCCGCCGGTCGACGAGGAGCCGGCCCTGCATTTCGCCCTGCTGGCCAAGATGGCGGCCCGCAACGGCCTGACCAAGCTCAGCATGGGCATGAGCGCCGACTATGAGACCGCGGTCCGGATGGGCGCCACCCATGTCCGGGTCGGCAGCGCCCTGTTCGGCAACCGCCCGCCGCTGCAGCCCCCTCAACAGAAGGCCGATGCCTGAACTGCCCGAGGTCGAGACCGTCCGGCGCGGGTTGATGCCGCGCCTGGTCGGCCGGCGCATCGCGCGGCTGCAGCAGCGTCGACCCGACCTTCGGGTGCCCCTGCCGGCGAAATTCGCCGCCAGGGTCGAGGGCCGTACCGTCACGGGAATCGACCGGCGGGCGAAGTACCTGCTGATCCGGCTCGACCACGGCCAGACCCTGATCGTCCATCTCGGCATGTCGGGCCGCATGACCCTGCATGATGCGGAGAGCGCCGCCAGCCATCCGCTCGGCCGGCATGACCATGTCGTGTTCGACATGGACGATGGCTGGCAGGTCCGCTTCAACGACGCCCGCCGCTTCGGGCTGATGGTGCTGGTGGCCGACGATGCGGTGGCCCAGCACAAGTACTTCAAGAGCCTGGGCCCGGAGCCGCTGGACGACGCCTTTACCGGCGATGTGCTGGCCGCCCGCCTCGCCGGCCGCAGGACGCCGATCAAGGCGGCACTGCTCGACCAGAAGACCCTGGTGGGCGTCGGCAACATCTATGCGTGCGAGGCGCTGTTCCTGGCCGGCATCTCGCCGCGCCGCTCCGCCCACACGGTCAAGGGGGAGCGCGCGGGTCGCCTCGTCGAGGCGATCAAGCTCGTGCTGAACCGTTCGATACAGGACGGCGGGTCGACCCTGCGCGACCATGTTCAGCCGGGCGGCGAACTCGGCTATTTCCAGACGCGCTTCAACGTCTATGACCGGGCCGGCATCGCCTGCCCCACCCTCGACTGCGGCCAGACGGTGCGCCGGCTCGTGCAGGCCGGGAGATCCACCTTCTACTGCGCCCGCTGCCAGCGCTGAGACACGACCCGAGGAGGAAAGAGCAAATGACCACGGCATACGAGAACATCCAGACCGAAACCAAGGGCCGGGTCGGGATCATCCGGCTGAACCGCCCGAAGGCCTTGAACGCCCTCTGCGCCGACCTCGTGCGCGAGCTCGGCCAGGCGCTCGATGCGTTCGAGGCGGATCCCGGCATCGGCTGCATGGTCCTGACGGGAAGCGACAAGGCATTCGCGGCCGGCGCCGACATCAAGGAGATGAAGGAGAAGACCTACCAGGACGTCTTCCTGCAGGACTTCATCACCGTCGGATGGGAGAAGGTGAGCCAGGTCCGCAAGCCGATCGTCGCCGCGGTGGCGGGGTATGCCCTGGGCGGCGGCTGCGAGATGGCCATGATGTGTGACTTCATCATCGCTGCGGACAACGCCAAGTTCGGCCAGCCCGAGATCACGCTCGGCACCATTCCCGGGGCGGGCGGCACCCAGCGCCTGCCGCGCTTCGTGGGCAAGTCGAAGGCCATGGACATGGTCCTGACCGGACGCATGATGGACGCCGCCGAGGCCGAGCGCTGCGGCCTGGTCAGCCGGGTCGTGCCGCTGGCCCAGCTCATGGACGATGCCATCGCCACGGCCGAGAAGATCGCAGGCATGTCCCTGCCCGCCACCATGGTCGCCAAGGAAGCGGTCAACCGGGCCTTCGAAACGACCCTTTCGGAGGGTGTTCGGTTCGAGCGCCGGACCTTTCACGCAACTTTTGCCTTCGACGACCGGTCCGAGGGCATGGCCGCTTTCGCCGAGAAGCGTAAGCCGGGCTGGAAACACCGCTGATTTGGCGGGTTTGGCGCGCTTGACCGGCCCCCAAGCGGCCCGTATAAGCGCGCCCTTCGAGCAACGAGGACTATTATGGCTAATCACAAGTCGGCCGAGAAGCGCGCCCGCCAGACCGAGCGCCGCACCGCCGTGAATACGGCGCGCCGCAGCCGCGTGCGCGGTTCGGTGAAGAAGGTCGAGGAGGCGATTGCGTCCGGCGACAAGAAGGCCGCCCAGGAAGCGCTGCGTATGGCGCAGCCGGAGATCCAGCGCGGCGCCATCAAGCGCATCGTGACCAAGAACGCCGCCTCGCGCCGCGTGTCGCGCCTCTCGGCGCGCATCAAGGCGATGGCCTGACGCTTTCCGACATCCTGCTTCAGTATCTGTGAACGCCGCTCCTTCGAGCGGCGTTTTCTTTTGTGGCGATGACGAAGCCGGGACTCTTTGACGAAAAAAATCTCGGCGATTTTTCTCAATGATCGTTTGGTCGTCGATTGGCCGACTGACATACGATTCGGATTTATCGAACGAAGCGCGACGGCGAGCGCTAGATGTTGAGAGCCGTCTCTCGACGAACGACGCGCAAAATCGGTTCGTACAACTTGTCAATCGAGCAACGCCGCGAAGTGGCTGAATAGCGTGTGGTGTTCTGCATGTGATTCGTTTGCGCGCTTCGGAGAGTCTGGATAAGACTCACGACATCGCGACGGGGCGTGGGGCGCTTGGATCGCGAGCCAGATGGAGAAGAGGGGATTCCTCTCCATCGAAACGACGAACGAGGGAGACAGGTACACAACGCTTCGCAAGTTCGACGATCGATAAGAAGATGAAGCGTCCCATAAGCGACGCTCGCTGAAAATCCCTCGTTCCCTCTTGCCGTGTTGTGTGTCGCCTTCGTTTGCTGGCTCGCCTGACAACGCCTCGCTTCGACGAATGAAAGCGGGGGCCATGTCGAAAGACAACAAGATCGCAGACACATTCGAAGTGTCCCCCGCAGCCGGCTACGCCGGCGACGTCATTCCTGCGGTTGCCTGGAAGATGCTCGGCGAACTCAAGGATGCGATCCTGATCGACGTGCGCACTCGCGCCGAGTGGAACTATGTGGGCGTGCCCGACCTGGCCGGCCTCGACAAGAAGCCGGGCCTGGTCGAGTGGCAGGTCTTCCCGAGCATGCAGGTCAATCCGGATTTCGTCGGCGCGCTTTCGCAGGCGCTGGCGGACAAGGAGGTCCCCCTGCTCTTTCTGTGTCGAAGTGGGGTGAGATCGGTCGCGGCGGCGAAAGCCATGGCCGCGGCCGGATACAGTACGTGTCTCAATGTGGCAGACGGCTTTGAGGGACCTCTCGATGCGCAGGGCAAGCGCGGCGCGACGAGGGGATGGAAGGCGGCGGGGCTTCCGTGGAGACAAACGTGAATCGAATTCAAGCGCCGATCCAAGGCAATAACAAAACTACATATGAAAACAACGAATTTGCGGGGGCAGGCATGGATGAAGGGGCGGGCCGAAAGGAGCTCGAAGCACATTGGGTGCGCGTCTGCGATCGGCTTCGCAAGGAGATTGGGGACAAGGCCTTCAAGACATGGTTCGGCGAGGTCGAGCTGGGTGAACTCAAGGCCGGCAAGCTGCGCCTCTATGCGCCGACGCGCTTCGTGCGCGACTGGGTCGGCCGTCACTACGGCGACCGCGTGCTCGCCTACTGGCAGTCGGTCAACACCGAGGTGAAGAACGTCGAGGTGAACCTCGTGCCGCCGCCGGCGCCGCGCCGGCCGAACGAGATCATCGCGATGCCGCCCTTGCCCTCGTCGCAGAACCACCAGCCGCCGATGCCGCGCATGGGCCCCTCGATCGGCCGCGGCGCCGATGAGATCTCGCAGGCTCCGGAAGGACGCTACACCTTCGCGAACTTCGTCGTCGGCAAGCCCAACGAGTTCGCCTATGCCGCGGCGCGCAACATCTCCGAGCAGGACATGCCCCTGCCCGAGCGCAACCCGCTCTACATCTTCGGCGGCGTCGGCCTCGGCAAGACCCATCTCATGCACGCGATCTGGCATGTCATCCGCGAGCGCGATCCCAAGACCCGCGTTCTCTACCTGACGGCCGAGAGCTTCGTGAACCGGTTCATCCAGGCGCTGCGCACCAAGAACACCGGCCAGTTCAAGGAGCTGTTCCGCAACGTCGACGTGCTGATGGTCGACGACGTGCAGTTCATCTGCGGCAAGGAAGCGAGCCAGGACGAGTTCTTCTTCACGTTCAACTCGCTGGTCGAGCAGAACAAGCAGATCATCCTGTCATCGGAGAAGCCGCCGAGCGAGCTGCAGGACATCGAGGAGCGCATGCGCTCGCGCCTGGGCAGCGGCCTCGTGGCCGACATCCACTCGTCGACCTACGAGCTGCGTCTGTCGATCCTGCAGACCAAGGCCGAGAACGCCCGGGTGCCGGTGCCGGCCAACGTGCTCGAGTTCCTCGCGCACAAGATCAGCACCAACATCCGCGAGCTCGAGGGCGCCCTGAACCGCGTCGTCGCGCACGGCCAGCTGATCGGCCGCGAGATCACCGTCGAGATGGCGCAGGACGTGCTGCACGACCTGCTGCGCCAGGCCGACCGCAAGGTCACGGTCGACGAGATCCAGCAGCGTGTCGCCGCCCACTACAACATCAAGCTCGCCGAGATGAGCTCGCCGCGGCGCGCCCGCTCGGTCGCCCGGCCCCGCCAGGTGGCGATGTACCTCGCCAAGCAGCTCACGACCCTCAGCCTGCCGCAGATCGGCAAGCGCTTCGGCAACCGCGACCACACGACGGTCATGCACGCCGTGCGCAAAATCGAGGAACTCAAGGTCTCCGACCTGTCGATCGCCGAGGATGTCGAGCTGCTCAAGCGGCAGTTGCAGGGCTGAGAACCACCGGTACGCACTGTGAAAAGGGCCCCGCAAGGGGCCCTTTCTGCGTAGCGCCCACGCCTCTAAATGCCTCTAGAAACAGCGAAATTGCTTCCCGCGGGCGGGCGGCGTGATATACTTTTCAACCGTTCCTCCGGCGCCTCTCGCTGCCCTTGGAACGGGCCATGAACCAGACCCAATCCGGCCCTGACTACGGCGACCAAAACATGAAATTGACGATCGAACGGGCGGCCCTCCTGAAGGCCCTGGCCCATGTCCAGAGTGTCGTCGAGCGTCGGAATACGATCCCGATCCTGTCCAACGTGCTGATCAGCGCCCAGAAGGGCCGGCTGAGCCTCGCCGCGACCGACATGGACCTCGCCATCACCGAATCGGTGGAGGCCAGCGCCTCCAAGACCGGCTCGACCACGGCGCCGGCCCACACGTTGTACGAGATCGTCCGAAAGCTGCCCGATGGCGCCCAGGTCGAGCTGGAAGCGGCCTCGGACAACAGCAGCCTGGTCATCCGGGCCGGCCGCTCCCGCTTCACCCTGCAATGCCTGCCGCCGGCCGATTTCCCCGCCATGACCGAGGGCGACCTGCCGCACCGGTTCCAGCTCCCGGCGAGCGACCTCAAGGGCATCATCGACCGCACCCGGTTCGCGATCTCCAACGAGGAGACCCGCTACTACCTGAACGGCATCTATTTCCATGCCGCGACCTCAGGCGGCACCCAGGTGCTGCGCGGCGTGGCGACCGACGGTCATCGTCTCGCCCGGGTCGAGGTGCCGCTGCCCAAGGGCGCCGGCGAGATCCCCGGCGTGATCGTGCCGCGCAAGACCGTGGGCGAGGTCCGCAAGCTGCTCGACGAGGGCGACGGTTCGGTCGACATCGAACTCAGCGACACCCGCATCCGCTTCTCCAGCGGCAACGTCACCTTGGTCAGCAAGCTGATCGACGGCACCTTCCCGGACTACGAGCGGGTCATCCCGACCGGCAACGACAAGGTCCTGAACGTGCCGTGCAAGGAGTTTGCGCACGCCGTCGACCGCGTCTCGACGATCTCCACCGAAAAGTCGCGGGCCATCAAGCTGGCGGTCGCCAAGGGCATCGTCACGCTCTCGGCGACCAGCCCCGACGCCGGCAGCGCCAGCGAGGAGATCGAGGTCGAGTACAAGGATACGGCCCTCGAGATCGGCTTCAACTCGCGCTACCTGCTGGACATCACCGAACAGATCGCCGGCAGCGAGGCGCGCTTCCTGATGGCCGATGCCGGCTCGCCCACCCTGGTGCGTGACGGTGCCGACGAGAGCGCGCTCTACGTGCTCATGCCGATGCGGGTATGAACGCACAGGCCATCAGCACCCTCACCTACTCTTCCGACGCCGTATCGGGCGCTGCGCCGGCCCTTCTCGCCGTGCGCCAGCTTCGCCTGACCGACTTCCGCAACTACCGCCAGCTCCGCCTCGAGTGCGGCCAGGAGCCGGTCGTACTGGTCGGCGCCAACGGCGCGGGCAAGACCAACCTTCTGGAAGCCCTCTCCTTCCTGGCCCCCGGCCGCGGCCTGCGACGGGCACGGCTCGACGATGTCTGCCGCCGTGGCCGCGGCGACGAACCGTCGGCCGCCGGCTGGGCCGCCGCCGCGACGCTCGACACGCCCGAGGGCCGGCTGGCCATCGGCACCGGCCTCGAAGCCGGGCGCAGCGAGAGCAGCACGCCGCGCCGCGCCGTGCGCATCGACGGCCGGCCGATGCAGAGCCAGACCGCGCTGGGCCAGCACGTCGCCGCGGTATGGCTGACGCCGCAGCTCGACCGGCTGTTCCTCGACGGCGCAACCGAGCGGCGGCGCTTCCTCGACCGGCTGGTGACGGCGCTGCATCCCCAGCATGCCGGCGACGTCGCGGCCTACGAGAACGCGCAGCGCCAGCGCAGCCGGCTCCTCGGAGAAGGCAACCGCGACCCGCACTGGTTCACGGCGCTGGAAGACACGATGGCCCGCCACGGCGTCGCGCTGGCGGCGGCGCGCGCCGACACGGTGCAGCGTCTCGACGCCGCCGCGCGGCTGGGGGTCGGCCCCTTCCCCCGGGCTTCGCTCGCCATGGCGGGAGAGGTCGACGGCTGGATCGCCACCATGCCTGCGATCGACGTCGAGGACCGGCTGCGCAGCGAGTTGGCAGCCAGCCGCTTGCGCGACGGCGAAGCCGGCACCACGTCCTGCGGACCGCACCGCAGCGATCTCGCGGTGCGCCACCTCGATCTCGACCTGCCGGCGGCCGAGGGGTCGACCGGCCAGCAGAAGGCGGTCCTCGTCTCGATCGCGCTGGCGCATGCCCGGCTGGTATCGCTGTCGCGCGGCCGGCCGCCGCTGCTGCTGCTCGACGAGATCGCGGCCCATCTCGACGAGGAGCGCCGGCGGGCGCTGTTCGACGAGGTGGTGGCGCTCGGCGTCCAGAGCTGGATGACCGGCACCGATGCCCAACTCTTTGCGCCGCTCCGCGGCCGCGCGCAGATCCTGCGCGTGGCCGACGGATCAATCACGGCGGTCTGAACACCTTTCCGAAAGCCAGGACCATGAGCGACAACGACATCACGCCGGGCGCCGAGGATTACGGCGCCGATTCCATCAAGGTACTGCGCGGCCTCGAGGCCGTCCGCAAACGCCCGGGCATGTACATCGGCGACACCGATGACGGCACCGGCCTGCATCACATGGTCTATGAGATCGTCGACAATGCGATCGACGAGGCGCTGGCGGGCTACTGCGACAAGGTCGTCGTCATCCTGCACGGCGACGGCTCGGTCACGGTGCGCGACAACGGCCGCGGTGTGCCGACCGACATCCACAAGGAAGAGGGCATTTCGGCCGCCAACGTGATCTTCACGCAGCTCCATGCCGGCGGAAAGTTCGACCAGAATTCCTACAAGGTGTCGGGCGGCCTGCACGGCGTCGGCGCCGCGGTCGTGAACGCGCTGTCCCAGCGCCTCGACCTGCGCATCTGGCGCAACGGCAAGGAGCACCACATGATCTTCCGGCACGGCGAGCCGGAAGGCGACCTGAAGATCGTGGGCGAGGCCGACCAGGGCCAGCACGGAACGGAAGTGACCTTCCTGCCGTCGACCGGCACCTTCACCAAGACCGAGTTCGATTTCGCGACGCTCGAGCATCGCCTGCGCGAGCTGGCATTCCTGAACTCCGGCGTGCGCGTCGTGCTGACCGACGAGCGGGCCGCCGAGCACAAGGTCTCCGAACTCTATTACGAAGGCGGCGTCGAGGCCTTTGCCAAGTATCTCGACCGCAACAAGTCGGTGCTGCACGACCCGCCAGTGTCGATCCGCGGTGAGAAGGAAGGAATCTCCGTCGAAGTCGCGATGCAGTGGAACGACAGCTATCACGAGACGATGCTGTGCTTCACCAACAACATCCCGCAGCGCGACGGCGGCACCCATCTGGCGGGCTTCCGCGGCGCGCTGACGCGCACGCTGAACAAGTATGCCGACGAGAGCGGCATCTCCAAGAAGGAGAAGGTCGGCCTCACCGGCGACGACATGCGCGAGGGCCTGACCTGCGTGCTGTCCGTTAAGGTGCCCGACCCGAAGTTCTCCTCGCAGACCAAGGACAAGCTGGTCTCCTCGGAAGTGCGCCCCGTCGTCGAGTCCGTCGTCGCCGATAAGTTCGGCCAGTGGCTGGAAGAGCATCCCGCCGAGACGCGCAAGATCCTGACCAAGGTCGTCGAGGCCG
Source organism: Rhodospirillales bacterium (assembly GCA_947466085.1). Taxonomy (GTDB): domain Bacteria; phylum Pseudomonadota; class Alphaproteobacteria; order Reyranellales; family Reyranellaceae; genus Reyranella. Next base: position 78,324 of record CANIEC010000004.1, read on the forward strand.
CCGCCGCCCGCGAGGCCGCGAAAAAAGCCCGCGAACTCACCCGCCGCAAGGGCGCGCTCGACGTGAGCTCGCTGCCCGGCAAGCTCGCCGATTGCCAGGAACGCGATCCGGCGCTCTCGGAGCTCTTCATCGTCGAGGGCGATTCGGCCGGAGGCTCGGCCAAGCAGGGCCGCAACCGCGCCAACCAGGCGATCCTGCCGCTGCGCGGCAAGATCCTGAACGTCGAGCGCGCGCGCTTCGACAAGATGCTGGGCTCGGCGGAAATCGGCACGCTGATCACGGCGCTGGGCACCGGCATCGGCCACGACGACTTCAACCTC
>CANIEC010000005.1 GCA_947466085.1 Rhodospirillales bacterium
AGGACTTCCGCGAAATAGCCATGAACCGCTCCATAACATTCCAAGGCATTTATATCTATTCTTTGGAATGTTATGGTGCAAGCAAATAATATTCTTTGGAATAGTTATTTGAGTCACATGCAAGATCGCAGCTCACGCCCACGTGCCCCTTGCCCTGATTGTCAAGGAAGCGCGACCGGACGCCAGCCCTGAGAGATCGCGCCCGCGAAGGCCGCGACCTCCTCCTGCCAGTCCTGGCGGTTGGAATCGGCCGAGCTCGCCGTCCTGCGGCCGGAGAAATCGAGATGCACGCCGGTGTCCTGCGGGAACAGTCGGCCCGTGAGCAACAGCGCGTAGGTCGCCGCCGACCGGCGCGGCGTGCTGGCGCCCGGGATCGCCCGCGCCACCACCGGCAGAATCGTCGACCACGCCCAGCGCTCCAGGGCGGAGCGATCGCGCGCCAGCCCCGTGCCCGGCATCAGGCCGGGATCGAAGGCGAACCAGCGCGGCCCACCCGCCGTCGTGCTGCGCGCACGGGCATAGACATGCAGGATGGCGACGAGCTTGGACGTGGCGTAGCGGTCCAGACCCTGCTGCGTCTCGGACGCACCGCCGTCGAGTTCTCCGCGCGCCACCCTTTCGATCCCCCGATAGAGGCCGCCCCTGAATCCGAACAGGCGGGCGGTGGCGCTGGCCGGGTCATGCGTGCCGCTCGCGGTGAAGACGACCGGCGCGCCGCGCGCGAGGACCGGCAGCAGCCGTTCGATCAGCAGCGCATGCGCCAGCCAATTCGCCTGCAGGGTCTCCTCGTAGCCGTCGACGGTCATTCGCCGGCCCGCCACGTTCTGGATGCCGGCATTGGCGGCCAGCGAACCGATACGATCGCCGGCGAGACGGGTAATGACCACGTCGGCGAACGCGACCGTCGAGGCGAGCGAGGCGAGGTCGAGCGGCAGGATCTCGAGGCGGCCTACGTCGGCGAGGGCACGCAGTCCCGAGGCTTCGCCCGGCCGGCGGGCACCGACGATGACCCGGTTCGCCGGGTCGGCGAGCAGCATGCGCACGAGTTCGAGGCCGATCCCCGATGTGCCGCCAGTGACGAGGTGGAGGACGGTCATTCTTTGACTCCGGCTGAGGTCCATTGAAAATGGAAAGCAGGACGCTGACCGTCCATTCGCATCGGAGCCACGCCGTGCCGGCCACCCTGAAACCGCGCAAGAAGCCCCTCCAGGCCCGCTCCACCGTGACGGTGGATGCCATCGTCGAGGCGACCATTCGCATTCTGCGGCGGGACGGATGGGCGGCCTGCACGACGACGCGAATAGCGATACTGGCCGGCGTCTCGGTCGGGTCCCTCTACCAGTACTTCCCGAACCGGAACGCGATTGCCGTCGAGATCGTCCGCCAGCGCACCCGCACCTATCTCGACGCCGTCATGGCCGCCGACCTGTCAGGGGCTGCGTCGCCTGAAGAGGCCGTCGACGCCGCAATCGCCGCCTTCGTCGTCGAAAAACGTAAGGGCCTCGACGTCTCGCTCGCCCTGCGCGACGCGTTGCCTGAAGTGCAGGGGCGCCAGGCGATCATCGAGGAAGCGCGACGGTTCGTTCCCGCCCTTCAGGCCAAGCTCGCGGCGGTCGGCGCGGGGACTGCCGACACGATGCAACTCGCCGTGGCACTCGCCGCCGTGGAGGGTGCCGTCTGGGAGATGATGGCCCAGGACGAGGCCGCGATCGCGCGACCCGAGGCCATTGCCGCCCTGTCGAGAGTGTTCCGGGCCGCGGCGGGCTTCAGCCCTGCGGCAGGGGCACGTTGAGCAGCACGCCGAATTCGCGCGCGAGATCGCAGCTCACGCGCGCGTGCACCTTGCCCTGCTTGTCGAAGAAGCGGCCGGTCTCGTTCACCGGAAAGACGCCTTCGTGCCAGATGCCGGGATGGATGTAGATGCCGAAGCTGCCGTCGGACCAGAAGGCCTTGAAGGTCTCGGGCTGGAGATCGTCGCCCGGCAGCGCGGCCGGCACGACGAAGGGCTTGCCGTCGAGCGGCCAGAAGAGCTGCCCGCCGTCCGGGTGATAGTTGCAGTGCCATAGGAGCACGCGGCCCTGGCTGAGCTTCACCCCGGGCAGCACCGTCTCCGGCAGGTCGCGGAAGCCGATGACGTAGTGGCCGCCGACCGCCTCGTTGCGACCGATCAATTCGTTGCCGCGCCATTCGCAGGTGAAGATGCCCTCGGTGGTACCGCCCTCGATGCCGGTGCCGGCGTCGAGCTTGCGCGACCCGTTGAGCGGCCACGGCACGATCTCGATCTTCTGCTTCTTCGGATCGCGCACGACCTCGCCATAGCCCTTGATCGTGTCGCGGTTGGCGCGGACCAGGGGAACGTCGAGCAGGCGCAGCCCGGCCGGAACGTCGGGATTGAGATAGTCGAAGACGACGCCGTCATGCATGTCGCTGGTCCCTACGCTGCCTTGCCCAGATCCTCGCCGGCCAGCGCGCGTTCGATCAGCTTCACGACATTATCGCGGCCATAGAGCTTGATGAAGGCGCCCATGCGCGGCCCCTGCTCGCTGCCGAGCAGCACCTCGTAGAGCGTCTTGAACCACAGCCGCAGCTCTTCCTTGGCGAAGTGGCGCTTGCCCGCCTCGTAGACCTCGTCCTGGATGACTTCCGCCGTCGCGTCCTCGGGCATCTTGCATAGAGTCTCGAGCAGGTCCTGCAGCGCCAGCTGTTCGCGTTCGGTGGGCAGGCGGAACTTCTTCGAGGACTTCACAAAGTCCTGGTAGTAGGCGACCGCGCCGGCGAGCAGCCGGTCGAGATAGGGAGCGTTCTCCGGCGTGGCGCCCGGCACGTAGCGGCGCAGATACTGCCAGAGAACGTCCTTGTCCTCGGTATTGGCGACACCAGCGAGGTTGAGCAGCATGCCGAAGGTGACACCGGCCGCGGAATTGGCGGGGGCGGCGCCGTCATGGATGTGCCAGGCCGGATTCTCCAGCGCGCGGGCGGGCTCTTCCTTGGGCAGCTTCTCGACCAGCGAGAGATAGTCGTCGATGGCGCGCGGGATCACGTCGAAATGCAGGCGCTTCGCGCGCCGCGGCTGCTGGTGCATGTAGAGCGACAGCGATTCGGGCGAGGCATAGCGCAGCCATTCCTCGACCGAGAGGCCGTTGCCCTTGGACTTGGAGATCTTCTTGCCTTCCTCGTCGAGGAAGAGCTCGTAGTTGAAGCCCTCCGGCGGCTTGCCGCCCAGGATGCGCACGATCTTGGCGGAGAGTTCGGCCGATGGAATCAAATCCTTGCCGTACATCTCGTAGTCGACATCGAGTGCGAACCAGCGGCCGGCCCAGTCGGCCTTCCATTGCAGCTTGACGTTGCCACCGGTGACCGGCGTCTCGACCATCGAGCCGTCCTCGTCGCGATAGACGATCGTGCCGGCATCGGCGTCGGTCTTGATCACCGGCGCCTGCAGCACGCGGCCGGTCTTCGCCGAGATCGGCAGGAAGATCGAGTAGGTCGCGCGGCGCTCCTCGCCCAGCGTCGGCAGCATGACCGCCTGGACTTCGTCGTAGTGCCGGAGCATGGCGAGCAGCATCTTGTCGAAGCGGCCCGACTTGTACCACTCGGTCGCCGACTGGAACTCGTATTCGAAGCCGAACGAATCGAGGAAGGCGCGCAGGCGCGCATTGTTCGCCGCGCCGAAGCTAGGATGCTCGTTGCTGAAGGGATCGGGCACGGACGTCAGCGGCTTGCCGATATGAGCCGCCAGCATCTCCTTGTTCGGCACGTTGTCCGGCACCTTGCGCAGGCCGTCCATGTCGTCGGAGAAGCAGAACAGCCGCGCCGGAACGTCGGACAGGCGGCGAAAGGCCTGGCGCACCATGGTCGTGCGCACGACCTCGCCGAAGGTGCCGATATGCGGCAGGCCCGACGGACCGTAGCCGGTCTCGAACAGCACATAGCCTTTCGCGGGCGCCGTGCCGCCGGTGCGGGCGACGAGCTTGCGGGCTTCTTCAAACGGCCACGCGCGCGCGGCCTCGGCAAGGGTACGATCGATCTGGGACATGGGTCGGGCAACCTAGGTGCGAGGGCCATTTGCGTCAATTGCAGCGGCACCCCAAACTGCGGCGCCTGCAATGAACAAACGTGCACTCTCGCTCAGTTTCGGCGGCCTGCTGGCGTTGGCGGCCGGTATCGGCGCCGGCCGCTTCGTCTATACGCCGATCCTGCCGGCCATGGTCGAGGCCTTGTCGCTCACCAAGGCGCAGGCCGGGCTGATCGCGTCGGCGAACTTCCTGGGCTACCTCGCGGGCGCGCTGCTGGCGGCCGTGCGCCTGCCGGGCTCGCGCCGCTTCTGGCTGCTGGCTTCCCTCGCGGTGACTGCGATATGCCTCTCCGGCATGGGCGTTGCGACCGCGATGCCGGTCTTCATCGGCCTGCGTCTCGTGGCCGGAGCGGCGAGCGCCTTCGCGCTGATCTTCAGCTCCGCCCTCGTCCTCGACCGGTTGAGCGCCGCGGGCCACGGTGCGCTCTCCGCCGTGCATTTCGCGGGCGTCGGCGTCGGCATCTCCGTCTCGGCAATCATCGTTGCAGTTCTGCTCCAGCTGGGCGCCGCCTGGAGCATGCTGTGGCACGCGAGTGCGGTGTTTGCCGTCGCAGCGGGTTTCGCCGTCGCCTGGCTGATGCCGCCCGACGAGACGGCGGCGCAGACGACGAAACGTCCCGCCGACATGCGCCTGTCCGCCGACTTCGTGGCACTTCTTCTCGCCTACGGGCTGTTCGGCTTCGGCTACGTCATCACCGCAACCTTCATTGTCGACATGGTGCGCGGAACTTCGTCGATCGCCCCTCTCGAACCCTACATCTGGCTTCTGTTCGGCCTCTGCGCCGTCCCCTCGGTGGCGCTGTGGACGGCACTTGGCCGGCGCTGGGGCGTCCTTCGCATCTACGCCGTAGCCTGTATCGTCGAGGCGGCGGGCGTCGCAGCCAGTGCGCTGTGGCTGCATCCGATCAGCATCGTGATCTCAGCGGTGTTCGTGGGTGGTACTTTCGTAAGCCTGACGGCACTCGGCCTCGTCGCCACACGTTCGAGCGGCAGCGATCCGCGTGGACGCATCGCGCTGATGACGGTCTCGTTCAGCATCGGCCAAATCCTGGGACCGGCCTTCGCGGGCTACGTCTACGACGCCACGGGCAGTCTCGCGATGCCGCTGCTGGCCGCCGTCGGTGCGCTCATGCTGGCCGCCATCCTCTCGCTGATGGCAGACGCCAGACGCCGTGCGCTCAGCCCTTCCAGGTGAAGGGGAAGAGCTGCTGGCGCACGAAGCCGTTGGGCATGTAGTCGCCCAGCACGCCGTACTTGCCGGGGAACCGGCGGTCGGATTTCACCGCGGTGCCAAAGATATAGTCGATGAAAGCGAAGTGAGCGGCGTAGTTGCGGTCGATCGCCTCTCGCTCGGAACTGTGATGCCAGTGGTGGAAGTCGGGCGTCACGATCAGCCACTTCAGCGGCGCCTTGCCGAAGATCGCCGGCAGCCGGACGTTGGCGTGGTTGAACACCGCCTGGAAACCCACGATCACGATATAGACGTCGGTGACGGCCTGGCTGAAACCCATCACGTAGAGCACGCCGAGAATAGAGACGCGTGTCATCAGGAGCTCGAAGAGATGAAGGCGCGAGCCCGCCATCCAGTCCATGTACTCGGCGCTGTGATGCACGGCATGGAAGCGCCACAGGAATGGAATTTCGTGATAGGCGCGGTGCGTCCAGTACTGCACGAGGTCGGCCACCAGCAGGACGAGGAAGAGCGCGGCGAAGAATGGCAGACCGCCCACCCATTTCTGCAGAGGGTCCCAGACCATCCAGCCGAACAGGCGATGGATGGCGAAGTTCACGATCAACAGCGCCAGTCCGACGAGCAGATGATTCACGATGAAATGCGTGAAGTCGGTCTGCCAGCCCGGCCGGAACACGGGCTGGTCGCGATGTAGCGGCACCACCTTCTCGATCAGGATGAAAATCATGCTTGAGCCCAGCAGGTCGAGGATGAACCAGTCGAGGCCGACATAGGGCGTGTTGTCGGGAAAGTCGGCGACGGGGACGCGATGGCCGCCCATTGCCGCGGCCAGCGCGATCAGGCCCAGTGCCGTCGCATTCAGCCAGCGATTACGGCGCTGGACCAGGTTGGCGATCGCCATGCCGCCCGCGATCACCATGCCCACCAGCAACACCTGGCGCAGCAGCCCCACATCGTACTTCTTGCGCAGGTCCGGCGTGGTCAAATACTCCGGGAAATGGAAGGCGAGCACCGCCAGCACGGCAAGCCCCCCCAGAGTGAGGGCGATGATGCCGGTGATCTTGCCCTTGCCCACTTGCAGGGCGCCGGACTGGTGGAAGACGGCGGTGGTCTTCCGGATGACGGGCGGTGGTTTCATTGAGCATGACCTTAAGTGCAACTGACGGTCGCTGCATCGGGCATTTGCGCTGTGCTATTCACGGCCGGTGACAATCACCGCGACCTCTTCCTGGCCGGCCCTGGTCGCGACTGCCCGCGGCGCGCTCTGGCGCGCGCCCGACGGAACGCTGGAGCGTCTGACCGGCACCAATGCAGGGGCCCGGGCGGCCGGTAGCCCGCCACTGGTCTGCCATGCCCCCGCCGTGGCGGCGCGGCTCGGGCTTGAGGAGATTGCGGCACACGACCTGCTCGAACTCTTCGCCTTCGTGCGGCCGGCGGTCTTTTGCCTGCCTACAGTACGCGGCCTGTGCGAGACGCTCGGCCTGCAAGTCCCCTCGACGCCGGAGCAGGAGGCGGCGGCCCTGCCTGCGATCGCCGGCTCTCTGCTCGACGAACTCGACGACATGGCAGCGCTGGCCTCGCCCGAACTGAAGGAAACGGCGCTCGCCATGGCCCGTGGTCTCTGGAGCTGGGGCGAGGCGGTGCTGACCACGCTCGGCATCGACCCGGTTGGCCGCAAAGCGCGCCCGGGCGCCGGCCTCGATATCTGGAAGAGCCTGCCCGTGTGGGAGGAGCCGCCGCCGGCGCCCCCGCCGGGCAGCCAGCCGGTCGAACCGCGCGAGGCGCGATTGCGACTGGCCCATCTCGTTTCGGCCGGCGCCAACATGGCCGAGGCGCGCCCGACCCAGAGCGACTATGCCTCGGCCGCCAGCGAGGCCTTCGCGCCGCGCGAGGAAGAAGGCAAACCCCATGTCGTGCTGGTCGAGGCCGGCACCGGCGTCGGCAAGACCCTGGGCTATGTCGCACCGGCCAGCCTGTGGGCCGAGAAGAACGGCGCGCCGGTCTGGATCTCGACCTACACGCGCAACCTGCAGCGCCAGATCGACAACGAGCTCGACCGGCTGCACCGCGACTCGGCGGAGAAGCGTCGCCGTGTCGTCATCCGCAAGGGCCGCGAGAACTATCTCTGTTTGCTGAACTTCCAGGAGGCGGCAATGCGCACCGTCCTGGTGCCGGAGAACGCGGTCGGTCTCGGCCTGCTGGCGCGCTGGGCGCTGGCCAGCCGCGACGGCGACATGCTCGGCGGCGACCTGCCGGCCTGGCTGCTCGACCTGGTGGGCCGCAGCCGCGTGCAACGGCTGGCCGACCGGCGTGGCGAGTGCATCTACTCGGCCTGCGAACATTATCGGAAGTGCTACGTCGAACGCACGATCCGCCGCGCGCGCCAGGCCGACATCGTCATCGCCAATCATGCGCTGGTGATGATCCAGGCAGCGATGGGCGGGCTCGACGACGGCACGCGGCCGCTGCGCTACGTGTTCGACGAGGGCCATCACCTGTTCGATGCGGCGGACGGTGCGTTCGGCGCGCATCTGAGCGGCGTCGAGGCGTCGGACCTGCGCCGCTGGCTGCTCGGCGCGGAAGGACGGCGCGGCAGCCGCGCCCGCGGGCTGGAGCGCCGCGTCACCGACCTGCTCGGCGAGGATGTCGAGGCACAGAATGCCTTGCGTCGCCTGCTCGATCTCGCGCAACAGCTTCCCTCGACCAACTGGCAGACACGGCTGGCCGACGGCACGGTGCTGGGCCCCACCGAGGAATTCCTCGCGCTGGTGCGCCAGCAGGTGCGCGCGCGCTCGGCCGGTGATGACCAGGGGTTCGGCCAGGAATGCGACGTGCGACCGCTCAATCCCGGCCTGGTCGAAGCGGCCGATCAGCTCGCCGAGGCGCTGGAGAAGATGCTGCAGCCGGTACGCCGGCTGCGCCAGGCGCTGCGCGCCAAGCTCGAAGGCGAGGCCGACAAGCTCGATTCCGGTCAGCGCGCGCGCATCGAAGGCGTGGCGCGGTCGCTCACCAACCGCTGCGAGCTGACGCTCGAATCCTGGCGTGCGATGCTGCGCGGCCTGCACAACGATCCCGATCCCGCCTTCGTCGACTGGTTCGCCGTCGAACGCGTACAGGGCCGCGAATACGACGTCGGCATGCATCGCCACTATCTCGATCCGGCCGAGCCGTTCGTGAATTCGGTGATCCGGCCGGCGCATGGCGCGGTGATCACCTCGGCGACCTTGCGCGACTCGCTCGGCGTGCCGCAAGCGGCCAACGACGAGGACGTTGCGGCGCAGGCGGATTGGACGGTTGCCGAGGCGCGCACCGGCACGCGGCATCTCGCAGCGCCGGCGATGCGCGCGGCCATGGCCTCGCCGTTCGACTATGCGAACGCGACCAAGGTTCTGGTCGTGAAGGACGTCAAGCGCGACGATGCCGAACAGGTGGCGGCAGCCTATCGCGAACTCTTCCTCGCGTCGGGCGGCGGCGCGCTGGGGCTCTTCACCGCCATCGGCCGCCTGCGCGCCGTGCACCAGCGCATCGCGCCGGTGCTGGAGGAGGCCGGACTGCCGCTCTACGCCCAGCATGTGGGCGGTATGGATGCCGCAACCCTGGTCGATATCTTCCGCGCCGAGGAGCATTCGTGCCTGCTCGGCACGGATGCCGTGCGCGACGGTGTCGACGTGCCAGGACGGTCGCTGCGGCTGATCGTGTTCGATCGCGTACCCTGGCCGCGGCCCGATATTCTTCACCGCGCCCGCAAGGCGCACTGGAAGGCGGCCGGCGCGGGCGCCAACGGCTACGACGACATGCTGGCGAGGCTGCGGCTGAAGCAGGCTTATGGACGACTGATCCGTCGCGCCGACGATCGCGGCGTCTTCGTGATGCTCGATTCGCGTTTGCCCAGTCGGTTGCTCAGTGCCTTTCCGCAAGGTGTGACCGTCGAACGCGTCGGGCTGGCCGACGCGGTGGCCGAAACGAGGCGGTTTCTGGAGAGCTGAGATCGCCGCGACGATCGCTGCGACAGGCTGTTTGGCACAGGCACGACCGCCGGCGCCGTCGGGTTTGGGTGACGTCTCCGGCGGCGCTACGGGCACGACCCGCTGGTCGTCTACTTCGGGATGAGGCATGGCCTGCTCCGCAGGGTGCAGGCCATACTGTGCCCAACGTACGACAGAACTGCGCCCTTCTGCTACAAGCGCCCGACATGAGACGACGTTCTCTCGGGATCGAGCCCTTGCCCATGCGCCTTTCGACCAAGCTCCTGCTGACCGCCGCGGCATTCATCGCCGGCGGTGCCGGCATCTATGCCTTTTCCTACCACCTCTATCCGCCGCCTTCGGCGCGCGACCGGCAGGCGGCCATTCCGGCGCCGGCGCCGGCTCCCCCTCCCGCCGCTCCCCTTTCCGACCAGGCGGTTGCCCAGCTCTATGGCGAGTGCGTGCGGGGCGCCTGGCCCACGGTCAAGGACGCCGACGTGCGGGCGGCCGCCTGCTCGAAGGCTCTGCAGACCCGCCGGCTCAAGCCGCCTGAAATCGCGCTGGCCCGGCTCACGCGCGGCATTGCCCGCACGGCCCTGGGCGACAAGATCCTGGCCGCAGAGGATTACGCAGAGGCGCTGAAGCACTATGACGGCGCCGTCGATCCCAGGAATCCCGATTCGCTGAACCTCTACCGCCGCGCCACCTCGCTGCATGCGACGGGCGAGACCGACCGTGCGCTCTCCGACTATAGCGACGCGATCCGCGTCGACCCAGGCAACTCGCTTGCCTATCTCGGTCGCGGCGTCCTGCTGGCGAGCCGCAAGCGCGCCTACAATCGCGCCATCGAGGATTTCGACAAGGTGCTGGTTCTGCAGCCGGACAATGTCGACGCGCTGATTGCCCGCGGCAATGCCTACAGCCAGATCGGCGACAACGGCCGTGCGCTCGCCGACCTCGACCGCGCCATTCAGCTCGCACCCGACAATGCCCAGGCCTACGTGATCCGCGGTCTCGCCAACAACCGGCGCGGCCAGAAGCAGCTGGCGATGCAGGATTACGAGACGGCGCTGAAGATCGCCCCCCGCTACCCGCAGGCGCTGGCCAATCGCGCCGCCCTGCTTTCGGAGGAAGGCAGCTACGACCGGGCGATCGGCGATCTCGACGAATCGATCAAGGCCGATTCCGAAAATCCCGTCGCCTACTACAATCGTGGCTATGCCTACTTCGCCAAGCACGAGTACGACAAGGCGCTGGCCGATTACGATGCGGCCATCAAGCTCGAACCCGACATGGGTCGGGCCTACAACAACCGCTGCCTCGTCCGCGCTATCACGGGCAAGGATCTGGTGGCCGGCCTGCAGGACTGCGACACGGCACAGAAGCTGATGCCGCTGAACCTCGACGTCCGCGACACGCGCGGCTTCATCTACCTCAAGCTCGGCGATCCCCGCCTCGCGGTGAAGGAATACAACGACGCTCTCGATGTCGATCCCAACCGCCCTCTGGCGCTTTACGGCCGCGGCATCGCGCGCAGCATGATCGGCGAGACGCGGGAGGCAGACGCAGACAAGGCCGCTGCCCTGACGCTCGATCCGGAGGTCGCAGAGCAGTTCGCTCCCTTCGGCCTGAAGTAACGTCCAGCTCGGTTAGCGCAAGTCGATGAGCCGCAAGTGCCCTAGCGGGCGCAGGGCTCGGTAATGGCTCCCGGGACGGGCAGGGCAATCGCATGTGGCCTAGAAAGGCCGGAGCAGTTGGCGTTTCCAAGAAAGTGAAAGGTCCCTCACTGCGTTCGGGATGACAATTTTTGTTGGGATTTGCGCAGTGCGCCAATCAAACAAACGCTGTCATCCCAAACGCAGAGAGGGACCTTACCTCTATGCGATTGCCCTGCGGATTCGGTGGGTGCGGCATTCGCTTCATTTGTTTCGTTTATTTTGGTTATTTCGTTTGTGTTCCTTCTCGAGGTCGTCCAGCTGCCACGCGGCATCTTGGGAGCCAGCGCGGCCGTCCCTTGATACAAAGAGCGCTCTGATGGAGCGCGTCTCGAAGGGTGGGCACGAGCACCGCGTCTGTTGCCCATCCTTCGAGACGCGGTCCGGAGTTTACCCCGAGGTATTCGAGGGGGCCGCTCCTCAGGATGAGGGGGTACAGGTCGGCTTGAAGTGGAAAGACTCTAGTAACCCGCTGCGCGGTCGACCACTTCCTTGAGCGGCTCGCCGTCGAGGAAGCGCTTCAGGTTCTCGACGAACAGGCGCGCCACGAAGCGGTCGCGCTGCGGGTGCGGACCGCCGATGTGCGGCAGCACGATGATGCCCGGAGCTTTCCAGAACGGGTGCTCCGACGGCAAGGGCTCCTGGCGGAAGACGTCGAGCAGGGCGCCGGCGATCTTCTTCTCCCTCGTGGCGGTCATGAGATCGGCATCGTGGACGATCTGGCCGCGGCCGAAGTTCAGCAGCCAGGCGGACGGCTTCATCCTTGCCAGCCGCTTCGCATCGATAAAGTTCTCGGTGTCAGGAGTCGCCGGCAGCAGCAGGAGCACGTAGTCGGACTGCGACAGCACCTCGTCGGTCTGCCCGGGCGCGAGCACCTCGGCCACGTTCGGGATGCGCGTCGGCCGCCGCTTCGTGCCGATCACATGCATGCCGAGCGCGACGGCGATGCGCGCCACTTCCTGCCCGATGGCGCCCAGGCCCAGGATGCCAAGCGTCTTGCCCGTCAGTGGCTGGGCCACGGTATGGACCCACTTGCTTTGCTTCTGATGTTCGGCGACCTGGGCGTAAGGCTTCGCGACATGGAACAGCGCGCCGATGATGTTCTCCGGCATCGACTCGGTATGCGTGCCGCGCGCGCAGGTGAGTGTGAGGCCCGGCGGCAGGTCGGGCAGCGCCAGCCAGTTGTCGACGCCGGCGCTCATCGCCTGCGCCCAGCGCAGCCGGGGCATCGCCGGCAGGAGACCCGCCGGCACCGCGCCCGCCATCATCGCCTCGGTCCGGGCGAGCTGCTCGGCCGACGGCTTCTCCTTGCGCGGCAGCGTGTCGACCGCGACCCGCTCGGCGAGGCCCGCCGCCTGGATCGCGTCGAGATAGGCCGCGGGGGAATCGGTCCAGAGCAGGATGTGGGAGCGGTTCGTCGAGGACATGGACGTTACAGCCCCTGTCCGCCGGCCACGGCGATGGTCTGGCCGGTCACCCAGGAAGCCAACGGCGAGGCGAGGAACAGCGCGACGTTCGCGACTTCCTCGGCATGGCCCATGCGACCGAACGGGATCGAGGCCAGCGTGCCGTTGTAGAGGGCAGGATTGTCGGTCTTGCGCTTGTCCCAGACGCCGCCGGGAAACTCGATCGAGCCGGGCGCGATGCAGTTCACGCGGATGCGATCCTTCGCATACATCGCAGCCTGGGTGACCGTGTAGTGGATCACCGCGGCCTTTATGGCGCCGTAGGGCGGCTGGCGCGCCGCCGGGTGGAGCGCGGAAATCGAGGAGATGTTGACCACGTTGCCCTGCGACTTCTTCAATTCCGGCAGGGCCTCCTGCGTCGCATGCACGATCGACAGCATGTCGACCGCGAGGCCGCTGGTCCAACCCTTGTCGTCATCCGAGGAGCCGAAGGCCGAAGCGTTGTTGATCAGGAGATCCACTCCCCCCAGTGCCGAGATGGCATCACGTACATAGCCGCGCACGGCGTCGCCCTGCGCGAGGTCGGCGCTGGCGGCATGGGTCTTGTGGCCGTACCTGGCGAGTTCCGCGCGGGTCTCTTCGAGTGTCTTGGAATCGCGTGCGCAGATCGAGACGTCGCCGCCGCAGGCCGCGAAGCCCATGGCGATGGCCTTGCCGATGCCCCGGCTGCCACCGCAAACGATCGCCTTCTTCCCCGTGAAATCCAGTTTCATTGCACCTTCTCCTTTGCGGCCGCCACCGTGGCGGCCAGTGCCTTGCAAATCAATCAGGAATGAATTTCACATGGAGATTGATTGCATTCACCGTCATCATGCGACGCAGGCGCCGGAACGAGCGCGGCACAGGGAGAATGAACAGGGTGCGGATACTTGGGACGCTTCTGGCGTCATTGGTGCTCCCCTTCTTGCCCGTTGCCATCGCCTGGGCCGCCAACGAGCCGGTCACCGGCGTCGACGTCACCGTCCGGAGCAAGGCTGACGGCCGCGTCATCATCGAGACCGTCACCGACGGGCGTGGCGCCTTCGTGGTGAGGGAGATGTGGCCGGGTCTCTACACCATTGAAGCCGGGGCCAAGCTTCCCCTGGCACTCCTGAAGCGCAGCGGCGAATGGGGCATCGCGCTGATCCCCGTCTCCATCAGGCCGGCCAAGCCGGAAAAGCATCGCGCCAAACCGACGGCCAGGGGCATGCAGGTCGACATCATCGTGCCTGACGGGACGATGGGATCCTACACGGTGATCATTACGGACTGAGAGCGGCGGTACATATTGAACAGCGGAACGGCTCCGCTAGACTGCCTCCCAATCAAGAAATCACAGGAGGCTTTGTTCAAAATGACCAAAATCATGATTCCGCGTCGACGCGCGCTCACTCTCTCCGCCGGCGCGCTCGCTGCGCCGATGATCGCGTCGGGCGTCGCCCGCGCGCAGAACGACTGGCCCAACCGGCCGGTGAAATACATCGTGGTGTTTCCGGCCGGCGGCCCGACCGACACGCTGTCGCGCATCGTCTGCCAGGAACTCTCCGAACTCACGGGCCAGCAGTTCATCATCGAGAACCGCGCCGGCTCCGGCGGCAATATCGGCGCCGACGTCATCGCCAAGTCGGCCCCGGACGGCTACACGATCGGCCTCTACACGATCGCCGCGCATGCCATCGCGCCCACGCTCTATGCCAAGCTTCCGTTCGACGCGGGCAAGGACTTCACCGGCATCGCCATGCTGTGGTCGGTGCCCAACATGCTGATGACGCGGCTCGACTTCCCGGCCAACACGATCCCCGAGCTGATCGCGCTGGCGAAGGCCACCCCGGGCAAGTTCACCTTCGCGTCGTCGGGTGCCGGCACCAGCCCGCACCTGACCGGCGAGATGTTCAAGCAGATGGCCGGCGTCAATCTGCTGCACGTGCCCTACAAGGGGAGTGCGCCCGCCCATCAGGACATCCTGGCCGGCCAGGTCGACATGATGTTCGACAATATCCCCGGCCCCCTTGGCCTGATGAAGGGCGGCAAGGTGAAGGGCATCGCGGTGACCTCCAAGGAGCGTCATCCCGCAGTGCCTGACAAGCCGACCTTCGGGGAATTCCTGCCGGGCTTCGAGATCACCTCGTGGGGCGGCGTCTGCGCGCCGGCCGGCGTGCCGCCGGCAATGGTCGAGAAGCTCTCGGCGCTGACCAAGCAGGCCCTGCAGAAGCCCAGCGTGAAAGCCGCCTTCGACCAGCAGGGCGCCACCCAGATCTGGATGACGCCGGCCGAAACCGCCGCCTACCGCGCCGCCGAGGAAAAGAAGCTCGCCCCGGTGATCAAGGCGTCGGGCGCCAAGGTGGAGTAACTTCCGCCTGTCGCGCTGTCGCGCGGGCTGGCATGGAATTCGCTGCACCGGTGCATGCTGTCGCCGGTTCCAGAGCCGCTCGTTCGGTTTGCCAACGTTCGCAAGAGCTATGACGGCACGGTTGATGCCGTCAGCGCGCTCAACCTTGAGGTCGCCCGCAGCGAGTTCCTGACGCTGCTGGGCCCGTCAGGGTCGGGCAAGACGACCACGCTCACCATGCTCGCCGGCTTCGAGCGGCCTACGGAGGGCCGCATATTCGTCGACGGCGAGGACGTCACCGACGTGCCGGTCGAAAAGCGCGGCATCGGCATGGTGTTTCAGAACTACGCGCTCTTTCCGAACATGACGGTGGCGGAAAACATCGCATTTCCGCTCCGCGTCCGCGGCGTATCGCGCGGCGAAATGAACTCGAAGGTCATGCGGGCGCTGTCGATGGTCCGGCTCGACGGCTTCGGCGATCGCAGGCCACAGCAGCTTTCCGGCGGCCAGCAGCAGCGCGTCGCCGTCGCCCGGGCGCTCGTCTTCGAGCCCCGCCTGATCCTGCTCGACGAACCGCTGGGCGCGCTCGACCGCCAGCTGCGCGAGCAGATGCAGTACGAGCTGAAGCATCTGCACCAGCGGCTGGACGTCACCATGGTGTACGTCACGCACGACCAGGTCGAGGCGATGACCATGTCAGACCGGGTCGCGGTGTTCAGTACCGGCGCCCTGCGCCAGGTCGACGAGCCGCGCCGCCTCTACGAGGCGCCGGCCTCCCTCTTCGTCGCCCGCTTCCTGGGTGAGAGCAACGCGCTTCCCGCGACCGTTCGACAGCACGATGGCGGAAGCTGCGCGGCCGCGCTCGCGACCGGCGAGACGGTGACGGCGGTGATGCCGGTGCGCTGCGCGCCGGGTTCCGCGGTGCATCTGGTCGTGCGGCCGGAGAAAATTCTGCTCGGAAAGGCGGCGCAGGCGTCGCCCAATCGTTTTGCCGCGCGCATCGCGGAGGTGACGTTTCTCGGAGACCAGACGCGGCTGCGGCTCGTGGCCTTCGGCGCCGACGATTTCATCGTGAAGCTCGCGAACACGGCCGGCCAGGAGACGTTCGCCCCCGGCACGGAGATCGACATCGGCTGGCAGGCGGAGGATTGCCGTGCCCTCGCAGAGTGACACGCCGACGGGCTGGCGGCCGCGCCATGGAGTCTATTGGCTCATCATCATGCCGGCCCTTGCAATGCTGGTCCTTCTCTATCTCGTGCCGCTCGCGGACGTTCTCGTCACCAGCGTCACGGATCCCAAGCCGGGCCTCGACAATTTCCTGCTGCTCTTCACCAGCACGTCGGTCCAGAAGACCCTGCTGACGACTCTGCGCATTGCCGCGCTCACCACCTTCGTCGCCCTGCTGCTGGGCTATGTCGTCGCCTACGCGATGCGCGCCGCGAACTCCAGCCAGCAGCGTCTCATGCTGTTCTGTGTCCTCCTGCCCTTCTGGATATCGGTGCTGGTTCGCTCCTTTGCCTGGATCGCCCTGCTCAGCAGCCGCGGGCCGGTGAATGCCGGACTGATGGCCTGGGGGCTCATCGACGAGCCGTTGCCGCTGGTGCGCAACGAGACAGGCGTCCTGATCGGCATGGTCCACGTCATGCTGCCTTATGCGGTGCTGACGCTCTACGCCAACATGCGCGGCATCGACGTGCGGCTGGTCGCGGCGGCGCGCAGCCTCGGCGCCAGCCGGTTCCAGGCGTTCCGCATGGTCTTTCTGCCGCTCACCCGCCCCGGCCTGATCGGCGCCGGCACGCTGGTCTTCATCCTGTCGCTCGGCTTCTACGTCACGCCCGCGCTGCTGGGCGGCGGCAAGGTGCTGATGATCGCGGAGTATGTCGCTGTCCAGATCAACGACACGCTGCGCTGGGGGTTGGGAACCATGCTGGCCACGACGCTGATGCTGTCCGTGCTTGCCGCGCTGTGGGCGCTCTCCCGCGTCCTCGACGTCAAGCGGCTGTTCGGCGCGTGAGGGGGACACCGTGAACCGCCACCACGCGACCGGGATCGTGATGGCGTTCGCCTGGATGGTGCTGGGCTTCCTCGCCCTGCCCGCCTTTGCCGTCGTGCCGATCTCCTTCACCGACACGCGCTATCTCGCCATGCCGGACGAGCATTGGTCGCTGCAGCACTGGCGCGCCTTCCTGTCGAACCGCGAGTGGCACGACAGCATCTGGCAAAGCCTCTGGATCGCCTGCGTCTCGACCCTGGGCGCCGTCGTGGCGGGCACGCTGTGCGCCATCGGCTGCTGGCGCGCCTCATCTCGCTGGTCGGAACGCGTCCGGACCGCGATGATTCTGCCCATGGCCGTGCCTACGATTGTCTATGCCTTGGGCATCTATCGCCTCTATGTCGATCTCGACCTGGTGGGCTCGGCGATCGGCATCGTCTTCGCGCACACGGTGACCGGTCTGCCCTACGTCGTACTGACCGTCTCGGCTTCTCTCGCCAATATCGATCCCAGGCTCGAACAGGCAGCCCGCGGGCTCGGCGCGTCCGTCGGCCAGACCTTGCGCTGGGTGATCGTTCCGAACGTCGTGCCCGGCATCCTGTCGGGCGCGATTTTTGCTTTCATCCATTCGTGGGATGAGCTGATCGTCGTGATCTTCATCGGTGGCCGGGCGTTCTTCACCCTGCCGCGCCGCATGTGGGACGGCATCAACGACAATCTCGACCCCGTCATCGCCGTGGTGGCGACGGGCATGATCCTGTTCACGCTGCTCGTTCTCAGTGCGGAGCTTGCGCTAAGGGCCCGACGACCGAGGAGCTAGGAGGTGAAGTGATGTCCGACATGAGCGATCGTCAGGGCGATATCGAGCGGTTCGTCCAGAATACCGAAGGCAAGGTCTACTCCCGCCGCGTGTTCTTCGGCATGTGCGCCGCACTCGGCGTCGCGCCGGTGGCGGCGCGCCTCAGCCCGGCGATGGCCGACCAGAAGGAACTCGTGCTGGTCAACTGGGGCGGCGATGCCGTGCGCGGAATGAAGGCTTCCTTCGTCGATCCCTACGTGAAGAAGTTCCCGGACCGCAAGGTCGCGATCGACGGCACCGGACCGTCCACGAGCCGAATCCGCCTCATGGTCCAAAGCGGCAAGGTCACCTGGGACATCATGGACCGCAACCTCCACACGGCCCTGGAGATCGGCCCGGAAGGCATGCTGGAGAAGATCGACTATTCTGTCGTCGACAAGAGCAAGGTGCGCCCGGAGCACGCGGTCGAATGGGGCATCGGCAACTACCTCTACGCCATGGTCCTGACCTACAACACCAAGAAGTGGGGCGGCGAGGTTCCGACGAGCTGGAAGGATGTCTGGGACTTCAAGAAATTCCCGGGCAAACGGGCCTTTCGCCGCGAGCCCGACGCCGTGCTGGAAGCCGCTCTGATGGCCGATGGCGTGCCTTTCGACAAGATCTACCCGATCGACATGAAGCGCGCGCTCGACATGCACAAGAAGATGAAGGAGCACGCGATCTACTACACCGTCATCGCCGACGGCCAGAACGCCTTCCGCAACGGCGAGGTCCATCTCGGCCAGCTGCTCAATACACGCGCCTGGCCGCTGAAGCAGGACACCAAGGGCCTCTACGACTGGACCTGGAACGAGGGTGTGTCGTGGGGCGCCTGCTGGATGGTGCCCAAGGGCGCCCAGGGCGGCAAGGCCATCTGGGACTTCATCGCCATGACCCAGGACCCGCAGGCACAAGCCGAGCTTCTGAAGTCCAACGGCTACGGGCCGGTCAACCCCGAGGCCTCCAAGTTCCTCGATGCCGACTGGAACAAGGTCAATCCGGGCGCGGCCGAGAACTATGCGAAGATGCTGCCGGGCGGCATCGAATGGTACGCCAAGAACGCGACGGCGGCCCGCCAGCAACTCATCGACGCGCTCTCGAGCTGAGGACAACCGACATGACCGATATCCAGTCATCCGCCCCTGCGCCGCTGCCGGCTCCGAAGCTCGGGCGCTGGGCCAACGCCAACGAACTCCCGGTCATCGACTTCGCGCCGCTCGGCGGCACCAACGAGGAGGCCAAGGAGCGGCTCGCCCGCGAAGTCCACGATGCCTGCCGCGACGTCGGGTTCCTGACGATCGTCAATCACCCCGTGCCGCCGGAGAAGATCCGCGAGATCTTCCGCCAGTCGAAGCGGTTCTTCGCTCTGCCGCTCGAGGCGAAGATGAAGGCCTACATGGGCAACTCCAACCTGTTTCGCGGCTATCTGCCGATGGACCAGCCCGGGAAGCAGAATGCCTATCGCGGCGCAGCCATCGACGGCTTCCAGCCCCATCTCGATCCGGCGCGCATGAAGGCACGCAAGCCGCACAAGAACGAAGCCTTCCAGGTCTCGATCGAACTGCCGGACGACGATCCGGACGTCGTCTCGGGCAAGCCGCTGCACGGCGCCAATCTGTGGCCCGACGACCTGCCGGGCTTCCGCGAGGCGGTGCTGGGCTACCATGCCACCATGACCGACTTCGCCGCCCTGCTTGCCTCCGTGTTCGCGCGCGGACTCGACCTGCCGGATGGGTACTTCGCGCAGTACTACAAGAAGCCGCTGATCCAGGTCCGATTGCTCCATTACCTGTCGCAGGACACACAGGCGGCCCTCGAGGGCGGCGACAGCCGCGCTCATCAGGATGCCGGTGGATTCACGATGCTGCAGCAGGACGATGTCGGCGGGCTCGAGATCAAGAGCAAGTCCGGGGAATGGCTGATCGTGCCACCCGTCGAGAACAGTTTCATCGTCAATATCGGCGACTCGATGCGTATGTGGACGAACGACCGGTTCGCCTCGACGCTCCATCGCGTCGTCAACCACTATGGCCGCGAGCGGTATTCGGTCGGCGTGTTCGCCAACCCCGACTACGACACCGTCATCCGTCCGCTGCCGACCTGTGTCGACGCCGAACACCCGCCGACCTTCGACAGCATGAAGGCCGGCGAGGCGCTGTTGTATCTCTACAGCCGGGTCTGGCCTTCCAAGGGCGAACCGGACAAGGTTTCGTCCTACTGACCGTCCCGTCATAGGGGCTTGCAGTGGCGGCAGCCCATGTCAGGCTGCCGCCATGATCCGCAAGAAAATCCTCGTCGCCGGAGCCACCGGCCTCGTCGGCCATGCCGCCCTGAAGCACTTCGCTGCCGTCGAGGGCTGCGAAGTCGTCGCCGTCTCGCGCCGAAAGCCGGACGAAACCCACGGGGCGCGATGGTTCCCGCTCGACCTCGGCGACCGGGCGGCCTGCGAGGCGCTGGCGGCGGAATTCGCGGGCGTTACGCACCTCGTCTATGCCGCCCTCTACGAACGACCCGGGCTGGTCGCGGGGTGGCAGGAAGAGGAGCAGATCCGCGCCAACGACCTGATGCTGCGCAATCTGATGGCCCCGCTCGAACGGGCGGCGCCGGGATTGCGGCACGTGGCCTTGCTGCAGGGCACCAAGGCCTACGGCGTCCATGTCCGTCCGCTCGCCGTGCCGGCGCGCGAGAACCGTTCGGAAATGCACGAGCAGCCGAACTTCTACTGGAA
Organism: Rhodospirillales bacterium; assembly: GCA_947466085.1. GTDB lineage: Bacteria > Pseudomonadota > Alphaproteobacteria > Reyranellales > Reyranellaceae > Reyranella. The sequence continues at coordinate 20,281 of CANIEC010000005.1, forward strand.
CCAGGAGCGGTTCCTGCGCGAGCGCCAGCAGGGCAAGGGCTGGAGCTGGTCGATCCTGCGGCCCGTGCTGATCGTGGGCGATTCGGTGGGCAGCGCCATGAACGTCATTCCGGCGCTGGGCGTCTATGCCGCCTTCATGCGCCGGGCCGGCAAGACGAAGCTCGACTATCCGGGCGGCGTCGGCCGCGTGGCGCAGGCGGTCGATGCCGATCTCCTGGCCCGCGCCATCGCCTGGTCGGGCGAGGCCGGGACGGCGCGCAACGAGATCTTCAATGTGACCAACGGCGACGTTTTCGTGTGGCCCAATGTCTGGCCCGCCATCGCCGATGCGCTGGGCTTCGAGCCGGGCGACCACGTCCCCCTGCCGCTCGACCGCGAGATCCGGCCGCGCGAGGCCGAATGGGCGGAGATCTGCGCGGCCCAGGGGCTGAGGTCGGGCACGCTGAAGGAGTTCGTCGGCCTGTCGTTCGAATATGCCGACTACACGATGGGCTACGGCCGCACGGAGCCGGGACCGGCGGCGATCGTCTCGACCATCAAACTGATGCAAGCCGGCTTCACCGAGGTGATGGACACCGAGGCGATGTTCCGGAAATGCTTCGCCGAAATGCAGGAAAAAGGCCTGCTGCCGCGTCCCTGAAGGCGCGCTTCGGGACGTAGCCTGAGTGTCGTCAAATTGTCATATGCGCCCCTCACCTTCCCGGCCATTCTGAAGGACGACGGAGGGCTTGGCATGCAGAGCGAAGGGGACCGCAAGGCGCTGGAGGACCGTGTCCGCCGCGAGCTGGCCGACAGTATCGACGAGGACCTCGAGCTCGAGCTGGGCGACGAAATGCTGGCCCGCCTGCCCGAGCATGGCGACGGCGACCTGCCGCAGACTGAAGGCATCGACCGGAAATTCTACTTCACCGAGCTGCTGCGGCTGCAGCGCGAGCTGATCAGGCTGCAAGACTGGGTGATCGCCCGGAAGCTCAAGGTCGTCGTCCTGTTCGAAGGCCGCGACGCCGCGGGCAAGGGCGGCGTGATCAAGCGCGTCACCCAGCGGCTGAACCCGCGCGTCTGCCGCACCGTCGCCCTGTCGGCGCCGTCCGAGCGCGAGCGCACCCAGTGGTACTTCCAGCGCTACATCGCGCACCTGCCGGCGGGCGGCGAAATCGTGCTGTTCGACCGCAGCTGGTACAATCGGTCGGGCGTCGAGCGGGTGATGGGCTTCTGCACCGAAAGCGACGTCCGGGATTTCTTCGAGACGGTTCCCGAATTCGAGCGCATGCTCGTGCGGTCCGGCATCATCCTGCTCAAATACTGGTTCTCGATCACCGACGAGGAGCAGAACATGCGCTTCCTGATGCGCATCCACGACCCCATGAAGCAGTGGAAGCTGTCGCCCATGGACCTGGAATCCCGGCGGCGCTGGGAGGAGTACACCAAGGCCAAGGAGGAGATGCTGGCCCGCACGCATATTCCGGAGGCGCGCTGGTGGGTGGTCGAGGGCAACAACAAGCGCCGCGCGCGCCTCAATTGCATCCACCACCTTCTCCAGCAAGTGCCCTATAAGGATGTCGAACACCAACCGATCGTCCTGCCGAAGCGCGAACACAAGCCCGACTACGCGCGCATGCCGGTCGCTCCCGAACTCTATGTCCCGGCGGTTTACTGATGGATTTCTTCAGGCGTTTCACGTTCCTCGTCTGCGCTCCGGCCTTCGACGCCGACGATCTCGAGGGCCACAGGCTCGGCGAGATCACGGTTTCCATCGAGAAGATGGGCTTCCAGGTCGTGCGCGCCCGCCGCATCGAGGATGCCGAGATGGTCGTCCAGACCGACGCCGCCATCGGCTGCATGGTCGTGGACTGGGGCAAAAAGGGCCTCGACGGCAAGGCCGCCGCGATGATCAACATGATGCGGCGGCGCGGGCTGGAGATGCCGATCGTCCTCCTCGTGCGCCGCAAGCGGCTGGAGGACATCCCCGTCGAGGTGATGGACTACATCGACGGCTACATCTTCCTCTCCGAGGAGACGCCGGAGTTCATCGCCAAGAACCTGGTGAGCCGGCTCAAGCAGTATGCCGAGACCCTGAAGACCCCGTTCTTCGGCGAGCTGGTCGACTACGCCGAGGAAGGCAACCAGCTCTGGACCTGCCCCGGCCATAATGGCGGCATCTTCTACAACAGGAGCCCGATCGGCCGGATCTTCGTCGAGCATCTCGGCGAGGCGGTGTTTCGCGACGATCTCGACAATTCCGTGCTCGATCTCGGCGACCTGCTGGTCCACGAGGGCCCGGCGTTGAAGGCGCAGAAGGAAGCGGCCGTCATCTTCGGCGCCGAGAAGACCTACTTCGTGCTGAACGGCACCTCGTCGTCGAACAAGATCGTGCTGCAGGCGCTGGTCGCGGAAGGCGATCTCGTGCTGTTCGACCGCAACAACCACAAGGCCGCCCATCACGGCGCGCTGTTCCTGGGCAACGGCATTCCGATCTATCTCGAGACCGACCGCAACGCCCACGGGCTTATCGGGCCGATCTTCCACGAGGCGCTCGACGAGGCCGCCATCCGCGAGAAAATCCGCACCAACCCTCTGATCCAGGACAAGGAGGCATGGAAGCGCGAGCGGCCGTTCCGCGTTGCCGTCATCGAGCAGTGCACCTACGACGGCACGATCAACGACGCGCGCCTGATCGTCGATAAGATCGGCCATCTCTGCGACTACATCCTGTTCGACGAGGCCTGGGCGGGATTCATGAAGTTCCACCCGCTCTATGCCGGCCGCTTCGCCATGGGGCTCACCGACCTCGGCCCCGACAGCCCCGGCATCATCGCCACCCAGTCGGCGCACAAGCAGCTCGCCAGCTTCAGCCAGGCCTCGCAGATCCACGTCAAGGATCGCCATATCAAGGGCCAGCGCCGCCGCATCGAGCATCGCCGCTTCAACGAATTCTTCATGCTGCACGCCTCGACCTCGCCCTTCTATCCGATCTTCGCCTCGCTCGACGTCGGCGCGCAGATGATGAAGGGGCGTTCAGGCGAGGTGCTGTGGGACGACACCATCCGGCTGGGCATCGAGATCCGCAAGAAGATGCGCGCCATCCGGCGCGAGTTCGAGGACAAGGAGCGCGACGTGGCGCGACGCTGGTTCTTCGAGCCCTTCGTGCCCAATCGCGTCACGGTGGGCGGCCGCGAGCAGGCCTGGGAGGACGTGCCGACCGACGACCTCGCCGTCGACGCGCGCTATTGGGAGCTGGCGCCCGATGCGCATTGGCATGGCTTCAAGCACGTCGCGCCGGGCTATGCGATCACCGACCCCAACAAGCTGGTCGTGCTGACCCCGGGATTCGATCGCGAGACCGGGCGCTATGCCGGGCACGGTATCCCCGCGCCCGTGGTCGCGCAGTATCTGCGCGAGAACCAGATCGTCCCGGAAAAGAACGACCTCAACTCGCTGTTGTTCCTGATGACTCCCGGAGTCGAATCGAGCAAGGCCGGCACCTTGCTGAGCGCGTTCGTGATCTTCAAGCGGCTGCACGACGAGAATGCACGGTTGGAAGACGTCATCGGCGAGTTCGTTCGGAAGCGGCCGGCACGCTATGCCGGCATGCGGCTGCGCGATCTCTGCGCCGAAATGCACGCCTTCTTCCGCGAGAGCAACGTCAGCCTGATGCAGCGTGCGCAGTTCATGCCCGAGCACCTGCCCGAGCCGGCGATGCCTCCGCACGTGGCGGTCCGCGAACTGGTACGCAACAATGTCGACTATGTGCCGATCGAAGAGGCGGCGGGCCGAATCGCGACCACCATGTTCGTGGTCTATCCGCCCGGCATCGCCAGCATCGTGCCCGGCGAGCGGCTGGACGAACGGGCCAAGCCGATGCTCGACTACCTGCTCATGTTCGAGAAGTCGGCCAACCTGTTCCCCGGCTTCGACGTCGAGATCCAGGGCATCTACCGCGAGATCGACAAGGACGGCCGCGTGCGCTTCTACACCTACGTGGTGCGCGAGTAGGCGATCTCGACCGGCGGCGTGCTGGCGCCCGCGCCGATGGCGCGCTGCATCAGCACGCTGTCGGCCCACTTGCCGTACTTGAAGCCGACGCCCTCTAGGAGGCCGACCCGGCGGAAGCCGTGGGTCTCGTGCAGGCTGAGCGACGCGACGTTGTCGGCGTCGATATAGGCGAACATCTGGCGATAGCCCGTGCCGGCGCAGGCCTCGATCAGCGCCGGCAGGAGGAGACGGCCGATCCCGGTGGAGACATGGTCGGGATGGACGTAGATCGAATGCTTCACGGCATAGCGGTATGCCGGGCGCTTGCGAAACGGCACCGCATAGGCGTAGCCCACGATCACGCCGTCGCGCTCCGCCGCGAGATGCGGCAGCCGGCGCCGCAGCATGTTCTTGCGCCGCCGCTTGATGTCGTCGGACTGCGTCGGCTCGATATCGACGTCGCCCACGCCCCGCGTGATGTGGTGTGTGTAGATCGCGATCATCGCCGGCACGTCGTTTTCGGTCGACGGCCGCACCACGACCGCACCGCGCGGCTTGTCGAGCAGGGACTCGCTCGTCACTGACATCACTCGATCCTCCTCCGAGACGCCCGGATCAAACACGCCTCCATGACCGTTTCATGTCGGCAAAAAAAAGAGGGCCCGGAGAGTTATTCACTCTCCAGGCCCCCAGACGCCCCCTCTAAACTCGCTGGCCGCCGCGGCGATCTCTCCAACCGCGCCCCGTCCATGCACGCGAAGATACGGGCCGGAGGGGCATCGGCACAGGGGGCGCTTGGTATCAATTGTTATGGTTTCGTAACCGGCCGGAAAAGCTCGCCCGCACGTGATCGGCCAGGTCACGCGCCGCAGGACCCAGGCCCGGCGGCGCATAGAGGTTCACGCGGAACTCGGGCAGCATCGGCAGCCGGGCTTCGCGGCCCAGGATGACGAAGCGCTCGGGCACCGAGGAGCGCAGCAGCGGCGCCACCGCGAGACCGGCTTCCAACACGGCGTAAACCGGTTCCAGCCGGCTCACCTCGCAGACGGCGCGCCAGTCGCGCCGCGCCTTGCCCAGCGCCTCGACCGCGACGGGGCGGAAGACGCAGGTCGGCGCCCCGAGCGACACCGGCAGCGGATCCTTGAGATGGGCGTCCCCGTCCGGCGCCCCGACCCAGACCAGCCGGTCGGTGCGCAGCGTCTCGCCGTGGCGGCCGCACTCGGTCTCGGTCGTCATGGCGAGATCGACGCCTCCCGACTTCAGCTCCTCCCGGATGACGCGCGAGTCCTCGCAGACCAGGCTGACCCTCACGCGCGGCTGCGCCTTGGCGAAGCGCCGCAGGATCGCCGGCACGAAGCTGCCGATGATGTCGTAAGGCACGCCGAAGCGAACCTCGCCCTCGAACTGCGGCGCGCGCATCGACGACCAGACCTCGTCGTTCATCGCCACGAGACGGCGCGCCTGTTCGAGCAGCCGTTCGCCCGCCGGCGCCAGCACCAGCCCGCGTCCCTGGCGCGTGAAGAGACGGCAGTCGAGCGCTTCCTCCAGCCGCTTGATCTGCTGACTGGCGGCGGCCTGGCTCATGCCGAGCGCCGCCGCCGCGCGCGTGACGCCGCCCGCTTCGACGACGGTGAGAAAGGCGCGCACCAGCGCCAGATCGAGGTCCCTACGCATTTTGATACATAATCATTTCCGAACGATCTCATCAAAAACATTCGTTTTTATTATTCTTCTGACCGCTCTAGCGTCTCACCATGACCACGAAGATTTCAGGCCTCTGGCTGCCGCTCATCACGCCGTTCAAGGACGGCGCCATCGATTTCGCGAGCTACGACCGGCTGGTGAACCACTACATCGCCAAAGGCGTCGACGGGCTGCTGCCGCTCGGCACAACGGGTGAATCGCCAGCGCTCGACGAGGACGAGGTCGCCGCCGTCATCGAGCGAACGCTGGCGGTTGCCGACGGAAGGGTGCCGGTGTTTGCCGGTATCGGCGGCAATGCAACGGCCAAGGTCGAGAAGGAGCTGAAGCGGCTTCGCCATCTGCCGATCGCGGGCATCCTCTCGGTGTGCCCCTGCTACAACCGGCCGAGCCAGGACGGGCTGATTGCGCACTTCCGGCGCTTCGCCGCAGCCACCGACCGGGACGTGGTGATCTACAACATCCCCTATCGCACGGCGGTCAATCTATCGAACGACTCGCTGCTCGAACTTGCCGAAGTGCCGAACATCGTGGGCGTGAAGGACAGTTCCGGCAGCGTCGAGCAGTCGCTCGAGCTGCTGCGCCGCAAGCCGACCGACTTCGCCGTGTTGACCGGCGAGGACGCGCTGTTCTTCACCATGAAGGCCAACGGCGCCGAAGGCGGCATCCTGGCGGCGAGCCACCTGATGACGGAAGGCTTCGTCGAGGTCGAGCGCTGCTTCGCCGCCAACGACCTCGCCGGCGCGCGGGCCGCCTGGGCGCCGCTTGCCCACTTCGTGCCGATGCTGTTCGCCGAAGCCAACCCGATGCCGATCAAGCATCTCCTGTGGCGCCAAGGGCTGATCGCCTCGCCGGAGTGCCGACTGCCGCTCACGAAGATCTCCGACGGGCTGGCCCGCCGGCTCGACGCGGTGTTCGCCGACAGGCGGGCGGCAGCCTAGCCGCGCGCCTTCAGGAGATCGCGGATCTCCGTCAGCAGCTCCTGCTCCTTGGAAGGCGGCGCGGGCGGCGGCGGTGCACTTTCCTCCTGCTTGACCACGCGGTTCATGCCCTTGATCACCAGGAACAGGACCCAGGCGATGATCAGGAAGTTCACCGTCACCGTCAGGAACGTGCCGTAGCCCAGCGTCGCGCCGGCCTTCTTGGCCGCATCGTAGGTCGCGGCCTGGCTGGCCGCGGGCGTGAGACCGATGAAGTAGTTGGTGAAGTCCAGTCCGCCCGCGATACGGCCGATGATCGGCATGATGATGTCGCCGACCAGCGAGTCGATGATCTTGCTGAAGGCGGCGCCGATGATCACGCCGATGGCGAGATCCACGACGTTGCCGCGCATCGCGAATTTCTTGAATTCCTGAAGCATGGATCTTCTCCCCCTTGTCGTCGTCAGGTCACGCGCAGCCATACCAGCAAAGCAGAAACCGTCACCACCGAGAAGGCCGTCGACAGCAGAACGGAGGCGGTGTTCTGCTCGACGGACACATCGAACTGTTTGGCCAGCACGAAGGCGTTGGCGGCGGTCGGCAGCGCGGCCATGAGCAGCGCCACCTTGCCCGCTATCGAATCGATGGGCACGAAGAAAGGCAGGATCAGCAACGCCGCCAGCGGCTGCAGCAGGAGCTTGATCAGGGTGGCGAGGCCGGCCTCGGCGAGGCCGCTCTTGATCGACTTGTCCGACAGGAACAGGCCGATGGCGAACAGGGCACAGGGCGCGGCCGCGGCGCCCATGAGGTCGAGCCACTTCTCGACCGGCACCGGAATGGGCAGGCCGACCCAGGAGGCCACGATGCCCAGCGCGATCGAGACCGGCAACGGATTGCGCGCCACGTTGAAGGCGGCGCGCAGGAAGGTCCGCACCGGCCCGTGCCCCGCCGCGACTTCGAGCTCGATCAGCATGACGCCGAACACCATTGAGACGACGGCCGTCACGATCACCGTGAGCATGGCCGGCGGCAGGCCCTGCTCGCCAAAGGCCGCCAGGCAGAGCGGCACGCCCATGTAGCCGACGTTGCCCCAGGACGCGGCGATCCCCTGCAGGCTCATCGCCGCCAGACCGCCCTGCGAAACAAGGCGGGTGGTGACCATGCCGACGAGGAAAGTGGCAACCACGGCGATTCCGAAGCCCGCCATGAGGCTGGGATCGAGCACGGCGGCCACCGGCGTACGCGCCAGAGTGCCGAAGAACAGCACCGGCAGGGCGAAATAGCTCACGAAGGCGTTGAGCGCCGTGGTCGCTTCCGGCCCCAGGATACGCCAGCGGCCGGCCAGGAAGCCCGCCAGGATGACGCCGAAGATCGGCAGGGCGACGTTGAAAATGGCCTGCACGGCGCGTCCGATTGCAGTTGCTCTAATCTATTAAGAATTTGACATAAATGCCATAAATCACATAGCATTTTAGAGATACAGCGAGGCCGCACCCGTCCCCTCACCGAAAGCGGCCCGGGAGAATATCATGCGTCTTTTGATCGCCAGCATGGCCGCCTTGGCTGCGGTCGCTTTTGCCGCCCCATCCTTCGCCCAGGACGAGACGATGCCGACCCCGGCACCGACCGCCAAGCCGAAGGCGCCGACCACCGCCTCCTGCAACAAGATCAAGGGCAGTTCGCAGCGCAGTGCCTGCCTGAAGAAGGTCCAGGTCGCGAAGGCACCGTCGAAGAAGACGAAGAAGACCACCACCCCGGCCGCGCCGAAGTCGCCTGAAGTGGGCCAGCTTCCGCCGGCTTCTGCGCCGGCGCCGACCGCCGCCGCGCCCTCGTCCGGCCCGGTCAGCGTTCCGCCGCTGCCGTCCAAGACGATCTGAATTAGCGCGCCTCCACCAGGAACCGCGCTAATCTCCGCTCTCCCCAACCCAGGGAGAGCGACATGGCCCATTCGGCCAACCTGATCTCGACAGACGACCTCGCACGCCAGCTCGGCGCTCCTGCCTTGCGCGTGTTCGACTGCACCACCTATCTCAAGCCCGGCCCCGACGGGCGCTACATCGCCGAGAGCGGTCGCGCCAACTACGACAAGGGTCACATTCCGGGCGCGGCCTATCTCGACCTACAGGCCGATCTCTCCGACAAGACGTCGAAACTCCGCTTCACCCTGCCGTCGCTGGAAGAGCTCACCCGGGCCTTCGCCGCCAAGGGCGTGGGCCATGGCACCTTCGTGGTGCTCTACAGCCATGCCTCGCCGGTCTGGGCGAGCCGCATCTGGTGGATGCTGCGCGCCATCGGCTTCGACGAGGTCGCGATCCTCGATGGCGGCCTCGACAAATGGAAAGCGGAAGGCCGCCCGCTCTCCACCGAGCCCGCGACCCATCCGCCGGCCACGCTGTCGCTGCGCGCCCGGCCGGAGATCTTCGTCGGCAAGGACGCGATCAAGGGCGCGATCGGCGATGCCTCGACGCTGACCCTCAACGCCCTCAGTCACGACCAGCACACCGGCACGGGCGGCGTGGTCTATGGCCGCGCCGGCCGGATCGCCGGCTCGTCCTGCGTGCCGGCCGCCAGCCTGTTCGGGCCCGACAAGGCGCTGAAGCCGATCGCCGATCTGCGCGCGGCCTTCGAAGGCGTCGGCGCCGCGCCCGACAAGCGCGTGCTCGTCTATTGCGGCGGCGGCATTGCCGCCACGCTCGACGCTTTCGTCCTCACCGCCCTCTTGGGTCACCGGAACGTCTCGGTGTACGACAATTCCATGCAGGAATGGGCCAACGATCCCGCCCTGCCTATGGAAGTCGGATAACGAGGGAGGATGACGTGACGGCCTATATCATCGTCGAGATCGACACCAAGGACGAAGAGCTGATGGCGGAATACCGCAAGCACACGCCCGGCCTCGTCTCCAAGTTCGGCGGCAAGTTCATCGTGCGCGGCGGCAACTGCACCAGCCTGGAAGGCGGCTGGACGCCGGCCCGCGTCGTGGTGCTGGAATTCCCCGACCGCGCCAAGGCCGAGCGCTTCTATCATTCGGAAGAGTACAAGCCCGTCCTCGCGATGCGGCTCAAGGCCGGTCACTGCAAGGCGATCCTGGTCGACGGCCACAATGGCTGAGGTGGCCGCCTACCGGGCGGTCGGCACGCTCTACAACGCGCTGATGACCGGCTTGGTCATCAGTCTCGTGTCCCGACGCGGCAGCGACACGGCACGCGAATACATCTTCCGCCACTTCCGCCGGCAGCATCTCGACAAGTTCCTGCCCGGCCTTCAGAAGCTCGGCATCGCGGGCGAGAAGGACGCGCCGGCCTGCGCCCTCTACCACTATCACTCCAACGCGCTTGGGGGCGTGAAGACCGGCTATCTGCGCGAGAGCGACACCAAGGCCTGGGTGCGCTATCCGCCGCCGCGCTGGATGTGGAAGGGCACCGCCATCGCCGCTGTGCCGCACGAAGTATCGGCGGCCTTCCTGCACGCCTGGCACGGCCACAACGGCGTCTCGCTCAAGAATCCGGGCCTCGGCTTCGTCTGTACCGGCATGACGGTCGACGGTAAGCCCGGCCTCGAGGGTTACTATTTCGACTATGGCCGTCCCTTGAAGGAAGAGGAGCGCGTCCGCTTCGCCTACCACGAGGAGATGCCGCGCATCGACTGGAAGACCCAGCCGAAGCTGGAGACGGCGAACTGGCCCGAGGAGCGCCGCCTGCGCACCTTCCGCTCCTACGCGATGGGCTACGTGCAGACCATGCTCCCGGTGCTGCAGGACCAGCTCGGCGCGAAGGACGCACAGACCGAGATGGGCCGCGTGGCACGACTGGTCGGCTTGCAGTTCCACGAAGAGACCGCGCGCGACCTCGACCTGCCGACCGACGTCGAAACCGGCGATCTCGACAGCGCCCGCCTGTTTGCGCGCTGGCTGACGGCGATCCTCGCTGCCGAGGGGGAAGAGGTTTCGGCCGAGGAGAAGGACGGCGCGGTGGTCGTTCGGATGGAGGGATGGAAGCTGGCGCGCGAACTTCAGCTCGCCGATCCGGTGGCGGGCTTCGACGCCTGGAACGAATTGTGGCTGGGCGCGGCCGGCGCGCACGACCGCTTTCTCAAGATCGAGACCAGCCGGACCTATGGCGACAAGGGCTGGCGGGCAGCCTGGCGGATCGCGCCGAGATAACCGGCGGGGAGAAGGCGCCCGGCGATGCGCTCGCCGAGCGCCGAGAATTCAATCCAGCTCGCTTCGTGATGCTCGTGGCTGAGGGCGATCGCGCCCTCGGCCTGCAGCGTGCAGGCATAGGCAACGATGCGGACGAAGCGCTGCGGCAGCACCTCGAACAGATGCTCGTCGACGAGGGCACCGACCTCGACAGACAGCCCCGTCTCTTCCCGCACCTCGCGCACCAGCGCCGCTCGATGATCCTCGCCGGGATCGGGTCGTCCGCCGGGTAGATCCCACTCATCGCGCTCGTTCAGGAGCAGCAGCACGCGGCCGCCGTGCACGACGACGCCTTTGATAGAAAGCGGATAGCTCACGGGCTCGCCTATCGCATTTGACCTAAAGGTCCTTCGCTGAGCTCAGGATGACAGTTTTGCTAGGATTGGCGCCGTGCGTCGATGCAGAAAACGTTGTCATCCTGAGCTCAGCGAAGGACCTTTCTTTGTCTTCATAAAGCACAGGCTCGCGACCTGCCGAAGAGCGGAGGTTAGAGCCGCGGCGACGCCCGCCAAAAGAAAAGGCCGGGGATCGCTCCCCGGCCTTTCCGCAATCTCTGAGAAGACTGGACTTAGAAGTCCATGCCGCCCATGCCGCCGTCGCCACCCGGCGGCATCATCGGGGCCTTCTTCTCCGGCTTCTCGGCGATCATGGCTTCCGTCGTGACCAGCAGACCGGCCACCGAAGCGGCGTCCTGCAGGGCCGTACGAACGACCTTCACCGGATCGATGATGCCGGCCTTGATCATGTCGACATAGTCGCCCTTCTGGGCGTCGAAGCCGAAGTTCGAGTCCTTCTGCTCGAGCATCTTGCCCGCCACGACGGCGCCGTCGTAGCCGGCGTTCTCGGCGATCTGGCGGACGGGCGCCTGCAGCGCACGACGCACGATCTCGATGCCGACCTTCTGGTCGTCGTTGGAAGTGCGGACCTTGTCCAGCGCGCGGATCGCGTAGAGCAGGGCCGAACCGCCGCCGGCGACAACACCCTCTTCCACCGCAGCCTTGGTGGCGTGCATGGCGTCGTCAACGCGGTCCTTCTTTTCCTTCACTTCGACTTCGGTGGCGCCGCCGACCTTGATGATCGCGACACCGCCGGCGAGCTTGGCCAGGCGCTCCTGGAGCTTCTCGCGGTCATAGTCCGAAGTGGTCTCCTCGATCTGCGCGCGGATCTGGCTGATGCGGGCCTGGAGGTCCGCCTTCTTGCCCGAGCCGTCGACGATCGTGGTGTTTTCCTTCTCGACGATGACCTTCTTGGCCTTGCCGAGCATGTCGAGCGTGACGTTCTCGAGCTTGATGCCGAGGTCCTCGGAGATCAGCTGGCCACCGCACAGGATCGCCATGTCCTCGAGCATCGCCTTGCGACGGTCACCGAAGCCCGGCGCCTTGACGGCGGCGATCTTCAGGCCACCACGCAGCTTGTTCACGACCAGGGTCGCCAGGGCCTCGCCCTCGACGTCCTCGGCAATGATCAGCAGCGGCTTGCCCGACTGCACGACCGCCTCGAGCACCGGCAGCATCGCCTGCAGGCCCGACAGCTTCTTCTCGAACAGCAGGATGTACGGCGAGTCGAGCTCGGCGATCATCTTGTCCGCGTTCGTGATGAAGTACGGCGAGAGATAGCCGCGGTCGAACTGCATGCCCTCGACGACGTCCAGCTCGGTGTCCAGGCTCTTGGCCTCTTCCACCGTGATGACGCCCTCGTTGCCGACCTTCTTCATGGCTTCGGCGATCATCTTGCCGATCGACTTGTCGCCGTTGGCCGAGATCGTGCCGACCTGGGCGACTTCGTCCGTGCCCGTGATCTTCTTGGCGCGCGCCTTGATGTCCTCGACGGCCGCCTCGACAGCGAGGTCGATGCCGCGCTTGAGGTCCATCGGGTTCATGCCGGCCGCAACCGACTTCACGCCTTCGCGCACGATCGCCTGGGCGAGAACGGTCGCCGTCGTCGTGCCGTCGCCGGCGATGTCGTTGGTCTTCGAGGCCACTTCGCGCACCATCTGGGCGCCCATGTTCTCGAACTTGTCGGCGAGCTCGATCTCCTTGGCGACGGTGACGCCGTCCTTGGTGATGCGCGGGGCGCCGAACGACTTGTCGATGACGACGTTACGGCCCTTCGGGCCCAGCGTCACCTTGACGGCGTTGGCGAGAATGTCGACGCCGCGCAGCATGCGCTCGCGGGCGTCGGCACTAAAGCGGACTTCCTTGGCTGCCATTTTCTATTCCTCTTGAATGTTGGTTTTCAGTAAAGCCGAGCGAAGCTCAGGCGGCCTTCTTCATCGAGGCGGAGCCTTCGATGATGCCCATGATGTCGGATTCCTTCATGATCAGGAGATCCTGGCCATCGAGCTTGATCTCGGTGCCCGACCACTTGCCGAACAGGATGCGGTCGCCCTTCTTGACGTCGAGCGGGACCAGGTTGCCCTTCTCGTCGCGCGCGCCCGGACCGACGGCGATGATCTCGCCTTCCATCGGCTTTTCCTTGGCGGTGTCGGGAATGATGATCCCGCCCTTGGTCTTGCCTTCTTCCTCGACGCGCTTGACCACGACCCGGTCGTGAAGCGGACGGAACTTCATGGTTCTTCCTCCAGTGAGCGATTGACCCTGCGCGACCTGATGGCCGCGGTGAATGTAGTGCTGTCAGCACTCACAGAGAGTGAGTGCCAATGGCGCACGGGATTTAGGGTTGTCGGGTGCCCGAGTCAAGGCACGCCACAAAAGGTTCCCAAAGTAGGTTCGCACTAGCAGCAATCACCGAAGACTGCTGCTAAGTCTTTGATTTGGAACGATTTTTGCTGATTTCCCAGGAAGGGTGCGTAACTATTCTTCCCGGCGCACCAAGTCAAGGAGGGCCTAAATGGATCGTAGTTTTGTTGCGCAGCTCAACGATTACCGCATCACGACCGCCGAAATCCTCTACTGGATGCCTGATCACAAGCACGTCCTGCAGAGTTTCGTTTGGCAGAACCTTGATCTGGCCCCTCGTTACCCCGCCCTCACCAAGTTCCTCGATTTCTGGGACCGCAATCTCGACGGCAAGCTGCACAAGGTGACCGTCGCCAACACGCAGCTGATCAAACCCGCCGAATTCCGCTTCTCCTGCGGGCTATACACGCTGCACTGAGCGGCGCGCGGAGTCGTATTCCGCGGCGGTGCGCCGGACGAGCTCGGCGACCGTCGGGACATCGGCCACGCCCGAGACCGAATGGCCGGCGCTCCAGATGTCTTTCCAGCGCTTGGCGTCCGGCCGTTCGCGCTCGGCCGCGTTGATGTCCTTGGAAATGTCGATCTTGCCGCGCGCCGGCAGATTGTCCGGGTCCAGGCCGGCCGCGGCGATCGACGGCCGCAGCATGTTGGTTTCGAGCCCCGTGAAGGCCCGCGTCAGCAGCACGTCGTCGAGCCGGCTCGACACCAGCATCTGCTTGTAGGCGTCCTTGGCCAGGCTCTCGCGCGTGGCGATGAACTTGGTGCCCATATAGGCAAGGTCGCAACCCAAGGCCTGGGCAGCCGCGACGGCGTGGCCGTCGGCCATCCCGCCCGCCATCACGACGATGCCGTCCCAGAATGCCCGCACCGCCCGCACGAAGGCGAAGGGATTGGCCCAGCCGGTCTGGCCGCCGGCGCCGGCCGTCAGGAGCACCAGCCCGTCGACGCCCGCCGCCACCGCCTTCTCGGCATGGCGTACCGACGCCACGTCGGCCAGCACGAGGCAGCCCGCGTCCTTCAGAGGCTTCATCACCGGCTCGGGCGAGCCGACCGACGTGATCACGATCTCGGCCTTGTGGCGCAGCACGGCGGCGAGATCCTCCGGCACGCGTGGATTGGAGCGATGCACGATCAGGTTGGGACACCAGGGGGCGGGCGCGCGACCCTCGGTATCGGCGGTGCGCTTGGCGTCGTCTGCCATGCCGGCCAGCCAGGCGTCGAGTTCCTCGACAGTGCGGCAGTTGGCGGTCGGGAAGGAGCCCACGACGCCGGCACGGCAGGCTGCCGTCACGAGGGCCGGGCCGGAGACGAGGAACATCGGCGCCGCGATCAGCGGCAGGCGGAGGCGGTCGCGCAGGGAGGGGGGCAAGGACATGGCGCGAGCTTAGCTCAGCGCGCGACGGCACCGAAGATCGCCGTCGCAAGATCGCGGCCGGGCCGCCCCGCACAGCGGGACGGCCCGGATCTCACGGAGGTCAGGCGGCGGCCGACAGGCCTTCCTTTTCGAGCACGCGCTGCACGGCCGGACGGGCCTTCATGCGCTCGTAGTGGGCGGCCACGTTCTTGGGCAGCGGCATCTTCATGCGGGCGGCCGCCCAGAAGGAGACATAGAAGAGCGCGGCATCGGCCACCGAGAACTTGCCGGCCAGGTACTCCTTGCCTTCGAGGGCCTTGTCCATCAGCGCCAGGCCCTTCTCCATGATCTCCTTGCCGCGCGCCTTGACCTTGTCGTGGTCGGCTTCGGTCGGCGCGTAGTTGCCCGGACGGAACATGCGGCTGAAGCCCTGCATGTGCATGGTCGAGACCGCATAGTCCATTGCCTCGAGCGCGCGCGCCTCGGCGTCGGCATCGGAGGGCAGCAGGCCCGCGTCGGGATTCTTGCGGGCGAGCCACACGGCGATCGCGGGGAACTCGGTGAGCACGGAACCGTCGTCGCGCTGCAGGGTCGGTACCTTCGACTTCGGGTTGAGCGCCACGAAGTCCGGCCCGTACTGTTCCTGCTTGGCGCCGTCGACCTTGTGCACGTCGTAGGGCTTGCCGATCTCCTCCAGCAGGACGTGAATGCCGATCGAGCAGGCGCCGGGCATGTAATAGAGCTTCATGATTCTCTCCCTAAAGCAGGTGTGTGGTGGGGACGGTTCACGCTAGCATCGCGCCCCTATAGGGGGAAACGACAATGGCAAACAACGGAGCAGGCAACGGCCTGCGAGCACTCGTCGGCACCGGGCCCACCAAGATCGGCACATTCCTGTTCGAGTTCGCCACGCCGGGAATCGGCCAGATCCTGAAGGCGGCGGGCGCGGAATTCGCGGTGCTCGACATGGAGCATACCGGTTTCGGCTTCGATACCGTGCGCCAGGTCGTGCGCTACATGCAGGCCGCGAACCTGCCGCTGGTCGTGCGCGTGCCCTCGCAATCGCGCCATCACATCTCGCGCGCGCTCGATACCGGCGCCGACGGGGTGATGGTGCCGATCGTGTCGTCGGTCGAGCAGGCCAAAGCGGTGCTCGACGCTGCGAAATACTGGCCCGACGGGACGCGCGGCGTGGCGCTGGGCCTCGGCCACGAGCGTTTTGCCATGCGCTCCGAACCGCTCCTGCCGCGCTTCGCCGAACAGAATGCGCGCACCGCCATCATCCTGCAGGTCGAGGATCCGCGCGGCGCCGCCGCGGCCGACGAGATCGCCGCGATGCCGGGCGTCGACATGTTGTGGCTCGGCCACAACGACCTCACCGTCGCCATGGGCGAACCGGGCGCCTTCGACCATCCCGACTTTCTCAGCGCCGAGCGTGCGACGATCGCGGCGGCGAAGAAGCACGGCAAGTCCGCCGGCCGCCTCGCCGTCGATGCGAAGCAGGCCGCGCAGTTCGTGAAGCTCGGCTACGACTTCGTCTCGATCGCCGGCGACGTCTGGCTGCTGCAGCAAGCCTTCGTCGCGGGGGTCGAGACGATCAGGCGCGAATCCTGACCGGCAGCGAGCGGATGCCGCGGATGAAGTTGGAGTAGAGGCGCACCGGCGGCGCGACGACCTCGATCTCGAGGTCGCGCCTCAGCAGCTCCTCCCACAGGATGCGGATCTGCATCTCGGCCAGCCGGTCGCCGACACAGCGATGGATGCCGGCCCCGAAGGAAAGATGATGGCGCGCCTTCGGCCGGTCGACACGGAATCGTTCGGGTTCCTCGATCGCCGTCTCGTCGCGATTGCCCGAGACGTACCACATCACCACCTTGTCGCCGGCGCGGATCTGCTTGCCGGCCAGTTCGCAATTCGTGCGCGCGGTGCGCCGCATGTGAATCACGGGCGTGGCCCAGCGGATCGTCTCCGACACGAGATTCGGCATCAGCGCGGGATCGGCCTTCACCTTCTCGACCTCGGCCGGATTGTCGAGCATGGCCATCAGGCCGGCGCTCATCGAGTTGCGGGTCGTATCGTTGCCGCCGACGATCAGCAGCCCGAAGTTCCCGATGAACTCGCGGGTCGGCATGTTCTTCGTGGCTTCGCTGTGCGCCATCATCGAGATCAGGTCGAAGGTCGGCGGCCGCGCGGCGCGCTCCTGCCAGAGCGCCGCCATCGTCTCGCCCATGTGCCGCAGCTCGGCCATCCGCTCCTCGTTGCTCTTAACGACGGCGTCCTCGGCCTCGATGTTGCAGATCGCCACGTCGGACCAGTGCGTCAGCTTGCGGCGGTCGGCCTGCGGAAAGTCGAACAGGGTCGCCAGCATCATGGCGGTGAGCTCGGTCGAGACCCGGTCCGCCCAATCGAAAGTCTCGCCTCGGGGCAGGCCGTCGAGTACCTGGGCGGTGCGCTGGCGAATCAGCCCCTCCATGTTGGCCAGGTTCGACGGCGCCACGATCGGCGCCACGGTCCTGCGCTGGGCGGTGTGGCGCGGCGGGTCCATGCGGATGAAGTTGGGCAGTTCCTCGCCCTGCGGCTGGTCGGTGATCTGGATGCCGCCCAGCTCGGAGGCCGATGAATAGGTTGCCGGGTCGAGCTCGACCTTCATGATGTCGGCATAGCGCGTGACCGACCAGTAGGGCCCGAACGGGCTTTCGGGGTGGTAGTGGACCGGGTCTTCGCGCCGCAGCCGGGCAAAGTGCGGGCCCCAGCTGTCCTCGCGATACAGGCGGGGCTGGCTGACATCGACAGGCATGGCGCGCTTCCTCTTCCGTTTCCTCAAAGCGGCCCGCATGGCCTGTGCAAGTCAAGGGGATTAGTCGCCGGCTCCCCCGATTTGGCGCGTTGACAGTGCCGATGCGTCGGCGCAAACCCTCGCCGCGCCGCCGTCCTGGCGGCATTTGTTCATCATGGCCCCAGCCGAACCGTCCCAAACCCAGACCAGCGCCGACGCCGCGCCGGCACCGACCTCCCCGCACCACCCGGCAGGGGCGGCGCTCGTTGTCGGCGCCCTGGGCGTCGTCTTTGGCGACATCGGCACCAGCCCGCTCTATGCGCTGCGCGAGACCTTCCTGCACGGCAGCGGCATGGCGCCGACGCCCGAACATGTGCTGGGCGTGCTGTCGATGCTGTTCTGGGCGGTCACCCTCACCGTCACCATCAAGTACGTCGTGCTGATCATGCGCGCCGACAACAAGGGTGAAGGCGGCGTTCTGGCCCTGGCGACCCTGGCCACGCGGGGCCTCAACGGGAAAGCGCGCAAGACCCGCCGTGCCATCGTGGCGTTAGCCGTGATCGGGCTGGCGCTGTTCTATGGCGACGCCATGATCACCCCGGCCGTTTCGGTGATGAGCGCCGTGGAGGGCCTGTCGGCTGCCGAGCCCGCCCTGACGCCGTTCGTCCTGCCGCTGTCGTTGGTCATCCTCATCGCGCTCTTCATGCTGCAGGCCCGCGGCACCGCAGACGTCGGCCGGTTGTTCGGGCCGGTGATGCTGGTCTGGTTCGTGGTGCTGGGGGTGCTCGGCATCTGGCAGGTAGCAAAGAACCCGTCGGTTCTGGCGGCCGTCAATCCCATCTACGCCTACGACCTCGTCACCGACCAGGGTTTCGGCATCTTCTGGGCCTTCGGCTCGATCGTGCTGGCCGTCACCGGGGCGGAGGCGCTCTACGCCGACATGGGCCATTTCGGGCGCAGGCCCATCCGCATCGGCTGGATGGGTCTGGTCATGCCGGGCCTGCTCCTGAACTATTTCGGCCAGGGCGCGCTCATCATCGAGAACCCCGAGGTCGTGCGGCAGGTCTTCTTCGAACTGGTCCCCAAGGACTACATCCTCGTGCTGGTCGTGCTCTCGACGCTGGCCGCCGTCATCGCCTCGCAGGCGGTCATTACCGGCGTCTTCTCGCTCACGCGCCAGGCCATTCAGCTAGGCTACCTGCCGCGCATGGAGATCCACCACACGTCCGACACGGCGATCGGCCAGATCTACATTCCGCGCGTGAACTGGCTGCTGATGTCGTGCGTCGTGGCGCTGGTCGTGGGCTTTGGCTCGTCGAGCGCACTGGCCGGTGCCTATGGCCTGGCTGTGACCGGGGCCATGCTGGTCGATGCCGCGCTGGCGATGGCGGTGGCGATCCTGGTGTGGCGCTGGTCGTGGCCGCTCGCCGCCCTGGTGTTCGGCTTCCTGGCCATCCCCGACCTCGCCTTCTTCATCGCCAACGCGCTGAAGATTCCGGACGGCGGCTGGCTGCCGATGATCGTGGCCTTCCTGATCTACTTCACCATCATGACCTGGCGCCGTGGCCGCCGGCTGGTCGCGACCGAACTGAGCGAGGGCTCGCTGCCGCTGAAGCAGTTCCTCGAGCGCATGGAGCGCGCGCCCGACCGGGTCGCCGGCACCGCCGTCTTCCTGACCGCCGATGCAACTCACACCCCGGCCGCCTTCCTGCACAATCTCAAGCACAACAAGGTCCTGCACGAGCGCATCATCATCCTCCAGGTCGACACGATGGACGTGCCGGTCGTGTCCGAAGCCAACCGGGTCGAGGTCGAGCGGCTGGGCAAGGGTTTCCACACCGTGATCGCCCATTACGGCTTCACCGAGCAGCCCGACATTCCCGAGGCGCTGCGGGCCTGCCGCCCGCACGGCATCGCCTACGACGAGATGGAGACCTCGTTCTTCCTCGGCCGCGAGACCTTGGTGCCGTCGCAGCATTCCAAGCTCGGACGCTGGCGCCGCGACTGGTTCATTTCGCTCTCCCATTCGGCCTCGGCCACCAAGACCTTCTTCCGTATCCCACCCAACCGCGCTATCGAACTCGGCAACCAGATCCAGATCTGAGGCCGCCCGCCATGCCGCGTTCTCCGCTCCTGCTGCTGCCGGGCCTGCTCAACACGCGCCGCGTCTTCGACCCGCAGGTCGAGGCCCTGGCGGACGTCGCCGACTTCACCATTCCAGAGCTCTGGCACCACGACACGATCGCGGCGATGGCGGAGGCCGCGCTCGCCGTGGCGCCGCCGACCTTCGCCCTGTGCGGCTTCTCGATGGGCGGCTACGTCGCCTTCGAGATTTTCCGCCGCGCGCCCGAGCGGGTCGAGCGCATCGCCCTGATGGATACCCAGGCGGGACCCGATTCGCCCGAGACAGCCGCGCGTCGGCGCGGCTTCATCGAGCAGACGCGCATCGGCCGGTTCCACGGCATTCACCCGACCTTGCTGCCGCAACTCGTCCATCCGTCGCGGATTGGCGACGAGAGCATCACGCGGCCGCTCCGGGACATGGCGAGCGAGATCGGCGGCGACGGCTTCGTTCGCCAGCAGCAGGCGATCCTCGGTCGCGCCGACAGCCGTCCGCTCCTGGTCGAGATCGAGATGCCCGCCCTCGTGATCGTGGGCCGCGAGGATCGGGTCACCCCCCTGCCGCGCGCGCAGCAGATCGCCAGCGACATCGCCAATGCCCGCCTCGAGGTGATCGAGGGCAGTGGTCACATGACGCCGCTTGAGAAACCGGCCGAGGTCTCGGCTGCCCTGAGGAGATGGCTGACGCAATGAACACGATCTACGCCCGCGAGGATCATCTCGGCGCCGACGAATACATCGACGTCGTGGCCAAGTCGGGCCTCAACCGCCCCATCGCCGACCGTCCCCGCATCGAGCAGATGCTGAAGCACGCCAACCTGATCCTGACGGCGCGCCAGGACGGCCAGCTGGTGGGCTTCGCGCGCTCCGTCACCGATTTCTGCTTCTGCTGCTATCTCTCCGACCTCGCGGTCGACAAGGCGTGCCAGGGCCAGGGAATCGGCCGCCGCCTGATCGAGGAGACGCGCGCCGCCGCCGGCGGAGCCCAAACCACCACCCTGCTGCTCTCGGCGCCGACGGCAATGACCTTCTACGAGGGCATCAAGATGCCCAAGGCCGACAACTGCTTCCTGTATCGCCGGCAGGCTTGACCGACATCAAGGGGCGAAACGGCAAATGGTTCTAGTTCTCCACGCAGCAACAGATGCGTGGAGTACGGAATGCCCCAGTCGCCCCGCCGCTGGCCGATCCTGATCGCGCTGCTCGCCGTGGCACTGGCCGCCGCTGGCGGCGCGTACCGTTACTGGCCGCGGGCCCAACCAACGTTCCTCACCCTGTACGGCAATGTCGATGTCCGTCAGGTCGATCTCGCCTTCAACGCCAGCGGCCGCCTGCAGCAGCTCCACAAGGAGGAAGGCGATGCGGTGAAGGCCGGCGAAACGGTGGCGGTAATGGAGGCCGACACCTATCGCGACGCCGTCGCCCTGGCCCGTGCCCGGCTCGACGCGCAGCGCGCGGTGGTGGACCGGCTCGAAGCCGGCAGCCGCCCCGAGGAGATCGCCCGCGACCACGCCCAGGTGGATGCGAACAAGGCGGCCGTCGCCGATGCCGAACTCCTGCTCAAGCGACGGACGGAGCTGGTGGCCAGCGGCAACGTCTCGCGCCAGCTCTACGACGAGGCGAAGAACGCCTACGATTCGGCGCGCGCCCGTCTCGACCTTTCCCAGCAGGTCTCGCGGCTGACCGAGCTCGGCCCCCGCCGCGAGGACATCGAGCAGGCGAAGGCCCTGGTGCGGTCGGAGAACTCGATCGTCTCGCTGGCGGAGCGGCGACTTGCCGACACGGTGCTGAAATCACCGGCCGATGGAATCGTGCTCAGCCGCATCGCCGAGCCGGGTGCGATGGTCAGCCCCGCCAATCCGATCTTCACTGTGTCGCTCGTCGACAAGGTCTGGGTCCGTACCTACGTCTCCGAGCCCGATCTCGGTCGCATCCGGCCCGGGATGGCGGTGACGGTCGTCACCGACACCGACCCGACCCGCCCGTACGAAGGCTGGATCGGCTTCATCTCCCCCACGGCCGAGTTCACGCCGAAGACCGTGGAGACCACCGAGCTGCGCACCCAGCTCGTCTATCGCCTGCGCGTGTTCATCAAGAATCCCGACGATCGCCTGCGCCAGGGCATGCCGGTCACGGTCCGCGTACCGCTGGGCGCCGGCTAGGCCGGCCATGCCCGCAAGCGTCACCCTCACGAACCTGGGCAAGAGCTTCGGCGCCACGGCTGCCCTGACAGACGTGACCGCCGCGATCGGGGCCGGCCAGATCACCGGTCTCGTCGGCCCAGATGGCGCCGGGAAGACGACGCTTCTGCGCCTCATCGCCGGTCTGCTCACGCCGGACAAGGGAACGCTGGAGGTCCTGGGCCACCCGGCCACGAACCGCGACGCGGTGCGCCGCGACATCGGCTACATGCCGCAGCGCTTCGGCCTCTACGAAGATCTGACGATCCAGGAGAACCTGAACCTGCAGGCGGACCTGCACGATCTGGACGCGGCAGCGCGCAGCGAGCGTTTCGCGACGCTGCTGCAGTTCACCGGCCTTGCGCCCTTCACCCGCCGGCTGGCGGGGCAGCTCTCCGGCGGCATGAAGCAGAAGCTCGGGCTCGCCTGTGCCCTGCTGCCGCGGCCGAAGCTGCTGCTGCTCGACGAGCCGAGTGCCGGCGTCGATCCCGCGTCCCGCCGCGAACTCTGGCGCATCGTGCGCACGATGGCGGGCACCGGCGTCGCCATCGTCTGGAGCACCGCCTATCTCGACGAGGCCGAGCGGTGCGACAGCTTCCTTCTGCTCGATGGCGGCCGTCTCCTCGCTTCCGGCAAACCTGCCGACTTCACGCACCGGCTGGAGGGACGCACCTTCCTGATCGACCTGCCCGAGCGGCAGCGTCATCGCGTCCAGCGTGAAGCGGCCTCGCTGCCGTCCGTTGCCGACGCCACCATCCAGGGCCGCAGCCTGCGGCTCGTGCTCAAGGAAGGATGCGCGTTGCCCGACGTCGCGGAACTCGTCGGCGCCGGCGCGCTCGCACGTCCGACGCGGCCGCGTTTCGAGGACGCGTTCGTGAGCCTGCTTCTGGCCGAGCGCCCGCCCGTGGCAGCGCCGGTCGTTCAGACGACCTCAGCCCCCTCCGCCGACGGTATCGCGATCGAGGCCCGCGACCTCACACGCGACTTCGGAAAGTTCCGGGCGGTCGACAAAGTGAGCTTCACGGTCAAGCCCGGCGAGATCTTCGGGCTGCTCGGCCCCAACGGCGCGGGCAAGTCCACGACCTTCCGCATGCTCTGCGGCCTGCTGGCGCCGAGCGCCGGCTCGGCGCATGTCGCCGGCGTCGATCTCGGCCGCGCCCGCGCCACCGCGCGCGAGCGCATCGGCTACATGTCCCAGAAATTCTCGCTCTACGGCACCCTGTCGGTTCGCGACAATCTCGACTTCTTCAGCGGCGTCTACGGCCTGGCCGGCCGTCGTCGGTCGAGCCGCATCGCCTGGGCGATCGAGAGCTTCGACCTCGCGGCGGTCGCCGACCTGGACGCGGGGAGCTTGCCGCTCGGCTTCAAGCAGCGCCTGGCGCTGGGATGCGCGCTGCTGCACGAACCGCAGGTCCTGTTTCTCGACGAGCCAACCTCGGGTGTAGATCCGCTGATGCGGCGGGAATTCTGGTCGCGCATCGGTGCGCTGGCCGAGGGCGGCGTCACGGTGCTGGTGACCTCCCATTTCATGGAGGAGGCCGAGTATTGCGACCGGCTGGGCATCGTCTATGCCGGGCGAATGATCGCCTCCGGCAGCCCGGACGCCATGAAGCAGCGGTTCGTGACGGCGGACCTGCCCGAGCCGACACTCGAAGACGCGTTCGTGGGGCTGATCCATGAGCATGACGCGGAACGCCAGGGCGCGGCCGCCGCATGACCTCGGCCCGGACCTTCTTCCGCCGCTTCGGCGGGCTGCTGCGCAAGGAATTCGTCCAGATCGTGCGCGACCCCTCGTCGATCGCGATCGCCCTGGTGATGCCGGTCGTCCTGCTGCTGCTGATCGGCTTCGGCATCTCGCTCGACGCCCGCAACGTGCGCTTCGGGATCGTCGACGAGAATCGCAGCGTCGAATCGGCCGGCCTGTTCCAGGCCTTCGCCAACACGCCCTACTTCCGTCCCTTCTCCTTCCTCACGTCGCGGGCCGCCGAAGCGGCGCTGATGCGCGACGACATCGCGGGCTTCGTCGTGCTGCGCAGCGATTTCTCCCGCCGCGTGGCCGATCCGATCCGCGCCGCCGACATCGCCATCGTCGTGAACGGCGTCGACGCCAACAACGCCCGCATCGTCACCGGCTATGCCCAGGGCGTGGTGGCGACGTGGCTGCTGGGCCACCGAAGGGACCGCGCCCAGCCGGCTTTGGCCCCTATCACGGTCGAGAACCGCTACTGGTTCAATCCGGAAATCCGCAGCACCAACTTCATCGTGCCCGGCCTCATCGCGATGGTCATGACCATGATCGGCGCCCTGCTGACCGCGCTGGTGGTCGCGCGCGAATGGGAGCGCGGCACCATGGAGGCCATGCTCGCCTCGCCGGCCAGCATGACCGAAATCCTGCTGGGCAAGCTGGTCGCCTACTTCGTGCTGGGACTGGGCGGGCTCGGCGTCTCGGTGTTCATCGGCCTGGTCGTGTTCGAGGTGCCGTTCCGGGGTTCCGCCGAGGTGCTGATTGCCGTCTCCTCGGTGTTCCTCATCGTCTCGCTGGCGATGGGCTTGCTGATCTCGACGGTCGCGCGCAGCCAGTTCGTTGCCGCCCAGCTCGCCTTCCTCGTCACCTTCATGCCGGCGCTGATCCTGTCGGGCCTCATGTTCGACATCGAGAGCATGCCGCGCTGGGTACAGGCGGTGACCACGGTCTTTCCGGCCCGCTATTTCGTGTCGAGCCTGCAGACCCTGTTCCTCGCCGGCACGGTCTGGCCCGTTCTGCTGCCCAACCTTGCCATGCTGGTGGGCTTCGCCGTCCTGTTTCTCGCGCTGGCCATCGCCCGCACCCGCCGCAGCCTGGAGTAGCCGCCATGTGGCGCCGCATCGCCGCGCTGATCCTCAAGGAGTTCAAGATGCTGTGGAAGGACCGCAAGAGCCGCATGGTTCTCGTGGTTCCGCCGCTCGT
Source organism: Rhodospirillales bacterium (assembly GCA_947466085.1). GTDB lineage: Bacteria > Pseudomonadota > Alphaproteobacteria > Reyranellales > Reyranellaceae > Reyranella. The sequence goes on from CANIEC010000005.1 coordinate 45,152, forward strand.
GCAGCTCGTCCTGTTCGCCAGCGCCGCGACCTTCGAGGTGACGGATGCCTCCCTCGGCCTCTGGATCGAGGACCGGGCAGGCCCGGCACAGGAACTCGTCAGCCGCTTCGAGGCATCGCCGGCCTTCCACGTCGTCGCGCGTTTCGACAATCCGCATTCCGTCCAGGAGGCCCTCGACACGCAAAGGGTGAAGGCGGTGCTGCATGTCGGCCAGACCTTCTCGGCGGATGTCGCCGCCGGGCGGCCGGCCCGAGTCCAGCTGCTGCTCGACGGCCGCAAATCCAACGCCGCGCTGATCCTGCAGAGCTATGCGCTGGGCATCGTCGAAAGCTACAACCTCGCCCGGGCGGGCCAGGCCGCCGCCGAGCTGAACATCCACCCGCGCGCCTGGTTCAATCCCAACTTCGACAGCCGCTGGTTCATCCTGCCGGGCCTGACGGTGCTGCTCACCACCGTGGCGATCCTGCTGATCACCGCCCTCTCGGTCGCCCGCGAACGCGAACTCGGCACGTTCGAGCAGCTTCTCGTCACGCCGTTGCGTCCGATGGAGATCCTGGTGGGAAAGACCGTCCCGGCACTCTGCATCGGCTTCGTCGAGGCGAACCTGATCGCCGCGCTGGCCTGCTTCGCCTATGGCGTCCCATTCGTCGGCAGCATCGTGCTGTTCAACGTCGCCATCGCGGTCTTCGTGCTGTCGGCGGTGGGCATCGGCCTGGTCATCTCATCGGTCGCCAAAACCCAGCAGCAGGCGATCCTGAGTGTCTTCCTCTTCCTGTCGCCGGCCGCGGTGCTGTCCGGCTTCACCACCCCGATCGCCAACATGCCCGACTGGGCGCAGGCTCTCACTCATATCAACCCGATCCGCTACATGGTGACCCTGAGCCGCGGGATCTTCCTGCAGGATCTCTCCTGGGCGCTGGCCTGGCCCCAGCTCTGGCCGATGGCGCTGATCGGCTGCGTCACGCTGGGCTACGCGACCTGGCTGTTCTCCCGCCGGCTGGAATAGCCGGCGCCCGATCAGCGGGCCCTCTGCGCCTGGATCGCCCTCTGCAGCTCGCGCTCGAAGCCCTTGAGCGACTGCATGAAGGGCCCCGCCATCGTGTCCTGCAACTGGAGCTGGATCTGGATCTGCGAGCCCGTGCGCAGCTGCTGCAGCAGCTCGGCGGACTTGCCTTCGTCGAACTGGCAGATGCCCTGCCCGCAGATGCTGGTCGAGATGAACGGGTTGGAATCGACCTGGATGCTGGCTCGCACACCCTGGCCGTCGCCGACCACGGAAATCTTGTTGTAGGCCGCCGAGTAGCGCATCACGAGGAACTGGCCGAGCAGGCTGTTGCCGTCGATCGTCGCCTGCGCGCCGCAGTCCTTGCCGCCCTCCGAGGAGCAGTACATGACCCACTTGTCGGGCGGCTGGTCCTGCGCGGAGGCCGGCAGCGAAAGGGACCATGCGGCGGCAGCAACACCGGCAGCCACGAATACGGATCGCATCATCTTCCGCCCTGCTCCCGGGTTTGCCAACATTTCAAGCGCCACCTATGTAGCCCCACACGCATACGCTGACAAAGGAACCCTTAGAATGTCCGAGAGCCTGAAACTGGTCGCTTTCTGCGGCAGCCTGCGCAAGGCGTCGTTCAACCGCCTGTCGCTGCGGGCCTTCGTCGAGCGGCTCCCGGCGGGCGCTACGTGCGACACGATCGAGATCGGCGACTGGCCGCTCTACGACGCCGACCTCCAGACCAAGGGCTTCCCCGACAAGGTGCAGGCGGCGCAGAAGGCCATGCTCGAGGCCGACGGCATCGTCCTCGTCAGCCCGGAATACAATTACGGCATCTCGGGCGTGCTGAAGAACGCCATCGACTGGCTGTCGCGCATGAGCCCGCAGCCCTTCACGGCCAAGCCGGTCGCCCTGTTCGGCGCCTCGATGGGCGTCCTCGGCACGGCGCGCGCGCAGTACCAGCTCCGCCAAACGCTGGTGTTCCTCGACGGCCGGCCGGTCAACAAGCCCGAGGTCATGATCGGCCAGGCGCAGAACAAGTTCGCCGACGGCAAGCTCACCGACGAGACGACGGGCAAGCTGCTCGGCGACCTCGGCGCGGCGCTGGCACTCGCCTGCCGCCAGGCCAGGGCAGCCGCAGCGATCAAGTAACGCCGCCGGGCGAGACGACGGAATTTCCGGATGATTCTTCGGTGCAGGCCGAAGGAATGTTCGGCCCATCCATGGTAGCAAACCGGCCATGGCGTCGAGACTGCCCCTCCTCATCCTGCTGATCGCCGTCACCTGCCTCAGCCAATTCTATCGCGTGTCGAACAGCGTGATCGCGCCCGAGCTCGTGCGCGACCTCGATCTCAGCGCGCGCCAGCTCGGCTGGGCGGGCAGCGCCTTCTTCTTCGCCCTGTTCGCGGTCCAGATCCCCGTCGGCATGTGGTTCGACCGCTTCGGCGCGCGCCGGACGGTGGCCGCACTTTCGCTGCTCGCCATGCTGGGCTCGTTGTGGATCGCGAACGCGAGCGACGCGGCAGACCTGATCGCCGGTCGTACGATCGTCGGCGTGGGCTGTGCCGCCTCGTTCATGTCCGTGGTGTTCCTGTGCTCGCGCTGGTTCGAGCCGGCGAAGCTCGCCACACGGCTCTCCTGGGTGTTCGCGGCGTCGAATATCGGCACCTTGGCGGCGGCCACGCCGCTCGCCTGGATCGCGGCCACTGTCGGCTGGCGTAGCGGCTTCCTGGGGCTCGCCGTCGTCACGCTGCTGGTGGCGATCGGCTTTCTTGTCTTCGTGCGCGACCGGCCGCCGGAATATCGCGGACCCGAGCCCACGCGCGAATCACCGGGTCAGATCCTGCGCGGCCTCTGGGAAGTATGGCGCACCCCCGGCCTTGGCCCGGTGCTCTCGATGCACTTCTTCGCCTATGCCACGATGCTGACGGTGCTGGGCGTCTGGGGCGGCCCCTATCTCTACGACGTCCACAAGCTCGATGGCGTCGCGCGCGGCAACGTGCTGCTCGCCATGGGCGTGGCGCAGATCCTGGGCATCCTGGCCTACGGGCCGATGGACCGCGTGTTGCGCTCGCGCAAGCGGGTGGTGTTCGGCGGTGCGGCGATCTCGATGGTGCTGCTGGCGATCCTGGCCGTGCTGCCCCAGCCCCCGCTCTGGCTCGCCGTCTCGCTGCTGATCACCTTCTGCTTCTTCTGTGCTTACGGCACGGTGATCGTGGCGCAGGGCCGCGCGCTGTTTCCCGACCGGCTGGCCGGCCGCGGCGTCACCACCGTGAACATGGCGCAGTGCCTGGGGCTCGCCGTACTGCCGGCCGGCGCGGGCTACGTCGTCGAAGCCTTCGGCGCCGGCGACACCGCCTATCGCTGGGTGTTCGGCACGCTCGCCGCCGGGCTCGTGCTGGGCTCGTTCGCCTATGTGCGGGCGCGCGACAGTTTTACGGCACGCGGGTAGAGTCCCTCCGAAAGGGAGAACTCATGGTTGCGATGACAGCGCGTGTCGTGGTGGCGATCGTGATGTTGGCCGTCTCTTTGACGTCGACGAGCGCCCAACCCACAGGATCGCCGACAAGTGCGCCCGCGATCCATCCGGCAACCGGCTTGAAGTTTCCGTCCATCGTCGGCCGCGATATCCGACTGTTGCGGTCAATCGACTACGGAAGAAGCGAAGGAAGGCCCGAACTTGGCTACAGCTGGAACTACTCCGTGGCACCGCCGGTCGATGGCCTAGCCCGCGTCAATCTCTTCAACGGTGGCCTGACCTCGATACCGACCGGGGCCGACAGCACGCTCGTTGCAGAACAGGTCGAGCAGCTTCTCGATGAAATCCGCCAGCTCACGCCGGACGCCGAGGGGTTGAAGATCGTGAACGGCCCCGCCGGATGTTTTCCGGGCGGGATTCCCTTTCGCTGCGTCACACTGCGGGCCGTCATCCCCAAGACCCAGGTCCCGGTCTACTCGACGCTCGCGGTGACCGGCTATCGCAACCACTTCTTGTCCATTTCACTGGAGTGGAATGGCACGAAGGCGGACCTGGTGGCAGCCGAGGCCTCCCTGAACGACCTGGTCGGCGCGATGACACGCTGACTACTTCGTCGCTTCCTTGAGGTAGGCGACGAGGTCCGCGAGCTGGCCGGCGTTCTTCACGCCATTGTAGAGCATCTTTGTGCCGGGCACCTTGCCCTTGGGATCGCGGTTGTAGTCGGCAAGCGTCGTCTCATCCCAGACGATGCCCGAATTCTTCATCGGCTCGGAATAGTCATAGCCCGCGCTGGTGCCGGCCTTGCGCCCGAACAGCCCGTGCAGGTTGGGGCCCGTCACCTGCGCGCCGTCCTTCTCCACCGTGTGGCAGGACTTGCACTGGGTGTTGAAGACGCGCTGGCCCTTCGAGGCCTCCCCCGATTGCGCGGCGGCGGGGCCAGCCGCGGTCGCCGTTGCGGCGACGATCACAGCGGCGGCAGTGATCCAGTTTTTCATCACGCTACTCCTGATGCTTCCGGCGGAAGATGCCCTATATCGGTGCAATGCAGCAAAGCCTGTTCGACGCAGAGGGCGGAAAGGAGGCGCTGGCGCCCGGCGCCACGCTGTTGCGCGGATTCGCACGAAAGCGTGATGTCGCGCTGCTGGCAGCGATCGAGGAAATCGCGGCTCACGCGCCGTTTCGGCACATGGTGACGCCCGGCGGCTTCGAGATGTCGGTGGCGATGACCAATGGCGGCGCGGCCGGCTGGGTCACGGATCGAACGGGCTACCGCTATCAGGCGCACGACCCGCAAAGCGGCGCCCCGTGGCCCGCGATGCCGGCCGGGTTTCTCGCGCTGGCCGACGAAGCCGCGACCGCAGCCGGGTTCGCGAACTTCGTTCCCGATGCCTGCCTGATCAACCGCTACGAGCCTGGCGCGAAGCTGTCGCTGCACCAGGACAAGGACGAAGCCGACTACGCGCATCCCATCGTATCGGTCTCGCTCGGCCTGCCCGCCACTTTCCAGTTCGGTGGACCGAAGCGCGCCGATCCCGTCCGGAAGTTCACGCTGGAGCATGGCGACGTGGTCGTCTGGGGCGGCCCGTCGCGGCTGTTCCATCACGGCGTGCTGACATTGAAAAGCGGCGAGCATCCGCTGACCGGACGCCGCCGCTTCAATCTCACCTTGCGCAAGGCGCTTTAGAAAGCGCTCGACCAAGCCATCAACCTCACCCTAACACCGTGAGGTCTGCTTGATGGGCGACGCCCTACTCCGGCTTGATGTTCTGTTCCTTGATCAGCGTCGTCCAGCGCTTCTCTTCCTTGCCGAGGAAGGTCTTGAACTCGGCCGGGGTCGAGGCGCGGATCTCGACGCCCTGCGGCTTGAAGCGCTCGATCATCTCGGGCTCGGCGGCGATCTTGGCGATCGCCTTCTGCAGCTTGTCGACGATCGCCTTGGGCGTGCCGGCCGGCACCACCATGCCCTGCCAGAACACCGCCTCGAAATCAGCGAGGCCCGCCGCCTCGACCACGGTCGGGATGTCGGGGAAGGCGGGCGAACGCGTGAGGCTCGAGATGGCGATGGCCCGGGTGCGGCCCGTCGCCAGGATCGGCTTGGCCTCGAGGGCGGCCGAGAACATCATCTGGGCCTGGCCCGAGGCCACGTCCTGTCCGGCCTGCGCGCCGCCCTTGTAGGGAACGTGCGTGATGTTGAGGCCGGCCTGCGCCTTCAGCAGTTCGGCGGCGAGATGGTTGGTGGCGCCGATGCCCGAGCTCGCGATGTTGAACTTGCCGGGGTTGGCTTTCACGTAGGCGATCAGCTCGGCCATGTTCTTCGCCGGGAACTCCGAGTTCACGTGCAGGATGAAGGGCGTGAACGACATCAGCGACACGAGCTCGAAGCTCTTGTTGGGGTCGTACTGGACCTGGCCCGTGAGCGTCGGGTTGATGATCAGAGACGTGCCGGCGGCATAGATCGTGTAACCGTCGGGTGCGGCCTTGGCGACGAAGTTGGAGGCCACGGTGGTCGCCGCGCCGGCGCGGTTGTCGACGATGAACGGCTTGCCGAGTTCCGCCGAGAGCTTCTCGGCATAGACGCGGGCCACGGCGTCGTTCACGCCGCCCGGCGGATAGGGCACGACCAGCGAGACCGGCTTCTGCGGCCAATCGGTCTGCGCCGAGGCGGCAAACGGCAGCAGCAGCGCGGCGATCGCCGACGCCACGAATACAGAACGCTTCATGATTTTTCCTCCCGGGATTTCTCTATTCGGCGACGAAGACGGGCAACGTCACCTCTTTGTTGACCGGCTCGAAGCCGAGCTTCACGCGCCGGCCGATCTTCAGTTCGGCTTCGGGAATGCCGTGCAGCTGCGCATTGACCCTCACGCCGGCATCCATGTCCACCAGCGCCACGATGTAGGGCGCCGATGCCTTGAAGAAGAAATTGAACGGATGGTGGCACACCGTCCACGCATGGAGACTGCCGCCCAGCGGCGCCTCCTTGAATTCGCTCTCCATCGAGAAGCAGTGCGGGCAGACCGGGCGCGGATAGTGCCGGACCTTGCCGCAGGACGAGCAGTACTGCAGCAGGAAGCGTCCTTCGCGCATGCCGTCCCAATAGGGCTGGCTCTCGCGGGTCGGCGTCGGCAGCGGGCGTTCAGGCGCCGGCGCGACCGGTGTCGGAGCCTGGCTCATGCCGCCCTCCTCAGGATCGCGATCGAACCGTCGCCCATGTCGCCATAGCCGGTGACGAGGCCGGTCTCGGCCTGCTTCACCTGTGCCCTGCCGGCCTCGCCGCGCAACTGGCGCGTCAGTTCGATCACATGGTTCAGGCCCACGACGTGGCCCTGGCTCAGCAGCCCGCCATGGGTGTTGATCGGCAGCTCGCCGCCCAGCGCGATGCGGCCGTCCATCACGAACGGTCCGCCCTCGCCGGCCTTGCAGAAGCCCAGGATCTCGAGCTGGCGGATCACCGTGAAGGTGAAGCAGTCGTAGATCTCGGCCACGTCGATGTCCTTCGGCCCCACCCCCGCCATCGCGTAGGCGCGCGGCGCCGATTTCACCAGGCCGAACTCCAGGATGTCCGGGCGCTGCGCGATCGACGCCGGCGAATCGGGATGGCCCTCGGCCACGCCGGCGATGGTGACCAGCGGCTTCCTGAGATCCTTCGCGCGATCGGTGGCGCTGATGATGACCGCCGCGCCGCCGTCGCTCTCCAGGCTGCAGTCGAACAGGCGGAACGGGTCGGAGATCATGCGCGAGGCGTGATGGTCTTCGACCGTCAGCGGCTTGTTCATCACCACGTTGCCGTTGAGGATCGCGTGCTGGCGCGTGACGACGGCCACTTCGGCGAACTGGCGCGCGGTCGTGCCGTAGAGTTCCATGTGGCGGCGCGCGCCCTGGGCATAGAGCTGGGCCGGCGCGAACATGCCGATCGGTAGTTCGAACTCGGCGGCCTGGGCGAACACCGGGAACTGCTGCAGGCGCGTCGAGACGCGCGAACCGGAGTAACCGGTGCGGCCGACCGAGATCAGCACGTGCTTGCACACGCCGGTCGTCACCGCCATCGCCGCCATCTGGATCGCGGCGACGCAGGTGGCACCGCCCATCGGGATGAAGGCCGAGAGCGTGAGATCCTTCAGGCCGAGATTGGCGATGAAGTCCTCGGCGATCGCGCCGCCCGGAAAGTACGGGATGACACCGTCGACGTCGCGCGGATCGATCCCGGCATCGTCGAGCGCCTTGAGACTGGCCTCGAGCTGCAGCGCGAGCCCGCTCTTGGTCGTACCGCGCGTGTATGCGGTCTCGCCAATGCCGCTGACGGCCGCCTTGTCGCGAAGCGGATGCACCATCTTGATTTCCTCCGGCGCGCATTGTGCCGGAAGCGGCGCAGCAGGCAATCAGTCTGCGCGGATATTTCCCGCCTTGATCACCTCGCGCCAGCGCGGCAGTTCCTTGGCGATGAGCGCAGTGTAGCCCTCCGAGCCCAGCGTGCCGGGCCGGATGCCGAGCTTGTCGAACCGGTCCTTGATCTCAGCGCTTTGCAGGGCGGCGGCGATCTCCACCTCCCACCGCTTGGCGATCTCTGGCGGGATACCGGCAGGTGCGGAGAAGCCAAACCAGTTGGTCGCCACGACTTCCGGGAATCCCGCCTCGCGAAAGGTCGGCACGTCCGGCAGGGTCGGCGCGCGCTGATCCTCGCTCACCGCCAGCGGCTTCATGCGCTTGGAGGTGAAATAGCCGCTCGCCGTCGGCAGGCTCTCCATCAGCGCGGTGATCTGGCCGCCCATCAGGTCGTTCATCGCCGGCGCCGAACCGCGATAGGGAATGTGCGTGAGCTGCACCTTGGCCGCCAGTGCCAGCAACTGGCCCACGAGATGGTTCATGGTGCCGTTGCCGCCCGACCCGTAGGTCACCTCGCCCGGCTTGGCGCGTGCCATCTCGATCAGCTCCTTCGTCGAGGTGATCGGCGAGGTGCCGTTCACGGCCAGGACGGTCGGGAAGGTGCCCACCAGATGGATGTGCGTGAAGTCGGCCAGCGGGTCGTAGGGAACGTCCTTGTAGAGAACCGGCCCGATGCCGTGCGACGCGGCGCTGGAAATCATCACGATGTGCGTATCGCCGCGGGCCTTGGCCACGATGTCGGCGCCCAGCATGCCACCGGCGCCGGGCTTGTTCTCGACGACGATCGGTTGGCCGAGCTTGGTGCCGAAATACTCGGCCAGCGCCCGCGACATGATGTCGGCCGCACCCGCGGGCGGGAAGTTGACGATCCAGCGGATCGGCTTGGTCGGCCAGGGCGTAGGAGTCGCGGTCTGGCCCGCGGCCATGCTCGGGGAAGCGACGGCGGCGGTGCCTGCAAGCAGGAGATGACGTCGAGAGAGCATGGTTCTTGCTGAGCCTCCGGGGCCGTCGGGCTGTCAATGGACGACGGCATGGTGCAACATGCGTGCCGGCCGCTGCTGGCGACTGGAGTGATGATGGATTTCGACCTTGTCCTGCGCGATGTGCGGCTCGCCGACAGTACGCCCGATCAACCGACCACGGACATCGGCGTCGTGCAAGGCCGCATCGCCGCCATCGCGCCGAAGCTGGGCGGTAGCGCCCGGGAAGAATACAAGGGCCACAGCCGCCTGGTCTGCTCCGGCTTCGTCGATACCCACATCCATCTCGACAAGGCGTGCATCCTCGGCCGCTGCGAGCACAACACCAAGCGCATGCCGCACCTCGCGATGGAGCGCGTGTCGGCGGTCAAGCACACCATGACGGTCGAGGACGTGATCGAACGTGCCTCGGCCACCATCGAGAAATGCATCAGCCACGGCGCCACCCGCATGCGCCCCCATTGCGAAGTGGATCCCAAGATCGGGATGCGCGGCTTCGAGGGCGTCAAGGCGCTGGTCGACAAGTACAAGTGGGCGATCGACATCGAGCTCTGCGTCATGCCGCAGGAAGGCTTGACCAATAATCCCGGCACCGACGAGCTGATGGTCGAGGCGCTGAAGAACGGCGCGAGGGTCGTCGGCGCGGCGCCCAGCTACGACAGCGACAGCGCGGCCCAGATCCATCGCGTCTTCGAGATGGCGCGCGAGTTCGATGCCGATATCGACATGCATGTCGACAGCGGTCCCACGGCCGAGCATCTCGACACGCTGCTGGTCTGCGATCTCGCCGAGAAATACAAATGGGGTGGCCGGGTCGCGGTCGGGCATGTCGGGAAGCTCTCGACCATGCCGTTCAAGGACCTCGACAAGGTCGCCCGGCGCATGGCCGACACCGGCGTCGCCGCAACCGTGCTGACCGCGACCGACCTCTATCTCGGCGGCCGCCACACCGACCACAACGTGCCGCGCAACGTCCTCGACCTGAACTTTCTGACCGAGCGCGGCGTCACCTGCTCCGTCGCCTCCAACAACATCCTCAACCCGTTCACGCCGTTCGGCGATGGCCAGCTGCTGCGCCAGGTGAACATGCACGCGATCGTCACCCAGCGCGCCAACGACGACGAGGTGAAGGCGCTGTGGGACATGACGACCAAGTCGGCCGCCAGGCTGATGCGCAAGGAAGACTACGGCATCGCCATCGGCGGTCCGGCCGATCTCGTCGTCCTCGATGCCCCCGATGCCGTCATGGCCCTCAGGACCATCGCGCCGGTGCTCGCCGCCTACAAGCGCGGCCGCCGCACCGTGACACGTGAACCCGTCCAGCTGCACCGGCCGTAATCGATTTCAACAAGAGGAAGAAATGTCGAAAGAAGAACTCGTCTCCCTGTCGTCGGTCGAGCTGCGCCGCCGCATCGGCACCAAGGAAATCTCGCCGGTCGAGCTGCTCGACGCCTGCCTGGAGCGGATCGAGGAGGTGAACCCCGCCGTCAACGCCGTCACGGCGATGTGCGTCGACCGGGCGCGCAAGGAAGCCAAGGCGGCCGAGACTGCCGTGCGCCGCGGCGAGGACCTGCCGCTGCTGCACGGTCTCCCGGCCGGCATCAAGGATCTCGAGGAGACCAAGGACCTCCTCACCACCTACGGCTCGCCGCTCTATCGCGACTATGTGCCGGGCTACGACAACGTCATGGTCGGCCGCGTGCGCGCCGCCGGCGCCATCATCGTCGGCAAGACCAACGTGCCGGAATTCGGCGCCGGTTCGAACAGCCGCAACCCGGTCTGGGGCGCCACCGGCAATCCCTTCAACCCGATGCTCAACGCCGGCGGCTCGTCGGGCGGCTCGGCCGCGGCGCTCGCCACCGACATGCTGCCGGTCTGCACCGGCTCGGACACCGGCGGCAGCCTGCGCAACCCGGCCGCCTTCTGCGGCGTCGTGGGCTTCCGCCCCTCGCCCGGCATGGTCGCGGTCGAACGGCGCGCCATGGGCTGGACGCCAATCTCAGTCCTGGGGCCGATGGGCCGCAGCGTCGCCGATGTCTGCCTGCTGTTCGCCACACAGGTCGGCCAGCACGACAGCGATCCGCTCTCCTTCCCGCTCGAGCCGGAAGCCTATGCCGACCCGTGGCCGGTCGATCTCGGCAGCTTGCGGGTCGCCTACACCGAGGATTTCGGCGGCGCGCCGGTCGAGAAGTCGATCCGCCAGACCTTCCGCGAGAAGATCAAGGCGATGAAGCCGTTCTTCCGCAGCCTCGACAAGGTGGACGTCGATTACGGCGGCGCCGACCGCTGCTTCGACGTGATCCGCGCGGTGAGCTTCCTGTCGCGTTACCACGACGTCTACAACAACAATCGCAGCATGCTCGGGCCGAACATCATCGCCAACTACGAGCTCGGCGCGAAGCTCAGCCTGGCCGACTTCGCCTGGGCCCATGGCGAGCAGACGCGGATCTTCCGGGCCTTCCAGGAGATCTACAAGGACTACGACCTGGTCATCGGCCCGACCGTCGGCTTCTCGCCCTTCCCCTGGAAGCAGCTCTACATCGAGGAGATGGATGGCAAGAAGCTCGGCACCTACTACCACTGGATGGCAACCAAGTACTTCGTCACGCTGACGTCGAACCCGGCCGTCTCGCTGCCCTGCGGCGTCGACGACAAGAAGATGCCGTTTGGCCTGCAGGTGGTCGGCCGCTTCCGCGGCGACGGCGAGGTGCTGGGCGCCGCCCACGCCATGGAACAGGCGTTCAAGACCAACCCGGTGCTCGCCCGGCCGCTGCCCAACATCGCCAAGCTGCGCAAGCCGGTGCCGGCGCTGAAGTCGATCGTGACCCATCCGCCGAAGCTCAATGCCAAGGTCGCGCGCGGCCCGGCCCCCGGTGCGCTTTAGGCGCGCGCTTTAGTCACGAAGCAAGAGCCACCAACGCCCGGCAACCCGCGAGGTTGCCGGGCGGACGGTCTTTGCCCCACATCATCTTTTCGCACCGCACCGCCACTTCGGAGGCCCTGCCCCGTTTGTGAGGGAGCGTCCCCGTCACGAGACGGGTTCCCCCAAAACGGAGGTAGCGATGAACAAGCTGAAGTTCTTGATGGTGACAGGCCTGTTGGCCGCGACCGCGGCCTGCAACCAGACCGGACCCAACAACCCGTATGCCTACAACAACGGCTACAATACCCGGCCGGCCAACAACAACGCCTACAACCCCAGCAACAACCCGTACAACAGCGGCTACAACAACAACGCCGCCTACTACAACAACAACCCTTCCTACAACCCGAACGGCAACCCGTATTCACGCGCCACCTCCCAGCGCGGTCCGAACGGCGACTACGACCGCGATGGCATCCCCAACCGCAACGACATCGACGCCAATGGCGATCGCATTCCGGACGCCTTCCAGCGCTAGCTCGACGACTGCGAACATGATCGACCGGCTCCCGTGGAAATCCGGGAGCCGTTTCTGCGTCCGGTCACCAATCGATCACCGCCCGCCTCGAACAAAGCTTCTCCGCGCCCCCGCGCCGCCACTGTCCCCCGCGAATCTCCGTTCATGGGAACGTCCCGCTCGACATCGGGCGTTCCTCCTGGAGGGAACAGAATGCGCTGCGTCAGCTGGCTCGCCGCCGCGAGCCTCGTGGTGGTGACGGCGGGGTGCGTTGAACAGTCGGGCTATCCGACGACTTATGGCTACAGCCCGGGCTACGGATCGAACTACGGCTATTCCGGCTATTCCAACAACTATGTCAGCCAGCCGAGCTACTACCGGCCGGCCCCGACCTACTACGCACCGCCGCCGCCCCGGCCGCAGGTGATCACCCAGACGCGCTACGTGCCGGTGCCGGTGGCCCCGCCGAGGCCGCAATATCAGCGGGCGAGGGACAGCGACCGGGACGGCATCCCCGACCGCTACGACCGCGACCGGAACGGCGACGGCGTACCGGACAAGTACCAGCGTTCGCGTTGGTAACAGTCCGAGCAAAGCCTGGCAGCGATTTAGCGGCGTTTGCCCCGGATCTCCGAATCGTGCTGGCCGAGCGTCGGCGCGGGACGACGAACGCCACCCGGCGTCGCCGATAGCTTGAGCGGCACGCCCAGCGTCCTCTGCGTGCCGGCCTTGGCGTGCTCGACCTCGGCCACCATGCCGCGCGCCAGGATCTGGGGATCGGCGAAGACCTCGTCGTGATGCAGCACCGGACCGGCCGGGATGCCCTCCTTCTCCAGCGTCGCCATCCAGTCGTCGGTCGTGCGCTTGGCGATCTCGGCCTGCAGGATGGCGACGATCTGCTCGTTATTCTTCACCCGGTCGGCGTTGGCCTTGAAGCGCGGATCCTCCGGCAGTTCGGGCCGGCCGATCAGGGCGCAGAGCCTGCGGAAGAAATTCTGCTGCGCCCCGCCGATGGTCAGCCAGCCGTCGGCCGTCTGGAACGCCTGGTAGGGCGAGGAGCCGCGGTGCGCCTGGCCGAGCTTCTCGGGCCGGATGCCGTTGGCGAAGAAGTTGGCTGCCTCGTAGACGCCCAGCGACACCGTGGCCTCGAGCAGCGAGGTCTCGACCCACTGGCCTTCGCCGGTCTTGTGCCGCGCCTGCAGCGCGCTCAGGACGCCGATGGTGAGATAGAGCCCGGCGCCCACGTCGGAGATGGCGAGCGGAATGCGGTACGGCGGGCCGTCCTTCGGGCCCGTCACCGACATCAGGCCCGACATGGCCTGGATCATCAGGTCGAAGCCGCCGCGGCCGGCATAAGGGCCGGTCTGGCCGAAGCCCGAGATCGAGCCCAGCACCAGCCGCTTGTTGCGCGCGTGCAGTGCGTCCCATCCGAGTCCCAGCCGCTTCATGACGCCGGGGCGGAAATTCTCCAGCACCACGTCGGCACCGTCGACCAGCTCCCAGAAGACCTTGAGATCGTCCTCGTTCTTGAGATCGAGTTTGAGGCCGCGCTTGTTGCGGTTCCACAGCATGAAGGGCGCCGATTCGCCCTCGATGAACGGCGGCGCGCCCCGCATCGAATCGCCCTGCGGGCTCTCGATCTTGATGACGTCGGCGCCCATGTCGGCGAGCTGCATGCCGCAGAAAGGACCGGAGAGATGGGTCGTGAGATCGAGGACGACCAGACCGTCGAGCGCGCCTGCCATGTTGCCTACCCCAGAAGTTTGCGAAGATCGTCGAGTGTGCTGGCCCATTTGCTGACGCCGAGATTGTTCGACACGATGCGGCCCGCCTGCACGATCAGGAAGCGCGGCGCCCCGCTCTTGCGTGGGATCTGGGCGAGGATGGGGGCGAGGTCGCCCGGCCAGTATCGCTCCTGATAGACCTCGCGGAAGCGCGCTGCCTCGACCTCTTCCCAGACGACCTGGCGGAACTCGGGCGAGGCGATCCAGGCTTCGAGATACTCGCGCTTCCAGCGCACGCAGGGCGGACAGTCCGGGCCGCCGATCAGGATCACCCTGATCTCGGCCGGGACGGCGCGTGCCGGAGCCCCGGCGGCCGCCGCGACAGCGAGTCCGGCGAAAAGAAGCGCGCGGCGATTCATATCCGGTAATGTAGGCCCGCATGGCACGCGCGACCAAATCCTCTCTCGTCACCTTGGGTGATTTCTTCCACTTCGCCGTCGCGCGTTTTCGCACCGCGCGGCTGGCCTATGGTCACGGCACGACCAATGCGGTCGACGAGGCCGCCTTCATGGTGCTCGAGGCGTTGCGTCTTCCGATCTCCCGCATCGACCCGTGGCTCGACCTCGTACCGACGGAACCCGAGAAGGCGCGCCTCATGACCTTGATCGAGGCGCGGATCGCGTTGCGCATGCCGGCGCCCTACCTGCTCGAGGCCGCCTACATGCACGGCGTGCGGTTCCACATTGACCGCCGGGCGCTGATCCCGCGCTCCTTCATCGGCGATCTGCTGGCCGGCGGCGCCCTGCCGACCGCCAGGCCGCGCCGCATCCTCGATCTCTGCTGCGGCTCGGGCTGCCTGGCCATCCTGGCGGCGCTCGCCTTTCCACGCGCGAAGATCGATGCGGTCGACCTCTCGGCCGGCGCGCTGGCGCTGGCGCGGCGCAACGTGGCGACGCACCGTCTCGGCGACCGCATCACCCTGCATCGCGGCGATCTCTTCAAGCCGCTGCAGGGCCAGCGCTACGACCTGATCATCAGCAACCCGCCCTATGTCGATGCCGGCGGCATGGCGAAGCTGCCGCCCGAGTTCCGGCACGAGCCGCGCATGGCGCTGGCCGCGGGCGACGACGGGCTGGACCTGGTGCATCGCATCCTCGCCGAAGCACCGAACCACCTGACCAAGAGCGGCGGCCTGGTGTGCGAGATCGGCCGCGGCCGTGCGCCCCTGGAAGCCGCCTATCCGCGGCTCCCCTTCATCTGGCTCGACACCGAGCTGAGCGAAGGCGAGGTCTTCTGGCTGTCGCGCAGCGATCTCGCTTAGCGGGTTGTTTTAAAAGGCTTTTCCGAAGTTCAACGGTCACCACGGCACCAG
The DNA here is from genome assembly GCA_947466085.1 of Rhodospirillales bacterium. Lineage (GTDB taxonomy): Bacteria > Pseudomonadota > Alphaproteobacteria > Reyranellales > Reyranellaceae > Reyranella. Next base: position 60,464 of record CANIEC010000005.1, read on the forward strand.
AGTCACGGAGGGGTGCGACTCCGGCTTCGATTGTTTCGTTGATTTCGTTTGTTTCGTCTATTCGCCCGACTCTGACCATTTCAGCGGCCTGCTAGACGGCGTCGCCCAGGCAGATCCCCAGCGCGCGGGCGGTGCGGATGAGGGTGCCGTCGGCATCGACGGTGCGCGACCGGCCGACCACCTTGGCGAGCGGCACGTCGATCACCTGGCGATTCCACCAGGCCACCATGTGGTCGCCTTTTCCTTCGGCCAGCAGGTCGACCGCCCTCACGCCCAGCGCCGAGGCGAGCAGCCGGTCCTCCGCCGTCGGCATGGCGCCGCGCTGCACGTGCCCCAGGACGGTGGCGCGCGCCTCCGCGCCGGTGGCCTTGGCCAGACGCTTGGCCAGCCAGTCGCCGACGCCGTGATCGGGCGCGTCGGCGGCAGGATCCACCGCCTCGTCCGACTGGCCGGCGGCTTCCGCCACCACGACCAGCGCCGACGTGCGGCCCACCGCCCGCAGCTGCGCGATATGCTCGACGACCCGCTCGAGCTTCCAGCGGATTTCGGGAATCAGCACGACATCGGCACCGCCGGCGATGGCCGCGGCGATGGCGATGTGGCCGGCGTCGCGGCCCATCACTTCGAGCACCATGGTGCGCTCGTGGCTGGTGCCGGTCGGCTGCAGCCGGTCGAGCGCTTCGGTGGCAATGGCGACGGCGGTCGAGTAGCCGATGGCGCGCTCGGTGCGGCAGACATCGTTGTCGATGGTCTTGGGAATGCCGACGAAGGCAATCCCCGAGGGTTCCAGCAGCTTGCGCAGGATGGCGAGGCTGCCGTCGCCGCCGACGCCGATCAGGCCGTCGAGGCCGAGCTGCTTCAGCCCCTCGACCATTTCGCCGGAACGGTCCTTGCGGCTGCCGTCAGGCATCGGGAAGGCGAACGGGTCGCCGCGATTGGTGCTGCCGAGAAACGTGCCGCCCTGCCGCGCCAGGGCGGCGCTGAGGCGATCCGGATCGAGGGTGACGGCGTCGACGGGGCGTTCGAGCAGCCCCAGCGTACCGTAGCGCAGCCCCACCGTCGTCCAGCCGTGACCATGATGCGCCCGCAGCGCCACCGCGCGGATCGTGGCATTGAGGCCGGCACAGTCGCCGCCGCTGGTGAGGATGCCGATCCGTTTCGTCATCTGGGTACTCCTGGGTGCGGTGCGGACGACGGATTGAAAGAGCCAATCAATCTTGAAGGCGCGGCCGGCTGGTGCAGGATGCCGACATGAAGAAGCACTACCACACCTTCGCGGGCTATAATGCCTGGGCCAACCACCGGCTCTACGCGGCCGCAGCCGGGCTCGACGATTCGGAGTATCGCGCCGACCGCGGAGCGTTCTTCAAGTCGATGCACGGCACGCTCAATCATCTGCTGGCAACCGATCGCATCTGGATGCAACGCTTCACCGGCGAAGGCGATGCACCGTCACGGCTCGACGCGATCGTGCATGCCGACTTCAAGGAGCTCCGAGCCGCCCGGGAGGCCGAGGACGCGCGTATCGTTGCGTGGATCCACGGGCTGGACGAGGCGCGGCTCGCCGGCGTCATCCGTTATCGGCGCGTCTCGAGTCCGGAGGAGTTCGTGCAGGAGCTGATGCCGGCTCTGGACCACTGGTTCAACCACCAGACCCATCATCGCGGTCACGCGCACATGATCCTGACGAGCCTCGGCAAGGCCGCGCCCGAACTCGACCTGCTCTTCTACCAGCGCGAGGTCGCCGCCGGCCTCGACCGACCGTGACCCGTTACTGGAGTTCGCAAACCGAACGCTGGCGACCAGGGCCCGGCCAGCGCGAATCGCAGATCGCCAGGGTGTCGCCCCCGGCGCCGTAGAGGACGCTGGTCCAGGTTCCGTCGTCGACCGGGCGCACGATCATCGCCGCGAAGTCGCGCAGGCCGACGACCCAGGCCGGGCTCCTGTCGAGCCCCTCGACACGCACCGGCGCCTTGGGATTGTCCGGCGACGGCGGCGGCTGCACATGCGACAGCTCCATGCCGCCGGTGCCGACCGCCAGATGAGGCGGGTGTGCTCCCTCGAAGCCGATCGCCTGGAAACGGTGCATGTGGCCCGCGATGACCGCAGTGACGTGACGCGGCAGGCCTCGACCGAAGACGCGGTTGATGGCCTCGCGCTGCGTCTCGTTGATGAAGCCGTAGGGGGTGAGGCCGATCGGCCCGCCCTTGTCGCGCTTCACCACCGCCCAGACCGGCCGATGCGTCACCAGCCAGGTCGGCGTCGGGTCCTCTTCGAGCATCCGCGCCACCTCGCGATACTGCGTGAGGTAGGTGTCGAGATTGTAGAGCACCGCGTCGGCGGCGTTCGCCGAATCGACGGCGATGATGTTCAGCTTTCCGAGCTTCAGCCGGAACGGCCCATTGGAGACGATCGGGAAAGGCAGGCCGGCAAAAGGCTGGGCCGGCGGCGCGGGCCAGGCGCCGGGGCGCCAGTCCGCCGGCAGCTGCGGCGGGCATTCCTTCTGGTGATGCCCCGGTCCGAGCAAGGGCGAGCCGGCATCGAGCAGGTAGAACCAGCCCGGGCCGCCGCGGCTGCAGAGTTCATGGTTGCCGCGGCTGAACAGCCAGGGCGCGGCGACCAGGAGCCTGGCGGCGGGCCTGAAGAAATCGTCGCGCCAGTTGGTCCATTTGTCCGGGTTCGGGCTGCCCTCGATGTTCTGGCTCCAGTAGGCCGCGCCGATCGGCAGGCTGGCGATGTCCTCGTCGTCGAGATCGCCCGTATCGTAGACACTCACATGCAGCGGCGCGGCATAGCCGGTGAGGCCGGGCGGCAGCACCAGGCCGCGCTCGGTGCCGCGGTAATTGTAGTCGCCGACATGCACGATCAGGTCGGGGCGCTTGTCGGACTCCTCGTCGGACAGGATGCCGAACGGCCACACCTTGGCGAACCCGTCGCCGCTACAGGATTGCGGCTTGGCCGGGGTCTCGCCGCGGCAGCCGCTGTCGCCGATCAGCACGACGCGGCGCGGCGTGCCCAGCGAAACGTTCGGCAGGTCGATGCGACGGTCGCCCAGGAAGACGCTGGCCGCCTCGCCCACCGGATAAAGCGCCTCGCAGACCGTCACCGCGTCGAAATGACCGCCCGGCGGGCGGCGGCGCGGCGTCATCGCCGTGGAGGCACCGCCCGCCGAGGAGCGCAGCACCGGACAGGCGGTCGCGCGTTCGGCGACGCTGCGCACCATCGGCACGGGCCGGCCATCGCGGCCCTCGGCCAGCAGCACGAAGGCGAAGAAGTCGGGCGACGCGGTCTGGGCACGCGCGCCGAACGCCGGGAGCAGGAGAGCGAGGACAAGGCAGACGATGCGCATGGCGGTGAAACTCCGGAGGAGTCCCTTGTAGCAAGCCAGCCCCTCTCCCGATAATCCACCCTGCAACAGCCGGTCACGTCCGGTCATGCTTGGAGGGGGCAAAAGGATCATGGCAGAGCGGCACACCGGACGGCGCAAGACTTCAGTGAGTCGATCGCCGAAAGTGCCTGGCTGAACCAGTTTGACGACGTTGGAGTCGACACGCCATATCAGTCCTTCGATGGAGAAGGAGAGGCTTCAACGACCCCACGATATGCCGCCCTCCTGATCAAGACCGTCACCAACTTTCGACCATGACTCTTCCAAGGGTTCATCTGGGGAATGTCGGACAACGCATGTTTGCCAACCTCGCGCTCGCGACCTTCATGGTCAGCCTCACCGTCGCCATCCATCTCGGCGGCCTGCTCGGCCTCTTGTGGGTGCTGCGCGACAGGGCGCATCGCATCCGGGCCCACGAAAGCCGCCTCGTCCCGCTCGGCGTCATCCTGTTCGTGGTCCTGGGGCTGGTGGCCATCCATTCGGTCGAGATCTGGCTGTATGCGGCCGCTTTCTGGGCGATCGGTGCCGTGGGAGACTTCGAGACGGCACTCTATTTTTCGACCGTGACCTTCACGACCCTCGGCTACGGGGACGTCGTGCTCGAGGGCAACTGGCGGCTGTTTGGCGCAATCGAGGCGGGCAACGGGCTGATCCTGTTCGGCTGGTCGACAGCCTTCCTGCTTTCCGTCACTAGCCGGCTGAGATTGCTGGAGCATGACTGGCTGGAGAAAACCGGCACGGATTGAGGCGTTGGCGCTGGTGCCGATGAGAAAGTCCAGGCCCGTCCCGCGGGCGTCACGGGAAGCGATGCGCCTGGTCGACTTCATGCAGATCGACAACCGTTTGCTTCCGCCGGGGCTCGCCGCGTCGTTGAGCGGGCCTATCGGGAATTGGTGGTCTCCTGGCCCGCGTCCCGGCCTTCGGCGCAGTTCTGCTTGGTCTCCGGGGCATCGATACCCCACGGAGGGTGTGTCTGATCGTGATGTTTGATGGTGTCGCCGTCGGTGACGGTCTGTGCAAGGCTGGGCCATCACCAGAAGCGCCAGTGCGAAGCAACGACCCAGTGCCGGAAAGTGCCTGGAACTGTCTATCTGAAGCAGCACTGAGCTCACATGGTCGGATAGCCAGATGTGTATGCCGCAGACGAGGCACGATCGGGGCGGCCTCGAGCGACTACCTCACTGACCAGATGCCGATGCGTCTACCAGCTGGTTCGCTTGTCGGAGCCCCTATCCCGACCGTCTTTCGCGCCCTTATGACCTACGGACCGGGTCAATTCCCGCCAAGTTCCTAAGCGCTTCAGCACGGGCTCGGAGTACGCCCGCCGGCTGGGGACCGGGACGTCCTGACGATCTGAATTGCTGTCCATAGTCTCTACCCGCGGATGGCGGAACAGTCACAGGCCTGCTTGAACGCCAATTGAGGCAAACCGTGGGCGCCGGCCGCAGTCTCAAGCCGCCTGCAACACACGCCGGCCGGCGTCGGTGATGCAGGCGCTGTGCCCGCTCTCGACCAGCAGCAACCCCTCGGTCACGGCACGCTGCACGCCGATGCGGTTCTCGGAAAGACCCAGCCCGTCCAGCTCGCGCCAGGCCTGCGGACATCCGTCGGTGGCACGCCAGATGGCTTGGAGGACGCGCCACACCTCGGGCGCCGTTCTTGGACGGCGGCCGACAACGCTCGTCATTTCCCGTCGGCCAGCTCGTCGATCTCGGGCTTCGTCCCGATCATCCTTCATGAACAGGCAAATCAAGGCCGCACGATCATCGAGAAAATCGAAGCGCATGGTGCCGTCGGCTTCGCCGTGGTGCTTCTGACGTGGGATCTTCATTGCGAAACTAGGACGAAACCACGTCTGTGTACTCAAGCGGGGCGAGCTTGAAGTGCCGTCCGACTATGCGGGCGTCGTGTACGAGCCGTACGACGATGGCGGCGCCTGGAAGCAGGCGCTCGCGCGCGAACTGGAGGCGGCCGGCCACGAGATCGATTGGAGCAAGGCGATGAGACGCTGATTCCGGTGTCCATCTCGTGACTACCGGGTGGCTTCCGCCAGCGAAATCAGACCGTGCGCTGCGACAGTGCAGCAGACACGAAGCCTTCGCTACAAGCGCCGATAATCAGCGAAATTCGGGGGCTTCTTTGCTTTCCGGGAATGGTGGGCGCACCAGGGCTCGAACCTGGGACAAGCTGATTAAGAGTCAGCTGCTCTACCAACTGAGCTATGCGCCCCCCTTTTCAGGGGTCACTGCCCGGAAGGCGGCGGCTATACCAAGGCGGGTTCGCCTTGTCGATAGACTCTTTTAAAGGAAATTTTGCAGGCTTGCTTACCGTGTCCGGGGCAGTTGCGCATCGCGGTAGACATTGACCCCGATCAGCAGTCCGCAGGCGAACATCACAGACAGCAGCGCGGTGCCGCCGTTGCTGACCAGCGGCAGCGGCACGCCGACGACCGGCAGCATGCCCATCACCATGGCGGTGTTGATGAACATGTAGAGGAACAGCATCGCGGTCACACCGAGCGCCAGCAGGCGGCCGAAATGATGCTGGCTGCGGAAGGCGATGGAAAAGCCCCAGACCACGACCAGGGCGTACAGGCCAAGCAGGACGAGGGCGCCGGCCATGCCCCATTCCTCGACGAAGGTGGTGAAGATGAAGTCGGTCTGCTTCTCGGGCAGGAAGTTCAGCGACGATTGCGTGCCCTTCAGGAAGCCCTTGCCGAACATGCCGCCCGAACCGATGGCGATCTTCGACTGGGTGATGTGATAGCCGGCGCCCAGCGGATCTCGGTCGGGATCGAGGAAGGTGAGCACCCGCTTCTTCTGGTACTCGTGCATCAGCGACCAGGCGATCGGCAGGCAGGCTACCGCGGCCACGCCGGCCGCCAGGAACATCCAGATCCGCACCCCGGCCACGAACAGGAGCGCGCCGCCGCCCATCAGCACCATCATGGCGGTGCCGAGGTCGGGCTGGACCATGACGAGGCCGACCACGACCAGGATCATGGCGAGCGGCGGCAGGGCGTAGAGGAACTGCCCGGCCTGCTCTCTGCGCAGCCCATGATAGTAGCGCGCGATCACCAGGATCACCGCAACCTTGGCGATCTCCGAGGGCTGGATCTGGATCGGGCCGAGGACCAGCCAGCGCTGGGCACCCATGCCGATCTTGCCGATCACGTCGACCGCGACCAGCAACAGTACGGAGACGATGTAGATCGGCCAGGCGAGCGCCAGCCAGACCTTGGGATGGACCAGCGCGACCACCAGCATCAGCATCAGGGCCGAGCCGTAGCGCACCGCGTGGCGCGCCGCCCAGGGTTCGAAGCGGCCGCCGGCCGCCGAATAGAGCGCCAGCACGCCGACGCCGGCGATCGCCGTCAGCACCAGCACGAGGCCCCAGTTGATGCGCCAGATCTTCTCGGCGAAGCCGACCGGTGCCGGCGCGTCGAGCGAGGCGCTGCTGCCCATGGCGGCGAGGCTCATCGCGACGCCATCTTCCTGAAGCGGTCGGTGCGTCGCGACGGGTCGCGCTTCATGGTCTCGACCAGCACGTCGCGGCCGATCGGGCCCGCGGTGGCGCCGCCCGCCTGCCCGTGCTCGACGATCACGGCGCAGGCATAGCGCGGATTGTCGACCGGCCCGTAGCAGACGAAGAGCGCATGGTGGCGCAGGTGCCAGGGCAGCGAGGCCTGGGTGATGCCCATCTCGCGCTCACGCTCGGTGATGCGCTTGACCTGTGCCGTGCCGGTCTTTCCGGCGTAGGTGAACTCGGGCTGCTTGGAGCGCAGCGCGTTGGCCGTGCCATAGCCGGTATTGACCACGTCGGACATGCCCTGGCGGATCACCGCGAGATGCTGCGGATTGAGACGGAGCGACGGCGCGGTCGGCTTGGTGCGCGGCGCGGGCGGCGCCAGCTCCTCGCGCGGCGTGGCCTTGGCCAGCAGCAGGTTGGGTTGGACCTCGTAGCCGCCGTTGGCAAGGCGCGCGGTCATGATGGCGAGCTGCAGCGGCGTCGCGGTCATGTAGCCCTGGCCGATGCCGAGGTTGAACGTGTCGCCGTGCTGCCAGGCCTTGCCGATCTTCTCCTGCTTCCAGGTGCGGGTCGGCTGGTTGGCTGCCGATTCGCCGGGCAGGCCCAGTTCGCTCACCTTGCCGAATCCCAGGCGCTGCGCCATGTCGCTCACGCGATCGATGCCGGCCCGCCGCGCCGCCTCGTAGAAGAAGCAGTCGCACGACATGGCGATCGCCTCTGTGACGTTGGTCGAGCCGTGACCGCCCTTCAGCCAGCAATGGAACTTGATCTTGCCCAGCTCGAGGAAGCCGGGGCACGGCAGGCGCGTCCACGGGTCGATCACCTTGGCGTCCAGGGCGGCCAGCGCGGTCACCATCTTGTAGGTCGAGCCCGGCGGATAGACTCCGGCGATCGCCTTGTTGTGCAGGGGCCTTTGGGGATCGTCGAGCAGGTCACGCCACTCCGCCTGCGTGATGCCGCGGGCGAAGGTCGAGGGATCGAAGCCGGGGGTCGAGACCATGGCGATCACGTCGCCGGTGATGACGTCGAGCACCACCACGGAGCCGCTCTGGTGCTCCTTCATCTTCTCGGCGGCGAAGCGCTGGATGTCGAGATCGATGGTGAGCAGCGCATTCGCCCCGGGCTGGCCCTCGGTGCGGTCGAGCTCGCGGACGACCCGGCCCACCGCATTGACCTCGACCTGGACGGCGCCGGCCCGGCCGCGCAGGTCGTCCTCGAGCGAGCGCTCGACACCCTTCTTGCCGAACCGCATGGTCGCGAGCTGCAGCACCGGATCGTCGCGGCCGGCCAGATCCTCGTCGGCGACGCGGCCGGTATAGCCCACGATGTGGCTCATCAGGTCGCCTTCGGGATAGTCGCGCGACTGGCCGAGATCGATGAACACACCGGGCAGGTCGGGGGCGTTGAACTCGACCCGGGCGACCTCCTCCCAACCGAGATTCTCCCGCACCACGATGGGCTGCGCGTTGCGGCTGCGGCGCAGTTCGCGCAGCAGCCGGATCTTCTCGGCGTCGCCCAGGACCAGGATCTGATCGAGACGCTCGACCAGCACGTCGGCGCCGCGGCCACGGTCCGACGCCGCCATGACGCGGAAGTTGTTGCGGTTGACCGCCAGCGGCACGCCGCCGCGATCGAAGATCAGCCCGCGCGACGGCGGCAGGAGCCGCATGCTTACGCGGTTCTCCTCGGCCATCGAGGAGAAGCGATCGGTCTCGACGACCTGGAGCTGGTAGAGGCGGCCGGCCAGCGCGGTCAGCAGAACGGCCTGCGCCCCGCCCAGCAGCAGCGCCCGGCGGGTGAACAGACCGCTGCGTTCGCCGTCGCCTTTCCGGAAATGCTTCATGTCGTCGTCTCACCAGGCCGCGCCGAGCCGCGCGACAGCTCGGGCACGTTCAGCGGGTCGCGGGCGCGCACACGGGCGAGCAGCGGCGCCAGCAGCGGGTAGATCACGATCATCACGACATACTGCAACATCGCGGGGACCGGATCGATGGCTGCCCATGTCCACAGGGTCGTGAAGGCCCAGACCAGCGCCACGTAGCCCCAGCACAGGATGCAGAAGCCGATCCACTGGAACAGGAACGGAACGCCCACGAGATAGCGGCGGTTGGCGATGACGGCGGCGCGGACCAGGATGAAGCCCAGCGCGCTGATGCCGACCGGGGCGCCCGGGCCGCCCAGCAGAAGGTCGAGCAGGATGCCCATGACCAGCAGCAGCGGTCCCGGCAACCGCTCGGGCGTCACCAGGCTGAACTGGAAGACCACCAGGACCGGCAGCAGCGGCAGTGTATCCGACAGATAAGGCGCCCGCAGCGGCGCCAGGGTCAGCAGGACGAAGAACAGCAGGACCGTGCCGGGCAGGGCTGCCCTGCCCCAGCGGTCGAGGATGGCGAGGGTGCCGTCGGCGCGCATGTCAGCGGACCCGCACGCCTGCGGGCGGCGCCGCCGGCCCCGGCGCCGCGGGTCCGACCAGGCCGGTCACGCCGTAGTCGACGACCCGCACGAATTCCAGCCGCGAAAAATCGGTGAAGGGCCGCACGCGCACGGTGCCTTCGCTGGTCTCGACGACCTCGCCGACCGGAATGCCGACCGGGAAGCTGCCGCCATGGCCGGAGGTGACGATCCGGTCGCCGGTCTGCACGCCGGCGATGCTCTGCAGCAGGGCGAGGCGCAGCCGGGGCGAATTGTCACCGGCCAGGATGGCGCGCTCGCGCGTGCGCTCGACCAGGACCGGCAGGCGCGAGTTGACGTCGGTCACGAACAGCACACGCGAGCTGTTCTCGCCGACCTCGGCGATGCGGCCGGCCAGCCCCTCGCCGGTGACGACCGCCTGGCCCGGCGCGACCCCCACCCGGCGGCCGACATTGAGCAGAGCGCCGCGCATGTAGGCGCTGACGCTGTCGCCCACGAGGCGGGCGGTGATGAAGGAGGCCTCGGGACCTTCGCGGAACCTCGCGAGGCTCCGGAGCCCCTCGTTCTCGTTCTCCAGCCGACGTGCCGCCGTCTGCCAGGCGAGCAGGCGGGCATTCTCCTCGCGCAGGCGAGCGTTCTCCTCGCGCAGCGACGCGAATTCGCGCAGATCGGCGATGGCCCGGTTGGCATAGGCGACCGGCCGGGCAATCGTCTCCAGCACGGGACTCACCATGTCGAGCGCCAGGACGCGGGCATGTTCGACCAGGACGGTGTCGGCCTTGCCGACCAGCATGACGCCGAAGGTCACGATCACGAGCAGGCCGAGAGCGAAGCGCTGCACCACGGTGCGCACCTGGCTCGCGACTACCTCGAAGTCGTCCCGAATCGCCATTTCCTGCCCATTCTAACCCAAGCGGGCGGCGGCGTGGCCTGTTAGTACATCGACGAAAGGACGCCGCGCAGTCGTACGATGTTCTCGACAGCATGGCCCGTGCCAAGCGCCACGCACAGCAGCGGGTCCTCGGCCACCGAGACCGGCAGGCCGGTCGCCTGGCGCAGCACGGTGTCCATATTGGCCAGCAGCGCGCCACCACCGGTGAGCACGATGCCCTTGTCGACGATGTCGGCGGCCAGTTCGGGCGCGGTATTCTCCAGTGCGACCTTCACGGCCTCGACGATGGCGCTCACCGGCTCCTGCAGGCTCTCGGCGATCTGCCGCTCGGTGATGACCAGCTCCTTCGGCACGCCGTTCATCAGGTCGCGGCCCTTGATCTCCATCGTGCGGCCCTCGCCGTCGTCCGGCGGGCAGGCGGAGGCGATGGTCTTCTTGATGCGCTCGGCCGAGCTCTCGCCGACCAGCAGGTTATGATTGCGGCGGATGTAGGCGATGATCGCCTCGTCCATCTTGTCGCCGCCGACGCGCACGGAGCGCGGATAGACGATGCCGCCCAACGACAGCACGGCCACCTCGGTGGTGCCGCCGCCGATGTCGACGACCATCGAACCCGTGGGCTCGGTCACCGGCAGGCCGGCGCCGATCGCGGCGGCCATCGGCTCCTCGATCAGCCACACCTTGCGGGCGCCGGCGCTCTCGGCCGATTCCTGGATGGCGCGGCGCTCGACGGCGGTGGAGCCGGAGGGCACGCAGACCACGATCTGGGGATGGGCGAAGCTGCGGCGATTGTGCACCTTCGAGATGAAGTGCTTGATCATCGCCTCGGCGACCTCGAAGTCGGCGATCACGCCGTCGCGCAGCGGGCGGATCGCCTGGATGTTGCCGGGCGTACGGCCCAGCATCATCTTGGCCTCCTCGCCAACAGCCAGAACCTGACGCTTCCCGGCCTGCGTGGTGAGCGCCACGACCGACGGCTCGTTGAGAACGATGCCCCGACCCTTCACGTAGACCAGCGTGTTCGCCGTACCGAGGTCGATGCCCATGTCCGCCGAAAATAGCCCGATGACGCGCGACAGCATTGAGTTAAGTCTCTGTAATTACGGCGAAATCTTGAAATATCGGCGCCAGTCCGAGGTCCGGCGCCCAAGGTGCGACCGGGTTTAGACCGGCAGGGCAAGGCTCGCAAGGCGATTCAAACGGTCGCATCGATGGTCACCGTTTGTGCTCGTCTGCCCTTTGTACGGACTGAAAAGTTGCGCGCAGAGGGTGCCTCAAGCGCCTTCCAGACGGCGCTCCTGCCGTTCGAGCCAGTCCACGACGTCGGCACGGCGGCCCGTCTCGATATGTGCCCATTGATGCGACTTCAGCTCCTCGCCGCTCCCCGAGCGCCAGTATTCCTTGACCACGAGCATCGTCCAGGGTGCCGCACCGCTCTTGCGTCCCGTCGTGACCTCGACGGTGAAGCCATGGCTGGCGCCGGCATAACTGTGCCGCTCGCGCTGCCAGTCCACGCCGTCGATGCTCCACGACGTCCGCGGCACGCGCGTCGTGCCGGGCTCCAGCAGGCGATCGACGATGCGAAAAAACGACGCGTCGCCGATCTTGCGCACCTCACAGGCCCATCATCTTGGCGATGGTGTTGCGCTGGATGTCGTTGGTGCCGCCGCCGATCGAGCCGACCCGCACGTCGCGGAACAAGCGCTGGATGTCGTGCGCCATCGTGTAGCCGGCGCCGCCCATGATCTCCATGGCGAGATGGGCGCACTTGAACTCGCCGTCGGTGCCCTGGATCTTGGCGATCGCCGTCTCCTCGACCGGATCGAGGCCGGCATCGAGCATGTCGGCCAGACGATAGGTCAGCGCCTGGGTCGTGCGCAGCGCGATGCGCATGTCGGCGAACTTGTGCTGGATCGCCTGGAACTTCGAAATCGGCTGGCCGAACTGCACGCGCTCCTGGGCGAAGCGCTTGGCGTACTCGATGGCGAAATGCATGTTGCCGCAAGCCTGTGCGGCCAGGCAAAGCCGCTCGAGGTTCAACCCCTTCATCAGGCCCGACCAGCCGCGATTCTCCTCGCCGATCACATGGTCGGCCGGCACGAACACGCCGTCGAAGAAGATCTCGTTGGCGTGCGTGGTGCGACGACCGAGCGTCGGCAGCGGCTTCATGGTGAGCCCGGCGGCGCGCGCATCGACCCAGAACAGGGTCACGCCCTTGTGCCGCGCCTCGCTGTCGGTCTTGGCCACCACCATCAGATAGTCGGCGACGTGGGCTGCACTGATGTAGAGCTTCTGGCCGGTGAGGCGATAGCCGTTGCCGTCGCGCACCGCGCGCGTCTTGATGCCCGAAGCGTCCGATCCGGTGTCGGGCTCGGACAGCGCGAAGGCCGACTTGAGCTTGCCGGCGCAGATCTCGGGCAGGTAGCGCCGCCGCAGATGCTCGCCCGCCGTGAGCTGCAGATGCATGCCGCCATAGACGACCGTCGGCAGATAGAGCGAGGAGGCGCCGCTGTAGTGACGCGCCAGCGCCTCGACCAGCACGACGAGATCCTTGCGGCTGCCGCCCATGCCGCCATAGGCGGGATCGTAGGGCAGCGCCATGTAACCGGCTTGCGCCAGGGCATCGAAGGCGGCGTGCGGGAAAGCCGACTCCTCGTCGAGCCGCCGGATTTCCTCCGGCGGCAGGACCCGGGCCAGCAGCTCGGCGACGTTGCGCCGGATCAGGATCTGTTCGTCGGTCAGACCGAATTCGTCGAGCGTGCTCACTTGGGTTTCGTGTCCTGGCGGTAGAGATAGTAGGCCCAGCCACCGACCCCGAAGAGGGCCACGAAGACGAGAATTTCGTACAGGGACATGGTCAGCCGAACACCACGACGCCGCGCGCGACTTCGCCCGCCATCATGCGCTTGAAGCCTTCGTTGATCTCCTCGAGCTTGTAGGTGCGGCTGATCAGGCCGTCGATGTTCAGCCGCTTGTTCATGTAGTGGTCGACCAGCACCGGGAAATCGAGGTCGGGGCGCACCGAGCCGTAGAAGGTGCCACTCATCGTCTTCTCGCCGAACACCATCGCCATCGGCGAGTATTGCGCCTTCACCGTGGCCGCCGAGATGCCGACCGCGACGGCGTGACCGCCCGGCGCCAGCGCGTCGAAGGCCAGCGCCTGCGTGGCGCCGATCGACACCGCGTCAAAGGAATAGTCGACGCCGAGGCCGCCGGTGATCTCCTTCACCTTCTTGACCGGCTCGTTGTCGGTCGCGGTGTTGACGGTGTGGGTCGCGCCGAAGGTCCTGGCCATCTCGAGCTTGTTGTCGAGGATGTCGGCCGCGATGATCTTGGAGGCGCCGGAGAGCATGGCGCCCTGCACGGCGTTGAGGCCGACACCGCCGCAGCCTATCACCAGCACGGTCGAGCCGGCCTCGATCTTGGCATGGCGCGTCACCGCGCCGACGCCGGTCGCCACGCAGCAGCCGACCAGCGCCGCCTGCGGCCACGGCATGTCCTTGCGGATCGGGATCACCATCTCCTCAGGGACCACCACCTCCTCGGCGAAGGTACCGATGCGGGCCATCTGGTTGATGCCCTCGCCCTTGTGCTTCAGCCGCAGCGTGCCGTCATACTGCGAGCCCGGCGGCACGGAGGCGCGGCCGATGCAGAGCACGGTGCGGCCCTGGGTGCAGTACCGGCAGCGGCCGCAGTGCGGGCGGAACGAGAAGATCACATGATCGCCCGGCTTCACCGTGGTGACGCCC
>CANIEC010000006.1 GCA_947466085.1 Rhodospirillales bacterium
CGGCGATCTGGATCGGCTTTGGCGGCTCGGGCGGCGGGGGCATCAGCTTCCTGATGTCGGCCGACGTGGGCGGCGGTGGCGGTGCGGCCGCGGCGATCTGGATCGGCTTCGGCGGCGCAGGGGGCGGCGGCATCAGCTTCCTGATGTCGGCCGACGTGGGCGGCGGCGGTGGCGGTGCGGTAGCGGCGATCTGGATCGGCTTCGGCGGCTCGGGCGGCGGCGGCATCAGCTTCCTGATGTCGGCTGACGTGGGCGGCGGCGGTGGCGGTGCGGCCGCGGCGATCTGGATCGGCTTCGGCGGCTCGGGCGGCGGGGGCATCAGCTTCCTGATGTCGGCCGACGTGGGCGGCGGCGGTGGCGGTGCGGCCGCGGCGATCTGGATCGGCTTTGGCGGCTCGGGCGGAGCCGGCATGAGCCTCGTGATGTCGTCCGAGCTTGGCGGCGGGGTCGTCTCGGCGGCGGCGAGTTCGATCGGCTTCGGCGGCTCGGGCGGCGCCGGCATGAGCCTCGCGATGTCGTCCGAACTGGGCGGCGGGGTCGTCTCGGCGGCGGCGAGCTCGATCGGCTTCGGCGGCTCGGGCGGCGCCGGCATGAGCCTCGCGATGTCGTCCGAACTGGGCGGCGGGGTCGTCTCGGCGGCGGCGAGCTCGATGGGCTTCGGCGGCTCGGGCGGCGCCGGTATGAGCCTCGCGATGTCGTCCGAACTGGGTGGCGGGGTCGTCTCGGCGGCGGCGAGTTCGATGAGCTTCGGCGGCTCGGGCGGTGCCGGCATGAGCCTGGTGATGTCAGCCGAGCTCGGAGGTGGAGGCGGCGGCTCGGTTGCCGCGATCACAATCGGTTTGGGTGGTTCGACCTTTGCCGCCCCGGCTTGCGGCGGCCTGGCCGACGCGACCGCAACCGGCGGCTCGGGCCTGGTTTCCGGTCTGGCCGGCGGCGCAACGTCGCGACGGGCGACCGCTTCCTTCAGGGATGCATACAGTTCCCTGGTGGGTTCGCCGGTCTCGCGCTGAGCATTGATGCGCTGAAAGGTTCGGATAGCGGCACGTGTCATCGGCCCCAATGCGCCATCTGGCTTGTCGCGCAGGAGCTTGAGATCGAACAGCGCCTTCTGGATCATGCGGACCTGATCCTTGTTCTCCTTGGGCCAGTCCGGTGGATCGAGGTCCGGCGGCGGTAGCGGGGCAAGAGCGCCCGTTCGCGGCAGCGCCGGTGGAGGTATCGCTGTAGCGACTTCGACCGGCGGGAGGGGGGCACGGCGCACTTGGGGCCTGGCTGGTCTTTGCATCGCCTCGACGATGCGCCGGAACTCGTCCTGTCCGATCTGCTCGGCCTTCTGCAAGGCTTCCTGCGTCAAACCGTGCTGCAAGGCCTGCGCGCGCGTCGCCGCCGTCTTTGCCAGCGCCGTCTCCGCTCCCTTGTTCGCCTGCCGTTCGAACTCGGCGGTGATCGCGAACCAGGCCATCGCCGTCGGCGCATCCTTCGGCACCGCATCGCCGCGCTCGTAGATCTCGCCCAGGCTGAACATCGACGCAGCCATGCCTTGCCGCGCGGCCGACAGCAGGAGTTCGATCGCCTCTTCGCCGTTGCGGGCGGCGCCCTTACCGTCGCGCAGCATCAGGGCGAGGTTGTGCTTGGCGATCGCCAGATCAGCTTCGGCGGCCCTGCGATACCATTCGATGGCCCTGGCAAAATTGCGCTCCAGCATGAAGCCGCGCTCGTACATCACCGCGACGTTGAAGGCCGACTGCGCGGAGCCCGACTGTGCGGCGCGCATCAGCCATCCCGCGCCGGCCTGGGGGTCCTTGGGCATGCCGATGCCCTGCACCAGCCGGCGCGCCAGCTCTTCCATGGCGGCGATGCTGCCTGCGTCGCCCCGATCCCTCAGCTCGCCGATCGGCATGCCCGTCCAATCGAGCGGCCGGCTGGGCATCGGCGGCGCCGAGGGAGGAGGAGGCGAAGGCCCGGATGAGGGGGCCGGGGCAGCCGGGACGCGAAGGAGTTCGGTGCGGGCGGGTGCCGGTGCCGGGGGAGTGGGTGGTGGACCCGGTGTGGGAGCCGGCGGCGGTGCGGGAGCTGCCGTTACAGTCGTTTCCGCCGGTGTGACCGCCATCACCTTCGTTTCCGACGGTGCGGCGGGTGGACGCGGCTCTGGCGGTTCGACCACCGCCGCAATGGACTGTGCCTCCGGGGCATCTTCCGGCGAGCGCGTCACCCATGCGCCGACGCCCGCTGCCGACGCGACAACGATGGCGAACGACGCCACCACGATGGGCCGTTTCAGCAGGGAGGGGGCGGCAGTTGGCTTGCCGGTCATCCCCTAAGAATAGCCGAGACGGGCCGCTGCGGCGAAGCCATAGCGCGGTGGCGCACGACGATGAGGGCCGTCAGCAGCAGGACCGCGCCGGCCTGATGCAGGGTGGCGATCGGGATGCTGACGCCGCTCAGGATCGTGGCAATGCCGAGGCCGAGCTGGAAGAAGGCAATGGCAGCGGCGGCCAGTGCCTCGGCGCGCGGCGCACGCCAAGCCATGACCAGCACGCCCAGCACCAGGAGTTTGGCCAGCCAGCGATGGACGAACTGGATGGTGGTGCCGTTCTCGAAGAAGTTGATCCACCACGGCGAGAGGTCGAACAGGCCGGGCGGGATCCAGTAGCCCGACATGTCGGGGAACGTGCTGTGCGCGGTGCCGGCACGCAGGCCGGCCATGAAGGCGCCCCAAACAAGCACGACCAGCAGGAAGGCGATCAGCGCCGTCGACTTGCGGGCGGTCTTGCTGTCATCGCGTCGCACGCCCCCGGGGGTGAGTTCGAGGATCAGCCAGACCGTGTAGGCGTAGAGGATGATCGCGAGGAGAAGGTGCGCGGCGAGGCGATAGTGGCTGACGGAGGGCCGGTCCACGAGACCCGAGGCCACCATCGCCCAACCCATTGCGCCCTGCAGGCCGCCCAGCACGAGAAGCGCAAGGAGGCGGGGCTTGAGATGCGCATTGAGGGCGCCGCGCCACCAGAACCAGGCGAGCGGCAGGGCGAAGACGAGACCGATCAGCCGGCCCCACAGGCGATGGATGTACTCCAGCCAGAAGATCTCGCGGAACTCGGGCACCGTGAAGTCGCGGTTCACCAGCCGCCCCTGCGGCGAGGCCAGATACTTCTGCAGTTCGGCCTGCCATGCAGCATCCGAGAGTGGCGGCAGCCACCCGGTGACCGGCCGCCATTCGACCATCGACAGGCCCGATTCGGTGAGCCGCGTCAGCGCGCCGATCACGATCATGAAGAAGATCATGCCGGCGACGACGATCAGCCACTGGCGCACGGAGGCGGGGACTTGCTGCATGGCCGCCGGAACATGGGGGAAGCGGAAGCCGCCGTCATCAGGCATAAATGTCGCGAAGGACGGCGTCGTCTTGCGCTCGCCGTCCGCCTTGTTTAACGGTTCGCGTACGAACAATTTTCATCCATCCTTCCGGAACATCGCAATGACTGCGTCCCCGCTGGCCCCGCCGGTCACCTTCGGGTCGAGCTTCAATGACTTCTACGATCGCGAAGGCCTGGTCAGATTGGACGCCGCCTTCGTCGACTGGCTGAAGGACGCGAATGTCGACGTCCATGCTCGCCTGCTGGCGGCGCGCGCCGCGCCGGACGCGATGGCCGTCAAGGACGAGTCCAATCTCCTGATCGAACTGGCGCGCCCGCTCGAGGATTTTGTCGGGGCACTCTTCGGAGTCGCTCTCGAAGCGGCCGAGCTGCGGGCCCGCCACGGCCGCCTGGCGCCGCTCTACGACTGCAAGCGCCTGTTCGTGCAGCGCTACGTCACCCGCGCCCTCAAGGCCGATGCCGCGGCCGCTCTTGACGGAGCTGCCGTCACGGCCGCCGTGAACCTTCCCGTCACCTTCGAGGCCGGGCTCGAAGCCTGGGAACTGGCCTTCGCGCTGGCCGTCCGTGAGCGGATCGGGGCCGAATTCAAGGTCGAGACGCCGACACCCGAGGTCGAGGCCCTGACGCGCTACGCCGCCTGGGCACTGCACCATCCCGACGGCAAGCGCCGGCACCAGGAGGGGCCACTGTTCAAGGTGCCGCACAAGCTCGACTTCGAGCATCTCGTGCCGATCGAGACCGAGATCGTCGACGGCGTGACGCGCATGAAGCTGCCGCGGCCGCTGCTGCGCCATCGCGAGGGCTTTGCCCTGACCGACCAGGGCTTCGATCTCGTGCGCGCCCTCGACCACGCCAACTACTGCATCTGGTGCCACAATCAGGGCAAGGACAGCTGCTCGCGCGGCCTCAGGGATCGCAAGACCGGCGCGTTCCAGAAGTCGCCGTTTGGTGTCACGCTCGCTGGCTGTCCGCTCGAGGAAAAGATCTCGGAGATGAACCTGCTGAAGAGCGAGGGATTCTCCATCGGCGCGCTGGCGATAGCCGCGGTCGACAATCCGCTGCTGGCGGCGACCGGCCACCGCATCTGCAACGATTGCATGAAGGCCTGCATCTATCAGAAGCAGGAACCGGTCGACATCCCGCAGATCGAGACCCGCACGCTGAAGGACGTGCTGGGCCTGCCGTGGGGCTTCGAGATCTACTCGCTGCTGACGCGCTGGAATCCCCTCAACCTGCGCCGGCCGGTCCCGCGCGCCCAGACCGGGCGCACCGTGCTGGTGGTCGGCCTCGGTCCCGCGGGCTTCAATCTTGCGCATCACCTGATGAATGACGGCCACACGGTGGTGGCCATCGACGGGCTGAAGATCGAGCCGCTGCCCGAGGTGCAGTCGGGCGTCGCCATGGACGGCACGCGCGTGCCGTTCGCGGCGGTGAGGGACGTCGCGACTCTGCGCGAGAACCTGGGTGAGCGCGCCATGGCGGGATTCGGCGGCGTTGCCGAGTACGGCATCACGGTTCGCTGGGACAAGAATTACCTGAAGACGGTGCGGCTGCTGCTGGAGCGGCGGGCGCAGTTCTCGATGTTCGGCGGTGTGCGCTTCGGCGGCACGGTGACGGTCGAGAGCGCCTTCGCCATGGGCTTCGATCACATCGCGCTCTGTGCCGGCGCCGGCAAGCCAACGGTGCTCGACCTGCCCAACGGCCTGGCGCGCGGCGTGCGTGCGGCGTCTGACTTCCTGATGGCGCTGCAACTTACGGGCGCGGCCAAGAAGGACTCGATCGCCAATCTGCAGATCCGCCTGCCGGTGGTGGTGATCGGCGGCGGCTTGACCGCGATCGATACTGCAACCGAATCGCTCGCCTACTATCCGCTGCAGGTCGAGAAGTTCCTCGTCCGCCACGAGACGCTGGTTGCGGAGCGCGGCGAGGCCGCGGTCGGGGCGAACTGGTCGCCCGAGGAACGCGAGATCGCCGGGGAATTCATCACCCACGCCAGGGCCATTCGAGCCGAGCGCGAACAGGCGGCGCGCGAGGGACGCGACCCGGCGATCACGAAGCTGGTGACCAGTTGGGGCGGCGTGTCGCTGGTCTATCGCCGTCGCCTGATCGATTCGCCGTCCTATACGCTGAACCACGAGGAAGTGCTGAAGGCGCTCGAGGAGGACATCCGCTTCGTCGAGGGCCTGTCACCCGTCGCGGTCGAGATCGACGAGGCGGGACAGGCCAGGGCGTTGAAGGTTGCGGGCGAGCAGCATGGTGCCAAGGTCGAGGCGACCCTGCCGGCGCGCACCATCCTCGTCGCCGCGGGCACGCAGCCCAACACGGTGCTGGCGCGCGAGGATGCGACGCACGCCTTCATCGACGGCAAGTATTTCCGCGCGCTCGACGAGGCCGGCAATCACGTGACGCCTGAGCGCGTCTGCAAGCCGGGCGACGTGCGCGTGCTTATGTACCGCCACGCCGACGACCGGTTCATGTCGTTCTTTGGCGACCTGCATCCCTCGTTTGCCGGCAACGTCGTGAAGGCGATGGGCGGGGCCAAGCAGGGCTATCCGGTGCTGACGCGGGCAATGACGGCGCTGCCGCCGGCCCGGCGCACGCCCGCGGAAATCCTGGACGAGGCCAACCGTTCCTGGCGCGCCCGCGTGGTCCGCGTCGACCGGCTGACGCCCACCATCATCGAGGTCATCGTCGAGGCGCCGGCCGCCGCCCGCAACTTCGAGCCCGGCCAGTTCTACCGCCTGCAGAACTACGAAGCGTGTTCGCTGCGTGCCGAGGGCACGCTCCTCACCATGGAAGGCCTCGCGCTGACCGGCGCGTGGGTCGACAAGGAGAAGGGCCTGCTGTCCTTGATCGCGCTGGAGATGGGCGGCTCGTCCGATCTCTGTGCGATGCTGAAGCCCGGTGAGCCGGTGATCGTCATGGGGCCGACCGGCGCACCGACCGAGATCGAGCCCGGCGAGACCGTCGTGCTGGTGGGCGGCGGCCTCGGCAACGCCGTGCTGTTCTCGATCGGCCAGGCCTTCCGCAAGGCCGGTAGCAAGGTGCTCTACTTCGCCGGCTACAAGCGCATGATCGATCGCTACAAGGTCGAGGAGATCGAGGCGGCGGCCGACGTCGTCGTCTGGTGCTGCGACGAGGCTCCGGGCTTCGCGCCGGGCCGGCCGGAGGACAAGTCGGTCGTCACCAACATCGTCGAGGCAATGCGGCTCTATGCGTCGGGCGAGCTCGGCGACCAGCCGATCCCCTACAGCGCGGCCGATCGCATCGTGGCCATCGGCTCCGACGGCATGATGAACGCGGTGCGCCTGGCGCGGCACGCGGCGCTGAAGCCATACCTGAAGCCCGGGCACGTGGCCTTCGGCTCGATCAACTCCCCCATGCAATGCATGATGAAGGAGATCTGCGCCCAGTGCCTGCAGCTGCACAGGGATCCGGAGACCGGCAAGGAGACGGTGGTCTTCTCCTGCTTCAATCAGGACCAGCGGCTCGACCTGGTCGATTTCAACAACCTGCACCAGCGCCTGCGCCAGAACTCCCTGCAGGAAAAGATCGGTGCGCTGTGGATCGACAGGTCGCTGCGGCAGCTGGGCGTGCGCGGCTGAGAGTCGACGCGAAGTCGATCAACGGAGCGCGCCACCCCGGTGGCGCACAAATCCCCTAGATCGAGGGAACTGTGATCGCAACCGGAGTTGCGCGCTCCAATGACCCGGCCCAGCCCTTCTAAACGAAGATTTTCCGCGCCACGATCATCAGCAGCGCGATCGACGCGACGAGGATGACGAGAAGGGTCAGGACGATGCCGGCCGACCTGCCGGCATTGACGCCCGTCGCGCCGGCAAGCCCATAGGCATGGGCAACGCGGCCGACGATGAAGCAGCCGCCCAGGGCGTGCACCAGCCAACGCGGCCCGTGGCAGATTTCGAGCAGAGCCAGCAGGACCAGCACCAGCGCGGCATACTCGGCGAAGTTTCCGAAGACTCGCGCCATACGTCCGAGTTCGGCGTCGCCGCCGTCGCCGATGCTGACGCGGCTGCGCATGCGCTGACGGATCACCAGGGAAGCGAGCAGCACACAGAGAAGTCCGGTGAGGGCGGCATAGAAGGCGGTGACGAAGGGCAGGGCCGGCATTGCCATGAAGAGTTCTCCTTGCGGTCAGATGATTGAAGTAAGAAATGTTCCGTCGTCTCGACCGTAGCTCGCAGCGCGGAGTGGAGAGACCTTCTCTCGACCACTTGGTGGCCTGCTGTTGAGGGAAGGTCTCTCCACTCCGCACCTTCGATGCTGCGGTCGAGACGACGTGAATTTACGGAGCGCGCACGAAGCGGAACAGGACCTTGTCCTGGCTGCAATAGCGCAGTTGGTCCAAGACCTTGGGAAGATATCGCTGCCCACGGTCAACGGCATTGTGGCTCCTGGGGCCGATGATGCAAGGATGTCGCATCGCTTGCTTCTGTCGGAGGCGAGCCTATCAGGCCCGTCCGCGCCACGGATGCACGAGCAGGGGGCCCGCAATCAGGCTGCCGAAGGTGACGATGCCTGCGGCGATCGCGACGAAGACACCCGGCAGGCCCCAGCCGAGATGCTCGATGGCGAACCAGCCGCCCAGCGACGCCACGAACAGGCGCGCCACGCCGGCGGCGAATGGCGCCTTCATGCGGCCCGCCCCCTGGCTCGCGAAGGAGAGCGTCATGCCGATGCCGAACACGAAGTAGAAGGGCGCGACGCGCGTGACGTAGGCCACGGTCGCCGCGACCACCTCGGGATCGTCGGTGAAGAGGCGGGCCCAGCCCTCGGGGAACAGCGCCACCGCCCAGCCGAAGGCGCCGATGCCGAGACCCGCGACCAGGCTGCCGATCCAGGCAGCGCGGACGGCGCGGCGCCAGTCGTTGGCGCCGGCGGCGACGCCCACGATCGTCGTGAGTCCGGAGCCGATTCCGAAGGCCAACGGCACCAGCATGAACTCCAGCCGGACTCCGATGCCGTAGCCCGCGAGGGCCGCGATGCCGAAGCGGCCGACCAGCCCGGTGACCAACATGGCGGTCAAATTCGCCGTGAAAGCGGAGAAGGAGGCGATCAGGCCGACCCGAAGAATCTCCCAGAACAGGCGACCTTGCAGGGGAATGCCAAAGGTGGCCGGCACGAAGCCCAGTTTGCCGCTCCACAGCGCGCGTGCCTGCAGCAGCGCCGACACCGCCGAGGTCAGCAGCGCCGAGATAGCGGGACCGGCCATGCCCATGCCTGGCCAACCGCCGATGCCCAGCGCCAGCACGTAGGAAAGCGGTACCTGCGCGATCGACGAGAGCAGCATGTAGCGGCCGGGGGTGGCCGCATCGCCGCCGCCCCGCAGCAGGGCCGAGAGGAAGAAGTTGGCCCAGATGAACAGCGAGCCGGTGAACAGCACATGGGAATAGGTGAGCGCCTTGGCGAGCGCCGCCCCCTCGCCACCCAGCAGCCGGTAGAGCGAGGGCGCGACCGTCCAGGCGAGCAGCGTGAACAGCAGCGCCAGCACCGTGCCGAGGACCAGCGCGTGCAGCACCAGGGCGCGGGCGTCTGCGGTGCGGCCGGCCCCCAGCGTGCGGGCCATGGCAGCCGCCACGCCGCCGCCCATGCCGCCGGCGGCCATCATGGTCATCATCATCATGAGCGGGAAGACAAGCGCGAAGCCCGCCAGCGCCTCGGTGCCCAGCCGCCCGAAGATGAAGGTCTCGGCGATGGCCACGAAGGTCTGGACGATCATGACGGCCGTGGTGGGGGCCGACAGCTTCCACAGGCTCTTGCCGATGGGTGCGGTGAGGAGGGGGTGCGACAGGGCCGGGACTCCAAATAAGTGCATATGCACGATATCAGGCCGCGCCCTCGTGTCACCTTACAAACGTTGCGTGAAGCATTAGCTTTCGCGCATGAGCCAGACGGAACATCCCCTCGCCAAGCCCTCGGTCCAGGTCGAGAACGACCGCGTCATCGTCACGGAATGGCGGTTCCCGCCAGGCGGCCACACCGGGTGGCACCGCCACGCCCACGACTATGTCGTGGTGCCCATCACCACCGGCGAACTGCACATCTTCGACGGCAAGGCGACGGTGCCGGCGCCGCTGCGGGCCGGCGTCTCCTACTCCCGCCAGACCGGGGTCGAGCACGACGTCATAAATCCCAACGATTTCGAGTTCGTTTTCGTCGAAATCGAGCTCAAGGCCTGACGCCTCCGCCGGGCTGCCCCGCGCCTGGTCGCATTGACTTGGCCCCCTGCAGGGGTCATATGGGGTCCGCCCAGCGGTCCGGCCCGATTCTCGAGCCTTATGAGACTGCTCCAAGTCCAGCGGAAAGAATGGACTAAACTACGGAAATTAAATGAGTTTTGAGAGTTTGGGGCTGAGCGCCCCGGTACTGCAGGCAGTGGCCGACAAGGGCTACACGACGCCTACCCTCATCCAGGAAAAGGCCATCCCCATCGTCCTGATGGGTCGCGATGTCCTCGGATGCGCCCAGACGGGCACCGGCAAGACCGCCTCCTTCGTCCTCCCGATGATCGACATTCTCTCGGAAGGCCGCGCCAAGGCACGCATGCCGCGTTCGCTCATCCTGGAGCCGACGCGCGAACTGGCCGCCCAGGTGGCCGAAAACTTCGAAATCTACGGCAAGAACCACAAGCTCAACATGGCGCTGCTGATCGGCGGCGTGAGCTTCCCCGATCAGGAGCGCGCCCTCGAACGCGGCGCCGACGTCCTGATCGCGACGCCCGGCCGGTTGCTCGACCATTTCGAGCGCGGCGGCATCCTGCTGAACGACGTGAAGATCCTGGTGATCGACGAAGCCGACCGCATGCTCGACATGGGTTTCATCCCCGACGTCGAGCGTATCGTCGCGACCCTGCCGCCGCTGCGCCAGACCCTGTTCTTCTCGGCAACCATGCCGCCCGAGATCAAGCGCCTGGCCGACCGCTTCCTGAGCAACCCCAAGGAAGTCACGGTTTCGGCACCGGCCTCGGCCTCCAAGAACATCGTCCAGGGCCTCGCGGTCGTTCAGGAAGACGACAAGCGCGAGGCCCTGCGGGCCCTGATCAAGGAACAGGACATCAAGAACGCCATCGTCTTCTGCAACCGCAAGAAGGACGTAGCGATTCTGCAGACCTCGCTGAAGAAGCACGGCTTCAACGCCGGAGCGCTGCATGGCGACATGAGCCAGCCCGCCCGCATGGAGACGCTGGAGAAGTTCAAGCAGGGCGAAATCCAGATCCTGGTCGCCTCCGACGTCGCCGCCCGCGGCCTCGACATCGTGGCGATGAGCCATGTGTTCAATTTCGACGTACCGTTCTCGCCCGAGGACTACGTCCATCGCATCGGCCGCACCGGCCGCGCCGGCCTGACCGGCCATTCCTTCACCCTGGCCTCGCCCGAAGAGGGCGGTCTGGTCGAGGCGATCGAGAAGCTGATCGGCACCACCATCCCGCGCGTCGAAGTGCCCGGCATGGCAGCGATCGCCTTCGAACCCTCCGACGGACGCCGCCGCAGCCGTGGCCGCAGCCGTGGTGGTTCAAGCAGTAGCAGTCGTGGCCGCAGCAGCAGCAGCCGCCCGCCGAAGGAAGTGCGCGCCGAGCAGGCGCCGCGTCCCCAACGCGAACCGAAGCCCCAGAGCGAGGCGCCTCAGGCGCTCGAGGCACGGCCCCCACGTGAGGCGCGTCCGCCGCGGGAGCCGCAGGCCGAGCGTTCTAATCGCGAGTCGCGTCCCCCGCAGGAGGCGCGTCCTTCACAGGAAGCGCGTTCGTCGCGCGACCGTCGTCCGGAACGTTCCGACCGTTCGTCTCGCCCCGACCGTCGTGATCGTGACGACAGCCCGGCGCCGCTGGGTCTCGGCGATCACGTACCGGCTTTCCTCGCCCGTCCGACGCGCTAGAATCGCGCGTCGCGGCGGAGGGCGTTCATGCAGACCATTTTCGTCATGGTGAAGTGCGAGCTCGGCAAGGCCTACGAGGTCGCCGACAATGCCGTCGCCGTCGAGCAGGTGTCGGAGGTCTATTCGACCTCCGGGCAATACGATCTCCTGATGAAGTGCTATCTCGACGCGAAGACCGACATCGGGCATTTCGTGACCAGCCAGATCCAGACGCTGCCGGGGGTGAAGGACACTTTCACCCTGATCACCTTCAAGGCGTTTTCCTGAGCACGGCCCTCCCGCGCCAGCATCTTCCGCGGGGCGAGGACTTCCTGCTCCTCCCGCCGTCGCTTCAGCCTTACGCCTACCGCAACGTCGACAGGCTGTTCGCCCATCGCGCGATCCGGCGCGGCCCCCGTTCCCGGGAGCTGCCGCGCGGGGCCGAGATCGCGCCGGTCTATGTCGCAGGCGGTCGCGAACACGACGTCGCCTCGTTCATGGACCGCAACGTGATGGTGGGCATCCTGGTGATCCATCGCGGCCGGATCGTGCTGGAACGCTACGGGCTCGGCCTGCAGGAGCACGATCGCTGGTCGACCATGTCGACCGTCAAGTCGATGACGGCGATGCTGGTGGGCGCCGCGGTTCACGACGGTGTCATCAAGTCGATCGACGATCCGCTCACGAACTATCTGCCGGCGCTTCAGGAATCGGCCTACGAGGGCGTGACGTTGCGGCATGTGATGACGATGTCTTCGGGCGTGCGCTGGACGGAGGTCTATCCCAACCGGAACTCCGACGTGAACCGCTACAGCAAGTCGCTGGCCGACAAGGTGCCCGACGGCGTGCTGAAGATGATGGCCTCGCTGCCCCGCGCACATCCGCCAGGCAGCACCTTTCTCTACAATTCGGGCGACACGTTCCTGCTTGGTGCCGCGCTCACCCGCGCAATCGGCAAGCCGCTGGCCGACTACATGTCGGAGAAGGTCTGGCAGCCGGCCGGCATGGAGTGCGATGCCTTCTATACGCTCGAAAGCGACGGCGGGCAGGAGATCGGCGGCAGCCGCGCCGGCATGGTCCTGCGCGACTTCGGCCGCTTCGCCGAGTTCGTCCGCAACGACGGCGTCACAGACGGCACGCGCGTGTTGCCCGAAGGCTGGGTCGACGCCGCGGCGACACCGGCCTTCAAGGTGCCCGCGCCGGTCGTCCCCGACATCACGCATTACGGCTACAGCTGGTGGCTGGGCGACGGTGTGATGGCCGCGATCGGCCATGCCGGCCAACGCATCGACATCTACCGTAACGAAGACCTGTCAGTGGTGACGCTCGCGGCGCTGCCGCAACCGCCTTACGTGCCCGCGACCGACCATGATCGCCGCGCCGAGATCGTCACCTTTACGCAGGCCGTCAGGTTGGCCTGTTCGACCTCCAACGGAGTGACATGAGCATGTCGACGACGCCCGCCAGGAAACTCGAAGTCTTCATCGAGCGCATCGTCATGGGCAGCCGCTGGCTGCAGGCGCCGCTCTATATCGGCCTCGTGGCCGTGCTGGGCGTCGTGGTGGTCAAGTTCCCGTTCAAGATCTGGGAGCTGGTGCGCAAGGCGATCTCCGCCGAGGAAGCCGACCTCGTGCTGGCGGTGCTGTCGCTGGTCGACCTGATCATGGTCGCCAACCTCGTCGTGATGGTGATCATCTCCGGCTACGAGAATTTTGTCAGCCATATCGATGTCGACGAGTCGCGCGACAGACTCGCCTGGTTCGGCAAGCTCGACGCGGGCTCCCTCAAGATCAAGCTCGCCAGCTCGATCGTGGCGATCTCCTCGATCCACCTGCTGCAGCGCTTTCTCGAGGCCGGCGACTACGACAACAGCAAGCTCTATGCGCTGGTCGTCATGCACATGGCCTTTGTGGTATCGGCTCTGATGCTGACCTACATCGACAAGATCGGTTCCGACAAAAAAGCGGCTGGCGACCATTGAGCGTCGGGGGCAAGGCGGTCCTCGCGATCTGGGTCGACATCGATCCGGCCGACCAGGCGTTCTTCGAGCATTGGCACAGTCGCGAGCATCTGCAGGAGCGCGTGTCCTGCCCCGGCTGGCTGCGCGGCAGCCGCTTCAAGGGCCTGACCCGACCTGGCCGCTATTTGTTATTCTACGATGCCGACAAAGCTGCCGCCTTCGAGAGCGAGGCCTACTACGCCCGCCTGCGCGCGCCCAGCGAGATGAGCCGCGCCATCTTCCCGAAATTCCGCAACACCTCACGCACCGTCTGCGCGGTCGAGCAGCGCTGGGGCGAGGGGATCGGCGCGGCCGTTCTGACCTTGCGCATGAAGGGAAGCAACGTAGCGCCCTTCGATAAGCTCGCCTCGCCCGAAACGGCGCGTGTCGACCTGCTCTCCGGCCGCGCCAATATTGGCCAGGCGCAGACGGCAGAAAAGGAACTGCGCGGCTCGCCCGACCTGCAGATCGAGCGGGCGCTGGTAGCCTTCTTCTGGTCGGTGGAAGCGGCCCAGGCCGCGCGCGACCGCCACGCACCCGAGGGCGAAGTCTTCGCCCTGCGCCACACCGTGTCGAAGGGCGACCTTGTCTGACCCATTCTTCTCCTCCCCCGTCATACGGGGAGGCCGGGAGGGGGAGAGCAACGCGAAGATTGTTCGTCAGCGAGAGATCAGACCTGTGGCTTTCCCCCTCCGGCCTTCGGCCACCTCCCCCGTTTGACGGGGGAGGAAATGATCCTCGCTCTTCAGCTCGCTAGTTGATCAGCCCGTAGAACTTGCCGGCGTTGGTGCAGGTGATCATCTTCACCTGCTCGGCCGGCACTTCGGCGAACTGCTCCTTGATGTACTTGTCGGAGTGCGGCCACACGCCGTCGCCGTGCGGGTAGTCGGAGCCCCACATCAGGCTCTCCGCGCCCATGTCGTCGATCAGCTTGGCGCCGATACGGTCGAACTGGAACGTCGCCTTGCACTGGCGGCGCCAGTAGTCCGACGGCTTCATCTTCATGCCGAGGTCGGTGAAGCGGTCCTCCCACTCGAAGTCCATGCGGTCGAGCGCATAGGGGATCCAGCCGCAGCCCGATTCGCCGAAGGCGATGCGGACGTTGGGGAAGCGCTCCAGCACGTTGGCGCCCATGATGGCGGCCAGGATGTTCACCAGGTTCATCTGGAATCCCGAGACCACGGTGAAGAACACCGAGCGGCCGACCCGGCCGGGATACTTCTCGATGGTGCCCGGCGGGACGTTGGGGAAGGTGTGGAAGTGCAGCGGCAGCTGCACATCGTTCACGGCCTTCCACAGCGGATCCCACATCGGGTGCCACATCGGCTCCATGTCCCAGGAGCAGGAGAGCTCAAGGCCCTTTATGCCCATTTTGGCGACCCGGTAGATCTCTTGGACGGCGGCGTCGATATCGCCGTAGGGCAGGCACGCGAGGCCGATGTGCCGATCGGGGTAATGGCTGCAGAAATCCTTCAGCCAGTCGTTGTAGATGCGCAGCATCTCGTTGCCGGCCTCGCGGTCGTTGAGACGGCTGGCGGCGCCCAGGATGCCGTAGATCACTTCGGCGTCGACGCCATCGCGGTCGAGGTCCTTGATGCGCAGGTGCGGATCGGAGATGCGGCGGATGTCTTTTGCGCCGTCGGCATAGAGACCGGTCTCGGCCATGATGTCGACGCGCCCGTGCTTGCCCGGCACGAACTTCGAGCCGGACGGGCCGACGCCGTTCTTGAAGCCGAACGAGGCGCCGTTCTTGGCCACCCACTTCGGCCCGTCGTCGGTGTCGGTGACGTAGGGCATGCGGTCCTTGAGGTCGCGCGGCGCCATCGACGTGAACAGGTCGGGCGGCATCCACGGCAGGTCGAGGTGGCTATCGGCCGAAATGCGCTTGTATTGCATGGCGTTGACTCCCCTGAATTTTCTGCCTGAATTATGCGCCGTCTGACGGGCGGAGCAATGCCCCTACTGTTTCGCGGGTCGACTTGTGTGCTAGGCATCGCACGATGACTGACACGACTCTTTCCCGTCTCGACGGCGACTTCGACTACATTATCGTGGGCGCCGGCTCGGCCGGATGCGTGCTCGCCAACCGGCTCTCGGCCGATCCTAAGAACCGCGTGCTGGTGCTCGAAGCGGGCGGTCGCGACAACTGGATCTGGTTTCACATTCCGGCCGGTTACCTCTTCGCGATCGGCAATCCGCGCGCCGACTGGATGTTCCAGACCGAGAAGGAGCCCGGGCTCAACGGCCGCGCGCTCAACTATCCGCGTGGCAAGGTGATCGGTGGCTGCTCGGCGATCAACGGCATGATCTCGATGCGCGGCCAGTCGCAGGATTACGATCACTGGCGGCAGCTCGGCCTCACCGGCTGGGGCTGGGACGATGTCGCGCCGGTGTTTCGCAAGCTCGACAATCATTTCCTCGGCGACACCGAACATCACGGCGCGAGCGGCGAATGGCGTGTCGAGGAATCGCGCGTGCGCTGGGAGGTGCTCGACGCGGTGATCAAGGCCGCCAACGAGATGGGCATTCCGACGACCGCGGACTTCAACACCGGTGACAATACCGGCGTGGGCTATTTCCACGTGAATCAGAAGCGCGGCATCCGCATGTCGGCGGCGCGCGCCTTCCTGAAGCCGGTGCTCAAGCGGCCGAACCTCAGGCTGGAGACCGGCGTGCTGGTCGAGAAGCTGGCCTTTGAAGGCAGGCGCTGCACCGGCGTACTCTTTCGGCAGAACGGACGCTTGGTCGAGGCGCGCGCCCGGGGCGAAGTCATCCTCGCGGCCGGCGCGGTCGCCTCGCCGCAGATCCTGCAGCTTTCCGGTGTCGGCCCGGCGGAGTGGCTGAGTGAAGCAGGCGTTCCCGTCGTACAGGACCTTCAGGGTGTCGGGCGCAATCTCCAGGATCATCTGCAGCAGCGCGCAATCTACAAGGTCGACGGCGTGAAAACGCTGAACACGGCCTATCACTCGCTGGTCGGCCGGGCGCTGATGGGCATGCAATATGCATTGTTGCAGAAGGGGCCGCTCACCATGTCGCCCTCGCAGCTCGGCATCTTCACGCGCTCCTCGCCGGATCAGGAAAGGTCGAACATAGAATTCCATGTGCAGCCTTTGTCGCTCGACAAGTTCGGCGAGCCGCTGCATCGATTCCCGGCGATCACGGTGAGCGCCTGCAACCTGCGCCCGACCTCGCGCGGCACGATCAGGCTGCGCTCGGCCGATCCGTCGGCCAAGCCCATCATCGCCCCCAACTATCTCGCGACCTACGAGGACCGCACCGTGGCGGCCGACGCCATCCGCGTGACCCGGCGCCTGATGCGCCAGTCCGCCCTGCAACCCTATCGTCCCGAGGAGTATCTGCCGGGGCCGGCCGTCGGCGACGACGACGCCTCGCTCGCCAAGGCCGCCGGTGATATCGGCACCACGATCTTCCATCCCGTCGGTACGGCGAAGATGGGACTGCCATCGGATCCCCATGCGGTGGTGGACGAGCGACTTAGCGTCATCGGCCTTCAGGGGCTTCGCGTGATCGACGCGTCGGTCATGCCGACCATCACCTCGGGCAACACCAACACCCCCACGATCATGATCGCCGACAAGGCGGCTGCAATGCTCCTCGCGGACAACAAACAAGGAGGCATGCGTGCGTAAGGCAATTCTCGGACTGATCGCGGCGCTCGGCTTGTCGGTGCCGGCCGTGGCGGTGGGGCAGCAACCGAAGACGCTGCGGGTCGTCGCTCATTCGGATCTGAAGATCCTGGATCCGATCTGGACCACGGCCTTCATCGTGCGCAACCATGGCTACATGATCTACGACACGCTGTTCGCGCTGGACGGCGAGCTCAAGATCAAGCCGCAGATGGTCGACACGTGGAAGATGAGCGACGACAAGCTCACCTGGACCTTCACCCTGCGCGACGGGCTCGAGTTCCACGATGGCCAGCCCGTCACCACCGAGGATGTCATCGCGTCGCTCAAGCGCTGGGCCGTGCGCGATTCGCTGGGCCAGATCCTGTGGTCCAAGCTCGCCGAGGTGAAGGCGGTCGATACCAAGACCTTCCAGCTCGTGCTCAAGGCCCCGACCGGTATCGTGCTGCAGGCGCTGGGCAAGCCCTCGGGCAATCCCTTCATCATGCCCAAGCGGGTCGCCGAGACGCCGCCCACCGACCAGATCAAGGAATTCGTCGGTTCGGGCCCGTTCATCTTCAAGGCCGACGAGTGGAAGCCCGGCGACAAGACGGTCTATGTCAGGAATCCAAAGTACAAGCCGAGGCCTGAGCCCGCCTCGGGCCTGGCTGGGGCTAAGATCGCGAAGGTCGACCGGGTCGAATGGGTCGCCATTCCCGACCAGCAGACCGCGGTGAACGCGCTGCAGGCCGGCGAGATCGACATCATCGAAGCGCCGCAGCACGATCTCTATCCGCTGATCAAGAAAGACCGCAACGTCTCGCTGATCACCACCAACAAGTGGGGCAATCAGTACATCTATCGCTTCAACCAGCTCTTCAAGCCGTTCGACAATGCGAAGAACCGGCAGGCGATGCTCTATGCGCTGAACCAGAAGGACTTCCTGAACGGCGTCATCGGCGATCCGGAGTTCTATACGGTCTGCAAGGCCATGTTCATGTGCGGCGGCCCCTACGAGACGACCGCCGGTTTCGCCGACAAGTACGAGAGCGACTTCGCCAAGGCCAGGCAGCTCCTGGCCGAGGGTGGCTACGACAACACGCCGGTCGTGCTGCTGCATTCGACCGATCTCTACGTGCTGACCAACATGGCGCCGATCGCCAAGTCGCTGATGGAAAAGGCCGGCATGAAGGTCGACATGCAGTCGATGGACTGGCAGACGCTGGTCGCCCGCCGCGCCAGGAAGGAGACGCCGGACAAGGGCGGCTGGAACGTGCTCATCACCTCGACTTCGGGCGCCGATTCGCTCGATCCGCTGACCTACAGCTTCATCAGCGCCTCCTGCGACAAGGCCTGGTTCGGCTGGCCGTGCGACGCGGAGATCACGCGCCTGCGCGACGCCTTCGCCGACGAGGTCGACGAGGCCAAGCGCAAGGAGATCGTCGAGAAGCTCCAGCTCCGGGCCGCCGAGGTGCCGACCCACGCCTTCCTCGGCCAGTACAACAACGCGATGGCGATCCGGAAGAACGTGACCGGCAGCGTCGTCTCGCCCGTGCCGGTCTTCTGGAACATCGAGAAGAAGTAGCGGGTCTCCCGGCGCCGTCGTCGATCAGACGACGGCGTCGCCCGCGATCTGCGTGCGCTGCATGCGGCGGTGGAACGGGCCAGCATCGTGGATCGCCAGATGCTTGGTGCAGCGATTGTCCCAGAAGGCGATCGAGCCGGCCTCCCAGCGGAAGCGGCAAGTGAACTCCGGGCGGTGGCCGTGATCCATGAGGAAGTCGAGCAGGGGTCTGCTCTCGCGCTCGGTCATGTTCTCGAACCGGCATGAATAGGAGTGGTTCACGAACAGGCACTTGGCGCCGGTTTCGGGATGCGTTCGCACGACCGGATGCAGGCTCTCGGTGGGCCGCCAGTTCGAATCCTCGCGCACCTTGATTGCGCGGCGGGCGTTCATCCCGGCCTGCGGGCCGGCGACGCGGATGTCACTGTGCACGGCACGCAGGCCGGCCAGCATCGACTTCATTCCGTCGGAGAGGCTCTCGTAGGCGAGGTATTGGTTGGCGAACAGCGTGTCGCCGCCATAGGGCGGCACGTCGAGCGCATAGAGGATGGCGCCCATCGGCGGCTCGGGCATCATCGTGGTGTCGGAGTGCCACTCTTCGCCCACGATGCGCTCATCTCCGGGTGCGCGCACGACGCGCACGATCTCCGGATCGCCGGCGCCGGTGTTGAAGTTGGGATGGACGAAGATCTCGCCGAAGCGGCGGGTGAAGGCCTTGTGGCTCGCATCGTCTAGCCTCTGGCCGCGGAAGAAGACAACAAGGTGCTCGAGTAGCGCGCGCCGGATCTCGGCGATCGTCGCATCGTCGAGGCCGGCACCGATATCGACGCCGCTGATCTCCGCGCCCAGGGCGCCGGCGATGGGGGAGACGGTGATCCGCTGATAGGGGTGCATGGGGGCGATGATGCGGGTAGAGCTGCGAGCGGACAAGGAGTGCTGAGTTCACCTTTCGCCGGGCGAGTGGTCGCAACGACCCACACTGACGCCGGCGCGGCGACTGGGGCGGCAATGCAACCAAATCAAGGCGGGGGAGTTGTTCGTCCGTGGTTCCATTATCGAGCGGGGTTATACGGATGAAGAAACTCTTTGCAGCGGCATTGATGGTTTTGGCGCCGGCCGTGGTGCAGGCGCAGTCGATCAATGCCCAGGAAGGCTTCTACATCGGCGCCGGAGGCGGTGCGGCCTGGTTCGTCGGTTCGAATTCCAACGTCAACACCTGGACGGGCTGGTCGGTTGGCGGCAAGGCGGGTTACGACTTCGTCGGCCCGCGCCTCGAACTCGAGGTCGGCTACGGCCAGATCCCCACCTCCGCCAACATTCCGGGCTCGGCAATCAACGGCAAGGTCGGCCAGCTCAACGTGATGGCGAACCTGCTGTACGACTTCATGCCGACCTCGGTCATCACGCCGTATATCGGCGCCGGCGCTGGCGTTGCCTTCGTCGACAGCAACAGCTCGCTGAGTAGCACGCAGTTCGCCTATCAGGCCATGGTCGGCGTCGCCTACAATGTGAGCGAGCAGCTCCGCTTCGCGATCGAAGGGCGCTACGTCGGCACGACAAGCCCCAGCGTCAACACGCCGTTCGGCAATGTGAGCTTCCAGAACAACAATATCCTCGCGCTCGCCGGGGTGAGCTACAAGTTCGTCTCACCGCCGCCGCCGCCGCCAGCGGCTCCGTCGATGGTTGCTCCGCCGTCGTTCATGGTGTTCTTCGACTGGGATCGTGCGAATCTGTCGGCCCAGGCCCTGACCACGATCAAGCAGGCTGCCGGCGCCTACAAGCAGAAGGGTAACGCCCGCATCACGGCGACGGGTCACACGGACACGTCGGGCACCGAAGCCTACAACATGGCGCTGTCGCTGCGTCGTGCGAACGCCGTCAAGGACGCGCTGGTGCGTGAAGGCGTGCCCGCGACCGCGATCGCGGTGCTGGGCCGGGGCGAGCAGGGCCTGCTGGTCCAGACCGGCCCGAACGTCCGCGAGCCGCAGAACCGCCGCGTCGAAATCGTCATTCAGTAGGACGAATCGTTCATTGCAAGCCAGCCGCACCGGCAACGAACCGGTGCGGCGCGCGTTGGCACGGAGCCGGACTTCACCGTCCGGCCCTCCGGTCGCGGCCTTCCAACCCCTCTCCCCGAGTGGCGTCGGCTGCGACCGGAGACCTTCTGCTCTGGCTTCCCTTCCTGAAATGCGCGGACGCCGCGGCGCGACAACGCGCCGTGTCCGCCTGGCGATCGTGCCTCGCACTCGAAACCGTGAACGCAACCGCGCGGCATCGCCAGTCGTTCTCTCGGTAACAATTCACGCGCAGGAGATTCTCATGCTGAAGTTCACGAATATCGCGATCGTTGCGGCGCTCGGCCTGGGTGTCGCTGCCTGCGGAAACAACCCGACGGACCGCGCCCTGACCGGTGGCGCGATCGGCGCCGGCACGGGCGCCGTGGTCGGCTCGACGATGGGCTCTCCGGTGGCCGGCGCCGTTGTGGGCGGCCTGGGTGGCGCCGCCATCGGCGCCGCGACCACCCCGCGCAACGACGGTTATTACCGCTAATATCGCTCTCTGACCGAAGGGTGGGCGTCATCGGGCGCCCACCCCTTTTTGTGTGCGCGCCTCGGAAGGCGATGCGAAACTGACCTGCATGGCCCGTCTCTTCACGCGCAACATCGAGAACTTCACGTGCGAGCGCTGTGGCACGGAAGTCGAGGGGAATGGATTCACCAACCATTGCCCGGCCTGCCTGTGCAGCAAGCATGTCGACGAGAATCCCGGCGACCGCGCTGCGGACTGCGGGGGGCTGATGGAGCCGATCGCGGTGGAACAGGCGCGCGGCCGCTACATCATCGTGCACAGATGCCTGAAGTGCGGCCAGGTGAAGCGCAACAAATCCTCACCCGACGACAGCTCCCGCGCGCTGGTCGAGGTCGCCCGTCGGCGGGCGATGTCTTGAGGTTTCTCTGTTTTTCCTGCTCGTTGTGTCCACTCCCGGAGCGGCAACCGGCCAGAAGTCAGGATGCGAGCACGGGGACGGTGGCCTCGACGGGGCGCTGGGCAATGCCGCGCGGGGTGTAAACCGGCGACCGTGACACGTTCCGCGAGCTGAGCTACCTAGGGCCGTGGGCTTGGGGAAGTCCTGGACGTCTTCGGGGGAGTGGGCTCTGAATCTTCTGCATCTGCTGGCCGTGGCCGCCATCGCGGCCTGCCTCTACGTGTCGCTGCCGGAATGGCAGGGCCGTTCCCGTTCGCGCAGCCTCCTGCTGGTGCCGCCGGTGCTGGCCTTCATCTGCGCCTACATCATGATCGGCTTCGTCACGCTGGAGAATCGCGAGCCGGGGCTGTTGCGCGCGGCGCTCGCGGCGGGATTGGTGTTGGGCATCATCCGCGGCTTTTTCATCAAGGCCGAGATCGACAATTACGGCCTGGTCCGGCTGCCCGGCATGCGTGACGGGCTGCTCGTCACCGTGGCGATCACGGCGACGATGGCCGCTGCGATCCTGGCACCGCTCGTCATCGAGCAAGCGGCGGCGTGGGTGCCCTATGCAACCAGCCTTGCCGGTCTTGGCGCCACCTACCTGTTGGGTCGTGCCGTCGTCGTCTATCTGCGCACGCGCTCCTAGGCGGCGCCATTAAGCTGCAAACGAGCGCAGCACCTCGCCGGGCCGAGAGGCTGGGTCGGCGCAGAAGCCCTTTTCGTCGGCAGCCTTCACGCCGTTGATCCACACGCCATGCAGGCCGACCGCCGAAGTGGTGAGCCGTGCGGCGCCCGAGGGCAGGTCGT
This sequence comes from Rhodospirillales bacterium, assembly GCA_947466085.1. Taxonomy (GTDB): domain Bacteria; phylum Pseudomonadota; class Alphaproteobacteria; order Reyranellales; family Reyranellaceae; genus Reyranella. The sequence continues at coordinate 22,211 of CANIEC010000006.1, forward strand.
GGGCGCGGCGCTTGGGCCCGCGCGCCACCGTCGCCGGATCGAACAGCATCAGGTCGGCGGCATAGCCTTCACGCAGCAGGCCGCGGCCTTTCAGGCCGAACAGCCTGGCCGGCTGGCCGGTCAGGCGATGCACGGCCTGCGGCAGGTCGAGCACGCCGAGATCGCGGCTCCAGTGGCCCATCAGGTGAAGGCCGAAGCCCGCGTCGCAGAAGAAGGTGAGATGGGCGCCGGCATCGCTCAAGGAGATGTGCGTGTTGGGGTCGGCGAGAATTTTTCCGACGGCGTTCTCGTCGTTGTGCAGGAGCTGGGCCACGAACTGGGTATCGAGATCCTCCGACAGCGCGAAGTCGAGGATGAAGTCGAGCGGCTCCTTGCCGGCGGCGGTGGCGAGCTGGGCCAGCGTGGCCCCTTCCAGCTTGCGGTTCTCGGGCTTGGCGGTCTCGACGATGAACAGCTTGTCCCATTCGCCGTTGAACACCAGCCGGCCGCGCGCCGCTTCGATCTCGCGCTTGACCGCACCGCGCCACGACGGGTCGCGATAGATTTTCTTCAGGGCCTCGTCGCCGTGTGCCGCCATGGCAGGCTTCCACGACTCCATGCTCTCGAACAGGTAGGGGCTCTTGAAAGTGAAATCCATGCTGAGGGGGCAGCAGGAGGTCTGTGCCACCAGCTGGCGCCCGCGCCCGCGTGCTGCGTTCACCTGGTCGAGGGTGGTGAAGGCCGCCGTGGGATTGGTGTTGGAATGGAAGAGGGCGGCGATCACGACGGGGCGGCGCGCCTCGACGGCCAGCTCCTCCAGATAGGGAATGGAGGTCTTGCTGCCCTTGGTCAGCATGTAGACGCCACGGCCGCTGTCGCCCATGGCGCGGACCAGGGCGCGCAGCTCGCGATCGTCGGCCAGACGCGACGGCATGGGCGTGCCGCCCTCGCCGTTGTGCGCCTCGGCGGTGGAGGAGGCGAAGCCCACGGCGCCGGCGGCCATGCCTTCGCGCACGAGAGCCACCATCCTGGCGATCTCCTCGTCGGTGGCGGTGCGCTCGGTGGCCTCCTCGCCCATCACCCATGTGCGGACGGACGAGTGGCCGGAAAAGCAGGCGACGTTGGGGCCGACGCCCAGCCGCTGCAGCATGTCGAGATACTGCGGAAAACTCTCGAACTCCCAGCGGATGCCCGCGCGCAAGGCGTCGAGCGACATGCCCTCGACATGGGTCAGGTGACGCATGGTGAGGTCGCGGTCGGCCGGCTTGCACGGCGCGATGGTGAAGCCGCAATTGCCCAGGATCGCCGTGGTGACGCCCAGCGCAGGCGAGGGATCGACGAAGGGATCCCAGGTGATTTGTGCGTCGTAATGGGTGTGGCCATCGATGATGCCCGGCGCCAGCGCCAGCCCGTCGGCCTTCACCGTCTCCCGGGCGGCGCCGAGCTTCGGGCCGATGGCGGCGATCCTGCCATCCTTCACGCCGAGGTCGCCCCGGATCGGTTGGGCGCCCGAACCGTCGTGGATTTCCGCATCCTTGATGATCAGATCGAACATGTTTTTTTCCTCCCAGATTGACCCTAGTCTGTCGCCAAGGAAATGGAACGGGAGGATTGCATGTCAGGCATGTCGCGACGCGGCTTCGTGGCCGCGGGGACGGCGGGTGCGGCGTTCGGAATGGCGCCGGCGATCGTCCGCGCCCAGGACTATCCCACCAGGCAGGTCCGGGTGGTCGTTCCCTATCCGGCCGGCGGCGGCACCGACCTCGTGGCGCGTCTGGTCATCCCGCGCCTTGCCGACCGGTGGAAGCAGACCGTCATCATCGACAACAAGGGCGGCGCGAGCGGCATCCTGGGCAGCGAGATCGTCGCCAAGGCCCCGCCCGACGGCTACACGCTGCTGGTCACGACCAGCGCGCACACGATCAATCCCTACACCACGAAGGTCCTGCCGTACGACACCGAACGCGACTTCACGCCGGTCACGCCTCTCGTCCAGGGTGCCATCGCACTGGTCGGCTCGCCCAAGGCGGGCATGGACACGATGGAAAAGTTCATGACGGCGGCACGGGCCAATCCCGGCAAGTACCAGTTCGGCAGCACCGAGAACACGACGCGGATGGTGGGTGAGCTGTTCCGGGTGAAGAGCGGGCTGAAGATCGAGAACGTGGCCTACAAGGGCGCCGCGCCCATGATGCAGGAGCTGGCCGGCGGCCATATTCCGGTGGGCTACACCAGCCCGCTCACCGTGATGTCGCACCACAGGGCCGGCACGCTGCGCATGCTGGCGGTGAGCGGCGACAAGCGGCTGCCGGGCCTCGACGACGTACCGACCATGGCAGAAGCAGGCGTACCGGGCGTCGAGACGATGGCGTGGTTCGCAATGTTCGGGCCCGGCAAGATGTCGCCCGCGCTCGCCAACCGCATGCGCGACGACGTGGTGGCCGTTCTGGCCGAGCCCGAGATGCAGGCCAAGATCCGCGACCTGTCGAGCCTGCCGGGCGGCGAGTCGCCCGACGCCTTTGCCCAGCGCATCAGGAACGAACTGGTGACCTGGAAGGACGTGGCCAAGCTGGCGGGTATCGAACCGGAGTAAAGCCGCAAGGGCGGTCGCCGGCCCCAAGACGCCGGGCTTAGCTGGAATAGTGCCGTCCGGAATCGAGCGCGCGGCATAGCCAGTCGGCGAAAGCCTCGAGCGACGGATCGCCGGCGAAGCGGACGTCGTACTGCAACGTGAAGTGCCGGCGCGTCGGGCGCCGGGCCGGGTGGGCAATGGCGATACGGCCAGCCTTGAGGTCCGGCCCGAGCAGCCCTTCGATGGCGATGCCCAGCCCGAGGTCGGCAACGACCGCCTCCAGGGTCTGGCTGGCGCTTTCGAAGGTGCTGCCGCCGCGCACCGGGACGGCAAGGAAGCCGGCATGGTCCAGCCAGCGGCGCCAGTCCTCGGAACGCGGCCGGGTATGGAGCAGCGGCACGCGCGCGAAGTCGACCGGCCCTTTCCGCAGCCGCGCTGTCGACGCGACCGCCACGGTCGTGATCGGCATCAGGGGCCGCACGACGAGACCCGACTGTCGACCGATGCCGGAGACGGCGATCACCGCATCGAAACGGCTCGGCAGCAGGTCGAGCGGGTTGGTGCTCGCATGGAAGTCGACCTCCAGATCGGGGAGATCGCGACGCAGGCGTGCCAGGAGCGGCAGCAGCGCGCGCGACAGGAAATGGCCATAAACACCGAAGGAGAGCTGCCGGTAGTGTCGCAGCCGGACACCGGCGGTGGCTTCTTCCAGCCGGTCCAGCGCTTCGCGTGTTCCGTCCGCCAATGACCGGCCGACCGGCGTCAGTTCGAGCCCGGTGGCACGTCGCACGAACAGGGAGGCCTTCAGGTTCTCCTCGAGCGTCCGAACGTGCCGACTGACCGCGCCCGGCGTGACGTTCAGCTCCCGCGCGGCGTGGGTGATCGACAAGTGTCGCGCAGCGGCTTCGAAGGCCCGCACGGCATGCAGGGGCGGGAGACGGCGGGTGCTCATGCCATTGAGTATCACTCAAAATGCTCGGAAAAGTAATCGTTTGAGAGTGCGTAGGACTCCACGCATCCTCGCCTCCATGAATGACCTTTCTCCCATCCCCTCCACCCTGACCGTTCCGGCCTCGCTCGCCGGACGGTCGGCCGTTGCCCAACGCTCCGAGCACATTGCGCCGGATTGCAGCGGGCTGAACTTCTTCGCGATCGACCACAGCCTCCGGGATCTGCTCGGTCTCTACATGGAGGGGCCACTGCTGGCCCATCTGACGAAGCACCTGAACGAGCTCGGCGAGCTCGCGGGCGGGCGCCTGAACCAGCTTGCGGATCTCGCCGACAAGCATCCGCCGGTGCTGCACCGACGCGACCGGTTCGGCCGCGACGAGGAATGGATCGAGGTCCATCCTGCCTACGACGAGATTCGCCGCGTCGCCTTCGCCCGCTTCGGCATGCATGCCATGACGCACCGGCCCGGCGTGTTGGGCTGGCACGACAAGATGCCGATCCTCGCCAAGCAGGCCTTCTTCTATCTGTTCTCACAGGCCGAGTTCGGCGTGCTGTGTCCCGTCAACTTGACCGACTGCACGTCCGACCTGCTCGAACGCTACGGCAGCGAGGCGCTCAAGGCGCGCTATCTCGACCGCATGCTGACCCAGGACATGGACCAGCTGCTCTACGGCGCACAGTTCATGACCGAGAAGATCGGCGGCTCCGACGCCGGTGCTGCCGAGCTGACGGCCGTGCGCGACGGCGAGCATTGGCGCCTCTACGGCGAGAAGTGGTTCTGTTCCAATGCCGACGGCGATGTCGCCGTGTTGCTGGCTCGTCCCGAAGGCGCACGGGAGGGAAGCCGCGGTCTCGGTCTATTCCTGATGCCGAAGACCCTGCCCGACGGGTCCCGGAACGACTATCGAATCGTGCGGCTGAAGGACAAGCTCGGCAGCAAATCGATGCCGAGCGGCGAGATCGTCTTCGAGGGCGCCGTGGCCTACGAGCTCGGGGCGATCGATCGCGGCATGAAGCAGATGCTGGAGATGGTCAATCCCAGCCGCGTCTCGCACCTGACTCGCGCCGCCGGCATGATGCGGCGCTGCCTCAACGAATCGATGCAGGTGGCGCGTCATCGCAATGCCTTCGGACGGCGGGTGATCGAGCATCCGCTGATGCGCCGCCAGCTCGTGAAGATGATGATCAAGACCGAGCAGGCACTGTCGGCCCTGATGCTGACCACCACCATGATGGGGCGGGTCGACGATCCGGTTGCCGCGAAGGTGGTGCGCATCCTCACGCCCATCGGCAAGTATCGGGCCTCACGCGACAACATCGCCGTCGCCACGGCGGCGATGGAGGCGCGGGGCGGCAATGGCTACATTGAGGATTGGCCGAACGCCCGGCTGGTCCGGGACGCCCATCTCGGTGTGATCTGGGACGGCACATCCAGCGTCAATGCCCTCGACGTCATCCAGCGGGCGGTCGGCAAGGAACGCGCGCATGTCCAGCTGGGCGAAGCGCTGGGCGAGCGGCTGGCCGACACGCGCGGTCTTCCCGGCCAGTTCCGGACGCGGCTCGAGACGACACTGGCCCAGGCCCTCCGCTTTGCCGAGGAGGTGGCCGACACGCCGTCGAAGGAGCGCTTCAGCCGGGTCGCGGCCAGTGCGCTCTATCATGTCACCACCGCGGTGCTGATGGCCCACGAAGGCGCCCGTCTCGCCGCGGCCGGCGGCGATGCCCGGCGCATGCTGATGGCCCGCTTCGTTCTGGAGCATCGCCTGTCGGACCGCCCCAAGCTCGCCGCCGATGGCGGCGACTGGGAGGAGGCCGCGATCTCAGCGCTGCTCGATGAGTCGCCGGTCTCGCTCGACCGCGCCTCCTCGATGCTCACGGCCTAGCGGGCAGGGCGCGCGCCATCTTCCCATTGGCGCTCCGGCTGGACCGGTGGGAAGATGGCGGCCCATGCCGGTGGCCCGTCCCGATCCCGCGCCGCGGACGTATCCCGCCTCGGTCTCCCTGCACCGCAGGGCTGACGGTGGCCCTGCCGTTGCGGCGGGAACGGCGTCGATCGCCGATGTCGAGGGCTGGCTGCTGACCGATGCGCTCGGTGAAGAGGACGTCCTGCCGTTCTTCGAGCAGTTGTGCTGGCGCCTCGTCGCGGCGGGGCTGCCGCTCGACCGCGCAAGCCTGCATGTCGGGACGCTGCATCCGCAGCTCTTTGGGTTTGGCTGGAACTGGAACCGCGTCGATGGGCTGTGCGACGAGGTCAGGGTGGCCGAGGCGGCGCTGGCCAACGATTCCTACCGGCGCAATCCACTGTTCCACGTGATCGAGAAAGGCGAGGCTTTCAGGGGCCGCACCGGCGATGCCGCGCAGCGCTTCCCGCTGATGGCCGAACTCTCGCGACAGGGTTACGTCGAATACGCCGCCATTCCCTTGCGTGCGGGCGGCGCCTATCACAACGCCGCGACAGTGGCGACCAAGCGCCCCGGCGGCTTCTCGGAAGCCCAGTTCAGCGACCTCACGCGGCTCCTGCGGCTCGCCGCGCTTCATGTCGAACGCCACATCGCGCTCAGGATCGCTGCAAACGTCGTGGACACCTATCTCGGTGCGGCCGCCGGCGGACGTGTGCTGCGCGGCTTGATCAAGCGCGGAGCCGGGGAGCCGATCCGTGCCATCATCTGGGCATCGGACCTGCGCGGCTTCACCGATCTTGCCGACCGTCTCGACGGTCCCGACATGATCGCCCTGCTGAACGGCTACTTCGAGTGCCTCGCCGGGGCTGTCTTGGCGCATGATGGCGAGGTGCTGAAGTTCATCGGCGACGGGCTGCTGGCGGTGTTTCCCTATTCGGCCTTCGCCGATGAAAGAGCCGCGGCCGCGGCGGCGCTGGCGGCGGCGCAGGGCGCGCTGCAAGCGATCGAACGCCTCAATGAAGATCCGCAGGCTTTCGCGGACATTCCCGGCTGGCGACCCTTGCGCACCGGAATCGCCCTGCACGATGGCGAAGTTTTCTTCGGCAATGTCGGTGCGCCCGAGCGGCTGGATTTCACGGTCATCGGTCGGGCCGTCAACGCCGCCAGTCGCGTCGAGGCGCTCAGCAAGACTCTGGGCCGGTCCATCGTCGTCACCGAACCCGTGATGTGCCTTCTCGACCGGCCGCTAGAGCCGTTGGGCGAGCACGAGTTGCGTGGCCTCGCCGCGCCCATCTCGATCTATGGTGTGCCGTGACGCGCTGGTTCGCGATCCTGGTCGTCCTGCTGTTCGCCGGGTCCGCCGCCGCACAGTCCGTCAGCTTCCCCAGCGTCACCGTCGGCAGCAGCCACGCGGGACCCGAGGTGACGGGCTGGATCTACAAGCCGCCAGGCGACGGGCCGTTCCCGGCGATCATCCTGGCCCATAGCTGCGCCGGCGCGAACGCCCACACAGACAGGTGGGGCAAGCTGCTGGTGACCTGGGGTTATCTTGTGCTGGCGCCGGATTCGTTCGTCCCGCGTGGCACCAAGGCCGTGTGCACGACCTCTAACGTGGTGACACCCAACATGCGCGTGGCGGACATCGCGGGCGCGCTCGACTATCTGGCGACGCGGCCCGATGTGGTGAAGGGCAAGGTCGGCATCATCGGCCACAGCCATGGCGGCTCAACCGTCATACGCTCGGCGCAGAAGAACTTCGGGCTGGCGCAACGCGGCCTCGCAGCAGGCGTCGCCTATTACCCCGGCTGCAACCCGCAGTTCGATGGCGGCATCGACATCCCGGTGCTGCTGTTGGCGGGGGACAAGGACGACTGGACGCCGGCCGATCGCTGTCGGAGCCTGGTGTCGGGCCTGCGACGCGGCGACCTCGTCGAGGCCGTCTACTATCCCAACGCCTATCACAGCTTCGATTCAAAGGTCGCCGATCGCACCGTGCCTGGCGCCGCCGGCAAGCAGCACCATCTCGCCTACGACACCGCCGCCGCTCCCGATGCCGAGGCGCGAACGAAGGCGTTCTTCGCGAAGTATCTGCGGTGATTGAAACTCCGTCGTCTCGACCGGAGCCGAGCGTAGCGAGGCGAAGTGGAGAGACCTTCTCTCAACTAAAGGCCGGCAATCGGTGGAGAGAAGATCTCTCCACTTCGCGCTGCGCGCTCCGGTCGAGATGACGGGATATTTGGAGAGGCCGACTAGGAAGCGTCCGCCAGCCCCATCTGCCGGCACAGCAGCACGAGCGTTTCGTAGATCACGTGCGAGCAGAGATGGGCGGCCATGCCGTTCACATCCTGCGGCGGGCTCACCGTGTTCACGTCCACGGCCACGATGTTCAAGTCGGTGAGGCAGCGCAGCAGGTCGATGCCTTCGCGGGCGCTGAGGCCGCCCCACGAAGGGGTGCAGACGCCCGGCGCGCAGGACGGGTCGAAAACGTCCATGTCGAAGCAGAGATAGACCGGCCGCTTGCCGACCTTGTCGCGGAACTCGGCCATGCGCTGGGCGAAGCCGCCGCGGATCAGCTCGTCGATCGACACGACCTTGTAGCCGAGGCTCATGGCGCGCGGCACCACGCCCTGCGCGTAGGTCGTGCTACGGATGCCGACATGCCAGGAGAATTCGGGATCGACGAGGCCTTCCTCGGCGACATGGGTGAACTGGGTGGCGGAGTTGTACTTCTCCTCGGACCCATAGGGGTACGAATCGGTGTGCGAATCGATGTGGAGCGCCGCCATCTTGGGGTACTTCTTGCCGACGGCGCGGGCGACGGGAACGGTGACCGAACCGTCGCCGCCGATCGTGATCGGCACGGCACCGGCCTCGACGATGCGATCGGCCGCCTGCTCGATCCGCTCGAAGGCGTCGACGATCTTGGACGGCGTGAGCTTCACGTTGCCACAGTCGACCAGGCCGAGCGCGCTCGCCGGATCGAAATCGGCGTTGGTCGGGTTGAAGCGTCGCATCAGCTGCGACTGCTGGCGTACCGAGTCCGGACCGCCGCGCGCGCCGATGCGCATGTTGGTGCCGCAGTCGAACGGGATACCGAGGATCGCGGCCTTGTTCGCTGGGCCCGGCCGGCCATAGGGAACGCCCATGAAGGTCAGGGGCAGGGTGAACAGCTCGTCGTCGGACAGACGGTCCATGTCAGGGCTCCGCGGAGAGGAAGTCGTAGGCGACCAGGGTGTGGATCTTGGCGACGGCCATCAGCTCGTCGACCAGTACATGCTCGTCGGCGCCACCCATGTTGAAGGGCGTGAGGCCCAGCACCACGGTCGGCACGTTGAACATGCGATACCAGCGCGAGTCCGAACCGCCGACCCTCATGTTGACGGCAGGTGTCTCGCCCAGCACTTCGGCGGCGACGGAGGCGGTGCGGGTCACAATCTCGTGGCCGGGATCGGTGAAGGACGGCTCGAAGCGCCGGATCGCTTTCCAGCTCACACCTTCCAAAGGCGCCAGCCACTCATCGAGCTTGGCGGTCAGCACGTCTGTCGTGATTCCGACGGGGAGGCGGATATCGGCTCGAGCGAGGGCGTTCGTGGGCACCAGGTTGGGCGAGGTGCCGCCCGCTATGGTGCCGATGTTCACTGTGACCCTCGATAGCGTATCGGCCTCGCCAGTCCCCGACAGGGGCTCGGAAATGGGCTTGGCCTTGCCGATCGCCGAGGTGACGACCGGGGGCGACTGGAAGGGCACGTCCTCGAGCTGTTTCAGATAGTCGAGCGCAGTGCGCAGCCGGTCGATGGCGTTGGTGCCCTTGTGGACATGGGCGCCGTGGGCGGGCGAGCCCGTGGTCTCGATCTCGACCCACATCAGGCCCTTCTCGCCGAAGCGCACCACCTTGGGCGAACCCACATCGCCGCAGATGTTCGCGTCGCCGGCGGCATGCGGGAAATTCTGGAGGAGATAGCCGGAGCCCAGCGAGCCCATGTTCTCCTCGTCGCCGGCCAGGGTGAGCACGATCTCGCCGTCCCAGGCATCGCGGTTCTCGGCCAACAACAAGGCGGCCAGCAGGGAGCAGGCGATCCCGCCTTTCATGTCGCAGACGCCGCGGCCATAGAGCTTGCCGTCCTTCAGCACGCCGCCCAGAGGCGGCACGGTCCAGGGCAGGTTCTCGAGCAGCGGGAAGGTGTCGAGATGCCCGTTGAAGATCAGGCGGCGCCCGGGGGCGCGGCCGCGGATCCGGCCGATCAGCGAGACGATGCGCGGCTCCGGCTCGACGCGTTCGATCTCGATGCCGGGAATCTCGCGCAGCAGCGCTTCGGCCACGGCGGCGACGTCGAACGTGTCGCTCGGCGGGTTGGGAGAGGCCACGGCCACCAGCCGCTGCGTCACGGCGATGAGGCGGTCGAGCGAGCCCTCGACGCGGCGCGCCAGTTCGGTGCGGATCTTCGACGACATCAGCGTGCCTGCAGCCTGCGTTCCCAGAAGCGGATGGCCATGGCCAGTGGCCAGCAGATGAAGAAGTAGACCACGGCGATGAAGGTGAAGGTCTCGAGCGGCCGGAAATTAGTGGCTGAGAGCTCCATGCCGCGGCGGGTGATCTCGCTCACCGAGATGACGGCGCCCAGCGACGAGAACTTGATGAGCTGCACGAAGTTCGAGGCGAGCGGCGGCAGTGTCATGCGGATCGCCTGCGGCAGCACGATGCGATTGAACGATTGCAACGGCGTCATGCCCAGCACCTGGGCGGCCTCGCGATGGCCCTTGGGCACGCTCTGGATGCCCGAGCGGTAGACCTCCGAGATGAAGGAGGCCTGATAGAGGGCAAGGCCGATGATCAGCGCGACCAGCGCCTCGATGCGCACACCGAACACGATCGGCAGCACGTAGTAGACCCACAGGAGCTGGACCAGGATCGGGGTGTTGCGCACGACCTCGCCGATCGAGATGCCGACCCAGCGCAGGACCCGGAAGCGCGACATGTCGAGCAGCGCGATGACCAGCCCACCGACCATCGCCAGCACCAGCGTGATGGCCGAGATGACCAGCGTCATCTGCAGGCCGCCCATCAGGAAGTCGAAGCTTCCCCAGACCGTGTCCCAGCGGAATTGGTACTTGAACATTGTCACCTCTCGCTGGGGACGCGCCACTTAAGGGCGGAGCTTACTCCGCCCGCAGTGGCGCGCCCCCGGCCTTGAGTGGTTCTACGGCGCGACGATCGGGTCGAGCTTGTGCTTCTTGGCGTACTTCAGCAGCCTTCCGTCGAGCTTGATCGTGTCGACGAACAGGTTGACGTAGTTCAGCCAGATCTGGTCGCCCTGCGGCACGACATAGGCGTAGGGGGTGATGGCGAGCTTTTCGTTGGGCAGGATGTAGGTCGCCCAGTCGAACTCGTCGGTCACTTTGATGGCGGTCGGGAAGTCGGTGATGATGACGTCGACGCGCTGCGCGACCAGCTCGGCCTCGCGCGTGTTGGGCGGCGCCACCGAGACGACCTCGGCGTTCTTCACGTAGCCCTTCATGAAGGGCTCCATGTAGCTGCCCAGCGAGACGGCAGCCTTCACGCCCTTCTGGTCGATGTCCTTCCACTCCTTGATCTTACTGTCCTTGCGGGTGACCGCGTAGAGGTTGGTCAGCAGGTAGGGCTTGGAAAACTCGACGGCCTGCCCGCGCTTCATCGTGGCGCCGACGCCGAACATGCCGATCTCGCATTTGCCGGCCTGCAGGTCGGCGATGAACGAACCGAAGCTCGATTCGACGATTTCCAGCTTGGCGTCCAGCTCCTTGGCGAATTCCTTCGCGAGGTCGGCATCGATGCCCTCGATCTCACCGGTCTTGGAATTGCGGAACGAGATCGAATAGTAGAGCGGGAACTGGCAGACCCTGAGCTTCTTGCTCTTGGTCACTTCGTAGAGACGCGACTGCGTCTGCTGGGCTTCCGCGCCCGTGATCGAAAACGCGCCAACCGTGCCGGCCAGCGCGAGCGCACCCAATATCCTTGCTACACCCATCATCGGTCTCCCTTGTTGACCTTCCCCATCACTCATCCGCGAACTGCTGCAGGAAGCGCTGGGCGCGCTCCGTCTGCGGCGCATCGAAGAAGGCCGAACCCGGCGCCGCCTCGACGATCTCGCCTCGATCCATGAACACGGTCCGCGTGCCGACATGGCGTGCGAAGCCCATCTCGTGCGTGACGACCAGCATGGTCATGCCCTCGCGCGCGAGCTGGCGCATGACGGCGAGCACCTCGCGGCGCAGTTCGGGATCGAGCGCGCTGGTTGCCTCGTCGAACAGCAGGACCTTGGGCGACATGGCCAAAGCGCGGGCAATCGCCACGCGCTGCTGCTGGCCGCCCGACAGGCGTGCCGGATAGGCGTCGCGCTTCTCGAACAGGTCGACCTTCTTCAGGAGCGACTCGGCGATGGCGACGGCCTTGTCCCTGGGCATCTTCTTCACGCGGATCGGCGCTTCGATCAGATTCTGAAGCACCGACATGTGTGGCCACAGGTTGAAGTGCTGAAACACCATGCCGATCTCGGAACGCACTCCGCGGGCCGCAGCCTTGACCTGCTTGTTCGGCGATGGCGTCGAAATAGGCACGCCCTCCATCACAACGCGGCCCTCGCTCGGCTCTTCGAGCAGGGCGAGGCAGCGCAGCAGCGTGGTCTTGCCCGAGCCCGACGGGCCAACGACGCAGACAACGTCGCGTTCCAGGACTTCCAGAGACACGCGGGTGAGCACCTGGTTGGCACCAAAGCGCTTGGTGATGCCGTCCGCGAGGATGAGGGGGCTCGTGCTGCTCATGTCACTCCATAAGCAATTCCTATGCCGGTGTATTGCAGCCTGCCGGATCGGCAGGAATTTTGCTAGTAGAGGTCGGAATAATTGTCAGAATGACTAATAACGGCTGTTTATAGAATATGGACGTCAAGCTCCTCGAAGCCTTCCGGGCGGTGGTCGATCACCGTTCCATGACCGCCGCCGCGGGCGCCATGGGCGTGACCCAACCCGCGGTCAGCACCCAGATCGCGCGCCTGGAGGAGACGGTGGGCTTCTCCCTGTTCGAGCGCGCCAACGGCCGGCTGAAGCCGACGGCCGAGGGCATACTGTTCTATGCGGAAGCAAGCCGCGTGCTGGGCGAGGTCGACCGGCTGCAGGCCGCGACCGCGCAGATCCGGGAGGGGCAGTCGGGGCGTCTGGCGATCGCCAGCCACCCCTCCGCGGCCATCTCCCTGTTGCCCAATCTGGTGGCGCAGTTCCTGGCCGAGCGGCCGGGCGTATCGGTGCGGCTGATCTCGCGCCATTCCGACGTGGTGAGTCAGCTCCTGCCGACCGAGAGCTTCGACATCGGCATCGCCGAGCTGCCGATCGACGAGAGCCAGATCGAGGTCCGGCGCTACGCGATGCGTTGCGTCGCCATCCTGCCGCCGCGCCATGCGCTCGCCTCGCGCAAGCTGCTGACGCCGGAACTGCTCGGCCCGCACCCGATGGTGATGCCGGCGCGCTCGCATCAGGTGCCCAACCGCATCCGCGGGGTCTTCTCGGCCGCCGGAGTGTCGATCAATGCAGTGGTCGAGGCCGAGTTCTTCGCCAGCCTCTGCGGCCTGGTGGCGGCGGGCGCCGGATGGTCGATCGTCGATCCGCTGTCGGCGCGCAGCTTCGAGCATCTCGGCCTCGTGACGCGGCCGTTCGAGCCCGCCGTCACCTACGAGATCGGCGCCTTCCATCGCCGCGACCGCGAGCCTTCGGTGCTGGCGACGGCTTTCCTCGACATGCTCGACGAAAAACTGAAAGGGTGAATGATGCGTCTCGACGCCAATCTGATGGGTCGGCTCGCGGCCGACGAGGCGCTGTGGCGCGACTTCAATGACATCTGCGATTGCGGTGGCCGTCTCTCGGGCACCGAGAGCGAAAAGAAGGCGTTTGCGCTGTTGCGCGAGCGTGTGCGCGCGGCTTCGCCGGCCAATTCGGGCCGCTCGATCCCGGTGCCCTACAATGGCTGGCAGGCCAAGTCGGCGACGCTGATGCTGCCGGATGGGACGTTTGCGCCTTGCCATCCGCTGGTGCGCACCATCGCGACTCCCGGCCTTACCGCCCAGGTGATCGACCTCGGGCGCGGCACGCCCGACGAGTTCGAGGCCCACAAGGCTGAGATCGCCGGCCGCATCGTCCTGGTGCGGCACGAGCTGATGTTCGCGGCCGGTACGATCCACCGCCGGCGCAAATACGACATGGCGCGCGCCCATGGCGCGGTGGGTTTCCTGATCGGCGGTCCACTGGCGGGCCACGTGGTGGCGGGCTCCTCGGGGCGCGACTCCGGCGAGGGGATTCCCGCGCTCGGCATTTCACCCGAAACGGCCGCGAAGCTGGCGCGCCGTTCGACGGGCTTCCCATCCGTCACGATCGCCATCGAGACCGCGGAGGGGCCGGCCGAGACCGAGACGCTGGTGTTCGACTATCCCGGCCAGACCGACGAATGGGTGGTGCTGTCGGCGCATGTCGACGGCCACGACCTGGCCGAGAGCGCCATGGACAACGGCACCGGCCTTGCGGCCGTGCTGGCGGTGACGCGGGCGCTGTCGCCGGAAGTGGCGAAGTGGCGGCGCGGCCTGCGGGTGATGTTCTTCAGCGTCGAAGAGTGGGCGCTGACCGGCTCGGCGCAGTATGTCCAAGCGCTGAGTGATACCGAGCGTGCGAAGATCGCAATCAACGTCAATCTCGATTCGGTGGCGGGCAGTCCGAACCTCGCCGCGCTCACCAGCGGCTATGCCGGCGTCGAGCCGTTCCTTCTGAGCGTTGCCGACGCCAATGGCCAATCCCTGCGCACCGTACGGCCGCTGATGACCAATTCCGACCACGCGAATTTCGCGGCGGGCGGCATCCCGGCGATCCGACTGGTGGCGGGCTTCGACGATCCAAACGCCCATCTGCGCGTCGTCCTCACGCCGGCCGACACGCGCGACAAGGTCGCGCAAAGCGAGCTGCGGCAAGCCACCCTGCTGACGGCTGCGCTGGTCGCCGCCGCTTGCAACGCATCGCCGGCCGAAGCCGCGGCGTGGCGGCGCTGAGAGGTCAGCCTGGGCGCAGGCCGTCCTTGGGATAGACGCCGCCGGCATCCTTGATGGCCTGGCGGTAGTTCTTGTCCGAATTGAACGGCTCGGCCTTCGGAAAGTCCTTCCGCTTGCCGGGTCGGATCTCGCCGGTCGAGGGTGTCACGATCAGCAGCTCGCCCCTGCGGCCGAGCAGCGGGATCTCGCGCTTCCAGCGCGAGTAGGTCCGGCGCGCCGTGGCGGAGAAGGTGACGTAGGTATCGAACTCGTCCTTGTCCTTGACGAACAGCGCCTCGTAGGTGGCGATGAACTCCTCGACGAACTTGCGATCGACGACCTCGAGGTTGGACATCATCCAGCAGCGATCCTCGAACACCCAGTAGGTGCCGACGCCGACGAATTCCTTCTGCCGCGTCAGGTAGGGATAGAAGGGGAAGCCGCGGCAGGCGATCGTGCGGTTGTCGCGCTCGCAGTGGCGCGCGCCCTTGCAGTGGATGGCCATGCAGTCGGAGGTCAGCTCCTCGACGATCATCCGGGTGGAATAGTCGTAGGGCTTGAACTTTGACCACAGGTCGGTGCGGCTCTTGAGCAGGTCCCATTCGACCTTGTGCACGACCGGCACGGCGTTCTGCGTCGAACAGCAGACCGGTTCGCCGTCGTTCAGGGGCGCGCACTTGCGGCCGCAGTCGAAGCGCGAGACCGGGGCGTTGAAGCCTTCGTAAAGGCTCGCGAAATCGGCCGAGCTAATCTTCGTTTTCTTGGTGCTAGGGGGCATGGGTCTGCTGTACCCCGATCCGTCTGTGAAAGAACAGTTACGGAATTATAACAGTCTGCCGCCAAATAGCTTCACGAAACCGGCAGGACCCGCCAGACGACGGTCTCGCGCATGCCGCGGTTCTCGAGTTGCAGCGAGGTCGGGATTTCGTAGCGGCCGAGTTCCTCCAGGCCCTGGGCGCTGAAATAGTTGCGGCCCGGGTCGCCCAGCAGGACCAGCCGGCCCCTTGCGGCGTGGCTGCGCAGCCACGCCAGCGCCTGCACCGACATCTCGCGCTCGTAACAGACGTCGCCGGCGATCACCACGTCGGTCTCAGGGTTTCCTGGCGCTCCGGCCAGCCAGTCCTCGCTGCTCGTTTCGATGGAAAGGCCGTTGGCCGTGGCGTTGAGGCGGGCGGCGACCAGTGACAGCCGGTCGATGTCGTTGGCCACGATCGACGTGGCACCGGCACGCGCTGCTGCCAGAGAGGAGACGCCCGAGCCCGCGGCGAAGTCGATCACCCGCTTGCCCGCGACCAGCGCCGGATTGTCGAGCAGGTGCCGCGCGATCGCCTGGCCGCCCGGCCAGCAGAAGGCCCAGTAGGGCGGGTCGACGTTCTTCTCCTCCAGCCACGCCTCCGTGGCCTGCCAGATCGGCACGTATTCGCTGGCCAGCCACAGCCTGAACTCGGGCACCATCGCCGGTGCCTCGAGCGCGGTGTTGGCACGGATGAAGCCCTCGGGATCTTCGGGAAGCCTCGACATCAGTGGATCCTGCCGACGATGAGGGCCGCCAGCATGAGCCAGCCGACGAGACGGTTTGACTTGAAGCGCATCAGGCAGTCGGCCTGGTCGTCGGGCTTCAGCAGGGCGATCTGCCAGACCAGATGTCCGGCGATGCCGGCCAGCAGCACGAAGTAGCCGATGCCCAGCGGCGCCAGCAGGCCGGTCGCGATCCAGAATCCGATCGCCAGCACCGCGAACAGGCTGAGCCATCGCCGCGGCGCGGCAGCGAAGCGTCTCGCCGTCGAGCGCACGCCGACCACCGCATCGTCGCGCTGGTCCTGCATGGCGTAGATCGTGTCATAGACCATCGTCCAGGCGACGCCGCCGAGATAGAGCGCGACGGTGGCCCAGGAGAGCGTCCCGGTGACGGTGGCGTAACCCACGAGCGCGCCCCAGTTGAAGGCGAAGCCCAGCACCACCTGCGGCCAGGAGGTGATCCTCTTCATGGTCGGATAGATCGCCACCAGCAGCAGCGAGAGCAGCGCCACGCCGCCCGCGAACTTGTTGAGCTTGAACAGCACGGCGGCGCCGACCGCGCCCTGCAGCGCCATCCAGATCAGCGCGTGGTGCAGCTTCAGCTCGCCCGACGGCAGCGGCCGCCCGCGCGTACGCTCGACGCGGGCATCGACCTTGCGATCGACGATGTCGTTCCAGGTGCAGCCGGCGCCGCGCATGGCGATGGCGCCGACCGTGAACAGCGCCATGTAGCCCGCGAGCTGCGCCCAGCTGGGCGCCGCAGCCAGCGCCGACGACCACCAGCAGGGAAACAGCAGCAGCCAGATGCCGATCGGCCGGTCCCAGCGCGCCAGTCGTCCATAGGGGCGTGCCCACGGCGGCAGAAATCGCAGCGTCCAGTGTGTGCTGTCGATATCGGTGAAGCCGGTTGTCCGCCCGGCGGTCATGGCGTCATCATGGGCGTCATAATGCAGCTATGCGCGACAATGATCCATGAAGGCAAACAGATGAGCAGGGATCCATGAGTATTGGACGTCTCTTCGTCGAGGCAGATCTCGCGGCCGGCGGCGAAGTCCCGCTGGACGAAGCCCAGGTCCACTACCTGCGCAACGTCATGCGGCGGCCTGACGGTTCGCCGCTGCTGCTGTTCAACGGGCGCGACGGCGAATGGCGCGGCGCCCTGTCGGCACGCGGCAAGAAGTCGGCGGTGGCGGAGGTGGGCGAACGCACGCGAGAGCAGTTGCCCGAACCCGACGTCTGGCTGTGCTTCGCGCCGGTGAAGCGTGCCCGCATCGACTATATCGCCGAGAAGGCCACCGAGCTCGGCGTCTCCGTGCTGCAGCCCGTGGTGACGCGCCACACGGCCGTCGAGCGCGTCAATGTCGGCCGCCTGAGGGCCAATGCGATCGAGGCGGCGGAGCAGACCGAGCGGCTCACGGTGCCTGAAGTCCGCGAACCGATCGATCTCGGGAAGTTGCTGGACGGCTGGCCCGGGGGGCGGCGCCTGATGATGTGCGACGAGACTGGCGGCGGGCCGCCCATTGCCGACGCGCTGTCGGCCCTCGACGAGGCGGCGCGCGCGGCGCCCTGGGCCATCCTGATCGGCCCCGAGGGCGGCTTCGCCGAAATCGAGCTGCAGGCCCTTCGTCGCATAAAGGATGTAACGTCTGTGGGCCTCGGTCCGCGCATCCTCCGGGCCGACACCGCGGCGCTGGCAGCGCTTGCATGCTGGCAGGCGCTGGTCGGCGACTGGCGGCGCCCGACACCACGTCTCAGCGGCGATTATCGCACCTCCAGGGTTACCGTCTGAGCGCTTGCGCAGGCCCCCGGCGATGTGGGAGAGAGCGAATCGAACAGGATGAACCAGCCGCGGGCTCGCGTGAGGTTTTCTCATGCGACCGCGCCGCTCCAAAAGCCTTCACGAGGCGCGGAGCGATCAGGGAGAGTTGATCGTATGTCCGCACCTCCGTCGGGCGGCGGCGCGCCGATCGAAAATCGGCGGCAGCTGATTGAATATTTCGCGGCCGGCAACAAGCCCCGCGCCATGTGGCGCATGGGCACCGAGCACGAGAAGTTCGGCTACCACACCAAGACCCTGAAGCCGCTGGCCTATGACGGGCCCGACGGCATTCGCGCCATGCTGGAGGGCCTGACACGGTTCGGCTGGGAGCCGGTGATCGAGGGCAACAATCCCATCGCGCTCTTGCGCGGCAAGGCCAGCATCACGCTGGAGCCGGGCGGACAGTTTGAACTGTCGGGCGCGCCGCTCGAGACGCTGCACGAGGCGGCGGCTGAGAACGCCGAGCATATCGACGAGGTCAAGCAGGTCGCGGGCGAGATCGGCGCCTCGTTCATCGGGCTGGGCTTCGCGCCCGAGTGGACGCGCGAGGACATGCACTGGATGCCCAAGGGCCGCTACAAGATCATGCGCGACTACATGCCCAAGGTGGGCAATCTCGGCCTCGACATGATGCTGCGCACCTGTACCGTGCAGACCAATCTCGACTTCGACTCCGAAGCCGACATGGTGAAGAAGTTCCGCGTCTCGCTGGCGCTGCAGCCGATCGCCACCGCGCTGTTCGCCAATTCACCCTTCAAGGAGGGCAAGGACGTCGGTTTCAAGAGTTATCGCAGCCACATCTGGACCGACACCGATCCCGACCGCTGCGGCATGCTGCCCTTCGTGTTCGAGGACGGGTTCGGCTTCGAGCGCTACGTCGACTACATGCTCGATGTGCCGATGTACTTCGTCTATCGCGACGGGAAATACATCGATGCATCCGGCCAGAATTTCCGCGACTTCCTGAAGGGCAATCTGCCGGCGCGTCCGGGCGAGCTGCCCTCGATCAACGACTGGGCCGATCACATCACCACCGCCTTCCCCGAGGTGCGGCTGAAGCGCTATCTCGAAATGCGCGGCGCGGATTCCGGTCCGCTGGGCGCGCTGAACGCCCTGCCGGCGCTGTGGGTCGGCCTGCTCTACGACCAGGGCGCGCTCGACGCGGCATGGGACCTGGTGAAGGACTGGAGTACCGCCGACCACGATTACCTGCGGGCCGAGACGCCGAAGACGGGACTCGCGACGACGTTCCGCGGTCGCGTCCTGTCGGAGTTGGCGCGCGACGTCGTCGAGATCGCGCATGCGGGCCTGCGCGCGCGCAAGCAGCTCAATGCGGACGGCGCCGACGAGACGATGTACCTGGCGCCGCTCGACCGCGCCGTCGCCAGCGGCCAGGCGCCTGCCGACGAACTCCTCGCCAAGTGGCACGGCGAGTGGAAAGGATCGTTCGCGGCGCTGTTCCGCGACTACGCGTACTGAGGTAAGGTCGCGGCATGCTTGATCGTTGCGACCGCGTCCAGATCGCCGTGCACGACGCCGCCAAGGCGGCGCAGCGCTTCGGCCAGTTGCTCGGCAGCCAGGTGTCGCGGCACGACCATAGCCGCCACCTCTCGGCCAGGCGCACCATCCTCGCCGTCGGCGAGAGCGAGTTCGAGCTCTGCGAGGCCGACGGCGCCGGTCTCACCCAGGATTTCCTGAGCCGGCGCGGCGAGGGGCTGATGACGGCGGGCTACTGCACCGCCGACCTCGACGGCATGGTGAAGCGCTGGGAAGGACTCGGCATTCCCTACGACCGCGACAACGAGCAGCTCTATCTCTCGGCCGAGACGACTTTCGGCCTCCCGATGGTGATCTCGGAGAGCACCTACCGGCCGCGGGTCGGCCCGGTGTCGTTCCTCTACGAAACCACCAATACGCTGATCAGCGACTGGCGCCGCGTCGCCGCGGTCTACGCCGGCCTGTTCGGCCTCGAGCCGTCGCGCTTCAGCGAGATCGGCAGCGAGCGCTTCGGCTATATCGGCACGCTCACTCTGTTCGATCCGCCCAACCGGCTCGACCGCATCGAGCTCAGCCAGGTCACCGACAACATCCATGCGATGGGCCGCTTTGCCCATAAGCACGGCGACTCGCTCTACATGTGCTACGTCGAGGTCCACGACTGGCCGAACGTTCGCCAACGCCTGCTCGACGCCAATGCGCGTTACACGCCGCGTGGTTCCGATCCGGTGACCGATCCCGATGGCGGCTGGATCCATCCGAAGGAACTGCACGGGCTGCTGCTCGGCGTCTCACGCACCGGGCTCGCGTGGGACTGGTCGGGCCGCGAAGAATTGGTGCCCCCGGCATGAGTCTTTTCAAGAGTTCTGGTATGACCCGTCGTTCGTTCGTTTTCACCGCTCCGGCCCTGTCGGCGGTGCCGACGGTCGCGTACGCGCAGCCGGCGGAGTGGCAGACCGTGGTCGGCCCCGACCTGCGCTTCCGGCTGGAGATGCCGGTGCCGGTCAACAAGACCTCGTCGGGCGAAAAGGAAAAGGGACATGCCGGCGAGAGGATCGCCTGGGCCTCCAAGCGCGCCGACGAGATGTTCGACTTCGACTATGTCGACTACGACCCCGGCTGGTTCTCGTCCAAGGACAGCAAGGTGATGGCGCGCGAGTTGGGGCGCGGCGAGGCCGAGAAGGCCTTCCCGCGCGCTCAGTTCAAGTATGTGCTCGACGAGCCGGTCACCCTGCAGGGCTGGGACGGCTATGCGCTCGACATCGCCGACCAGCAAGGCGCGCTGGTGATGATGCGTACCTACATCGTAAAGGACCGGCTCTATCGCCTGCTGGTCACGGCGAAGAACGACGAGGAGACGAAGGCGGCCGCCGCGCGTTTCCTCGGCTCACTCAGGTTGGCGGAGACCAAGAGCTAGGATGCGTATCTGCATTTTCGGCGCCGGCGCCATTGGCGGCAACTATGCGACGCGTCTCGCGGCGGCGGGCAACGAGGTCTCCGTCGTGGCGCGCGGCCCCCATCTCGAGGCGATCCGCGCCAACGGCCTCACGCTTCTGACAGGCGACAAGACGATCGTCGCCAAGGTCGCGGCCAGCGACCGGCCGGCCGATCTCGGCCCGCAGGACGTGGTGATCTCGACCTTGAAGGCGTCCAGTCTTTCGGCAATCGCCGACACCGTCGCGCCGCTGCTTGGCCCTGGCACGCCCGTGGTGTTCGCACAGAACGGCATTCCCTGGTGGTACGGCCACGGGCTGGGCAAGGACCGGCCCAAGGCGCCCGACCTGTCGCGGCTCGACCCCGGCGGCGCGCTGCTCAGGACCGTCGGCTTCGACCGCACGCTGGGCGGCGTCATCACGTCGTCAAATCATGTCATCGAGCCCGGCGTGGTGCGCAACATCTCGCCCGAGCGCAACGTGCTGTGGGTCGGTGAGCCCGACGACCAGCAGACGCCGCGCATCACCAAGCTGCGCGAGACCCTGATCGCGGCCGGCATTTCCTCGCCCTCGACGACCGACATCCGCTACGACATCTGGCACAAGCTGATGGCCAACTTCACTGGCTCGACGCTGTGCCTCATTCTGCGCCAGCCTACGACCATCCAGGCGACGCCGATGGTCAATCGCCTGGCGCGCCGCGCCCATGCCGAGGCGCTGGCCATCGCCGCCGCGAACGGCGTCGTGCTCGACGATTCGCCCGAGGTCCGCTACGGGCCAAAGCGCGTCTATCCCGATCACCGCCCGTCGATTTTGCAGGACTACGAAGGCGGTCGTCCGATGGAGGTCGAGGCGATCGTGCGTGCTCCACTTGCCTTTGCGCGCGCCGCCGGCGTCGACACGCCCACGCTCGACGCCATCGAATCGATCGCCGTCAGCCTGGCCGAATCAAAAGGCCTCTATCGCTCCTGAGAGCTTGCTCGATACGCCCACAAGCTCTCAGGGTGAGGGAAGTGGGTCGCTAAAGATGCAAAGCCTTGGGCCTCAGGTCGCGGTGCCGCCGACCGTCAGCGCGTCGATGCGGAGGGTGGGCTGGCCGACGCCGACGGGGACGCCCTGGCCGTCCTTGCCGCAGGTGCCGATACCGGGGTCGAGCGACATGTCGTTGCCGACCATGCCGACGCGGGTCAGCGCCTCGGAGCCGGCGCCGATCAGGGTCGCGCCCTTGACCGGGCGGCCGATCTTGCCGTCCTCGATCAGGTAGCCCTCGGTCACGCTGAACACAAATTTGCCCGACACGATGTCGACCTGGCCGCCGCCGAAGTTGGCGCAGTAGAGGCCCTTTTTCACGGAGGCAAGGATCTCTTTTGGATCTTTGTCGCCGCCCAGCATGAAGGTGTTGGTCATGCGCGGCATCGGCGCATGAGCATGGCCCTGGCGGCGGCCGTTGCCGGTCGGCTTCACGCCCATCAGGCGGGCGTTCATGCGGTCCTGCATCAGGCCGACCAGGCGACCGTCCTCGATCAGCACGTTGCGCTGCGTCGGCGTGCCTTCGTCGTCGATGGTGAGCGAGCCACGGCGGTCGTTCAGCGTGCCGTCGTCGACCACGGTGACGCCGGGCGAGGCGACCATCTCGCCCATCAGGTGGGTGAACATCGAGGTCTTCTTGCGGTGGAAGTCGCCTTCCAGCCCGTGTCCGACGGCCTCGTGCCACAGCACGCCGGACCAGCCGGCGCCCAGCACGACCGGCATCTCGCCGGCCGGCGCGTCAACGGAGTCGAGGTTGACCAGGGACTGCCGGATCGCCTCGTCGGCCTCCTTCTGCCAATAAGACGGCAGGAAGATGTCGCCATAGGCGGCGCGGCGGCCGCTGCCGGTGCTGCCGGCCTCCATGCGCGTGCCGTCGGCGCAGACCACGCTGACGTTCAGCCGCACCAGCGGGCGCACGTCGGCGGCGCGCCAGCCGCCCGCGCGCACGATCTCGACGACCTGCCACGAGCCCGACAGCGAGACCGAGACCTGGCGGGCCTTCGGCTCCTTGCCCCGGACGTAGGCGTCGATTTCCTGCATCAGCGCGACCTTCCGCGCGAAGGGCACGCCATCGATCGGATTGTCATCGGCATAGAGCAGCCGGTTGGTGCCGCGCGGCGATTCGTCGGAGGTGCCGCCGCGGCCGGAGCGCACGGTCTTCACCGTCTCGGTCGCCCGCTTCAGCGCCTGCTCGTCGAGCGCCGAGGCGTGCGCGAAGCCCGTCACGTCGCCCGCCACCGAGCGCAGGCCGAAGCCCTGCGACGTGTCGTAGGACGCGCTCTTCAGCTTGCCATCGTCGAACGACAGGCTCTCGCTCTGGACATACTCGAGGAACAACTCGCCGTCGTCGGTGCCGGCCAGCGCGTCGTCGACCATCTTCTCGGTCTTGCGCTTGTCGAGCGCTCCCTTGCCGAAGAACAGGCCGTCGGCGGTGGCGAGATGGTTGATCGATTTGCTCATGGGGAACCTTTCCGACTTCGCGTCATCCGGTCTTCGTATTGTCATCCTTCGCCACGCTCAGGACGACATCAAGGCCTCGGACGGCACGGACAATCTTTTCAAGATGGGCATTGGCTTTCCTGCGTGCAAGCGACGCTCACCGCAGTTTGAGCACCAGCTTGCCCTTGAGGTGACGGCTGGCACTGACCCGCAGCGCATCCGCCGCCTGGGCCAGGCTAAATTCAGTAATCGGAGGTACGCGAACGGCGCCGATGCGATGAAGCTCCACGATGCGTTCGAGGTGCGCGCGGGTGCGGGGAACGGCGGGCCGCAAGGCGGTGA
Organism: Rhodospirillales bacterium; assembly: GCA_947466085.1. Classification (GTDB taxonomy): domain Bacteria; phylum Pseudomonadota; class Alphaproteobacteria; order Reyranellales; family Reyranellaceae; genus Reyranella. Next base: position 45,733 of record CANIEC010000006.1, read on the forward strand.
CATCGTCGCGGTCGGGCTTGGGTGCCTGGGCACCCGAGGCGATGAAGGCCGCGCGTCCACCAGGCTTCAGAACCGAAAACGATCGCATCGCGACGTCGCCGCCCACGGTATCGAACACGGCATCGCAATCGCTTGCCGCCTTGGTGAAGTCGGTCGAATTGTAATCGATGACCCGATCGGCGCCGATCTCGCGCAGATATGGCGCGTTGGCAGCGCTTGCCGTGGTGATGACATGGGCGCCGATATGCTTGGCGAGCTGAATGGCGAAGCTCGCCACGCCGCCAGCACCGCCTTGGATCAGGATCGTTTCGCCTTTCTGCAGCTTCAGGGCGTTTTCGATGGTGCACAAAGCCGTAAGGCCAATAAGCGCCAAGGCCGCAGCTTCGACATGCGTGAGCGTCGCTGGCTTCCTCGCAACGATGGCCGCGCCAATTGCCAGCTTCTCGACATAGGTGCCGTCGCGGCCGGTTTCCAGGACACCGAACACCTCGTCGCCGACACGCAAGTCCGACACGCCGTCGCCAAGCGTCGCGACAACGCCGGAGAAGTCGCGTCCCAGGCTCAAGGGAAAGCGGGGCTGACCGGGATATTCACCGGCGCAGACTTTCGCGTCGGCGCCGTTGATGCTGGCAGCCGCCGTCTCGACGACGATCTGGCCCGGGCCGGCGACGGGATCGGGGAGGTCACCGACGATCAGAACCTCGGGTCCGCCGAATTTTTCGATGTATGCGGCTTTCACGAGGTACCTCTCAGACGACCAGTACGATCTTCCCAAAATGGGCATTGGCCTTCATGTGCGCAAGCGCGGCGGCGGCCTCGGACAGGGGGAAGGTCTTGTCGATCGGCAGGCTGAGCTTGCCTTCCTCGATGGCCGTCCACAGGTCCTTGCGGGCGGCCTGCACGATGTCGCGCACCTCCTCGGGGCTGCGGGTGCGGAAGGTGACGCCGATATAGTCGATGCGCTTCAGCGCATGCAGGTCGAAGTTAAACTCGCCCTTCATGCCGCCCAGCCGGCCGACATTGACGATGCGCCCGAGGATGGCGGCGGCCTCCATGTTCTGGTTCATCACGCCGCCCGAGACCTGGTCGACGATCAGGTCGACGCCCTTGCCGCCAGTCGCCTCCTTGACCTTCTCCGGCCATTTCGGGTCGCGCGTGTCGATCGCCACGTCGCAGCCGAATTCGCCGAGTCGCGCGCGGCGGCCGTCGTTGGTCGAGCTGCCCAGCACGACCGAGGCGCCCATGATCTTGGCGATCTGCATACCGAGCAGGCCGACGCCCGAGCTGGCACCCTGGATCAGCACGGTCTCGCCTTTCTTGAGGCGGCCGGCGCCGACCAGCGCATTGTGCATGGTCTGCACGGCGACGGGCATGCAGGCGGCCTGCTCGTAGCTCATGTTGTTGGCCGGGATCTTGTGGGCACGGCCGGCGTCGGTGATGGCGTATTCGGCGAAGCCGCCGGCCGCCGAGCTCATGACCCTGTCGCCGGGCTTGAAGTCCTTTACGTCCGGGCCGACCGCCTCGACCTCGCCGGCGCACTCCAGGCCGACGATGGTGCCGGGGCCGCCGATGCGGCCGTGCGCATGGCCGGAGGCCACCGCGAGGTCGGCGCGGTTGAGCGACGCCGCCTTCACCTTGATCAGGATCTCGTTGGCCTTGGGGGCGGGCTTGGGGGCGTCTGTGTACTGGACACCCTGATCGGTGACGACGGCTGCCTTCATGGCGGATCTCCCGGGAACGGTTTGATGATTCAGGGATCCTGAATAGCAGGCAGAGGGCCGGGGGCCTATGCCTGCGCCACGCCCTTCACGTATTTCTTGACGATCGTTTCGTCGGGCGGGTAGTGGGCGGGCTGGACCGGCGTGATCTGCGCCTGGATGCACTTCCACGCACCGTCCTCGCGGACATAGACGTCGGTGTACATCGTCATGCCGACGGTCTCGACGCCGTCCTTCAGGCGCACGCTCCTGTTGGTCGAGCGCAGCAGGGCGGTGTCGCCGAACACGTCAATCTTCTCGTCGCGATAGTCGAAATAGGGGATGCGGGCGGGATCGAAGCCATGCTCCCAGTCCGCGAGATAGTCGGCGCGGCTGACGCGCGCGCCCGCCGGCGAGATGCAGATGAAGTCCTCGTGCAGGATCGCATCGTGTCCGGCCACGTCGTTGGTGATGAAATTGTGGATGAACCTTGCGTTCAGCGCGCGCAGCTCCGCCGTCATGGGAACCTCCTCGTTGGTTGGATAACCATATAACCAGTTATATGGTTAAGTCCAGCGTGGTTGGTTGATGACTACGCGATCTTGCTCGCCATGCCCTGCCAGTAGCGGTCGCGCAGCAGGCGCTTGTAGAGCTTGCCGGTCGGATGGCGTGGCAGCTCCTCTTCGAAGTCGACGCTGCGCGGGCACTTGATGGCCGAGAGGTGCTGCTTGCAGTAGGCGATCAGTTCCTCCGCAAGTGCCGGGCTGGCCTCAGCCATGTCGCGCGGCTGGACGACGGCCTTCACTTCCTCGCCAAAGTCGGCGTTGGGCACGCCGAACACGGCGCAATCCATCACCTTCGGATGGTTGATCAGAAGGTTCTCGCACTCCTGCGGGTAGATGTTCACCCCGCCGGAGATGATCATGAAGGCCTTGCGATCGGTGAGATGCAGGAAGCCGTCGGCATCGACATAGCCCACGTCGCCCAAGGTGCTCCAGCCCTTGGAATGGCGCGACTCGGCGGTCTTCTTGGGGTCGTTGTGATATTCGAACGGGCGGCCCTCGGCGAAATAGACCGTGCCGGATTCGCCCGTCGGCAGTTCGTTGCCCTCGTCGTCGCAGATCTTGAGCTTGCCGACGATGGCGCGGCCGACCGTGCCCTTGTGCGCCATCCATTCCTGGGAGTTGCACATGGTGAGGCCGTTGCCTTCGGTGCCGCCGTAATACTCCCAAACGATCGGTCCCCACCACTCGATCATCGCTTCCTTGGTCGGAATCGGGCAGGGCGCGGCGGCGTGGATGGCGCACTTGAGAGACGAGACGTCGTACTTCGCGCGCACTTCCTCGGGCAGTTTGAGGAAGCGGACGAACATGGTCGGCACGACCTGGGTGTGCGTGATCCGATGCCTGGGGATCAGCGACAGATATTCCTCGGCGTCGAAATGCTCCATGATCACCGAGGTGCCGCCCAGCCGCATGACGCTCATGTTGAAGCGCAGCGGAGCCGCATGATAGAGCGGCGCCGGCGACAGATAGACCGTGTTGCTATCGATGCCGTAGAGCCTGCGGCTGACCGCCAGCAGCGGATTGTCGAAGTCGATCGGCTGCTTCTCGACCACCGGCATGACGCCCTTGGGCCGCCCCGTCGTTCCCGACGAATAGAGCATGTCGTGGCCGGCCGTCTCGTCGGCGATGGGCGTCGCGGGAAAGCGCGCTACCGCATCCTCCCAGGACGCGTAGCCGGGGATCGTGCCGTCGATCATGTAGCGGTGCGGCGCGCCCTTCATCAGCGGCACCAGCTCGGCGGCCTTGTCGGCCAGCGCCTTCGAGGTGACGAACAGGTGAGCGCCGCAGTCGGTCACGATATAGTCGACCTCGGCGGCGGTGAGGCGCGAGCTGATCGCCGTGTAGACCAAGCCCGAGCGCTGGGCGCCCCAGCAGATCTCGAAGAAGCGCGGATTGTTCTCGAGGAAGATCGCGACATGGTCGCCGGCCTGGAGGCCGAGCGAGCGGAAGAGCTGCGCGATGCGGTTGGACTGCTCGTCGAGCTGGCGATAGGTCACCGTCTCGCCGCTGCCGGCCATGATGTAGGCGGGCTTGTCGGGATGGGTGCGGGCATGATGATAGGGATGCATGACGGTCGCATATGAGCCGACGGAAAGGGCGCTCGCAAGCGTTGTGCTCTGTTCCGCTCTTCGGCTGCCTCCTGACCGGCACGGACCCGAACTTCGATGGCGCCTACACGATTCATCGGGCCAGCTTCTCATGTATCATCCGTCGTTTCAGGACATGGTGAGCCGATGACAAGTGTGACGGTGCGTAGCGAGCAGGCGTGCTTTGGCGGAACGATCGGGTTCTACAGCCACGCCTCGAGACAGACCGGCACCGAGATGAAGTTCTCGGTCTTCGTGCCGCCAAACGCCTCGGCGCGGCCCCTTCCTTCGCTCTGCTTCCTGGCCGGCCTCACCTGTACGGAAGAGACCTTCATGATGAAGGCAAATGCCTTGCGCCATGCTGCCGAACTCGGCCTCGTTCTCATAGCGCCGGACACCAGTCCGCGCGGCCTCGGCCTGGCGGGCGAGGACGATCATTGGGATTTCGGCACGGGGGCCGGCTTCTATCTCGATGCCGCGGCTGAACCGTGGAAGCGGAACTACCGCATGTATTCCTATGTGACGAAGGAGCTGCCGGCGCTCATCGAAGCCAACTTTCCCCTGGACGCGGGACGGCGCGGCGTGTTCGGCCATTCGATGGGCGGCCATGGCGCCCTGGTGGCGGCACTGAAGAACCCACAGGCCTATCGGTCGGTCTCGGCCTTCGCCCCGATCTGCAATCCCGTCGCCGTACCCTGGGGCGAGAAGGCGTTCGGCAACTATCTCGGCGCCGAGCGCGCGGGCTGGGCGGCATGGGATGCCAGCGAACTGCTGAAGCAGGGAAGGCGCTTTACAGGTCCGATCCTCGTCGACCAGGGCATGAAGGACCAGTTCCTCGCGGCACAGCTTCGGCCCGAGGCCCTTGAGGCGGCGGCCAATGGCGCGGGACAGGAACTGGTCCTGCGGCGGCATGACGGCTACGACCATTCCTACTGGTTCATCCAGACCTTCATCGAAGACCATCTCAAATGGCATGCCGAGAGGCTCTGCGCGTAAATCCGGGATCCGTGCGGGGACCACGAGGCGCAGGGCCGGCCACAGGCGAGCGGAACGCGGTCGTTCGCGGGCGTTGACCCGGTTCCGCCCTTCGGCTTTATTCGCCGCGCACGACAGTGTGCCCCCGTGGCGGAATTGGTAGACGCGCCTGACTCAAAATCAGGTTCCTCACGGAGTGTTGGTTCGAGCCCGACCGGGGGTACCATTGTGCCTAAAGCGTCGACCTGCCTGAGTTTCGGTCATCCGTTCCCAAGGCAGCATCTCCGTAGGCCAATAGAAGTGCCTCGATGAGGTCCAGTGGGCAGTGTCTGGATGCTTCGAACACTTGATGGACCACAGGGTGATCGGGTATTGCCAACTCGCCTCTTGCACGCGGCTGTACGGTAAGAAGTAGGCCCATTGCGATTACTTTGAGTTCCAGAAGCCACTTCTCCAAAATTGAATCCCATGCCGACATTCGAGTACGACAGCAACGGGCTCCCGTCCGACATCGAGCGCGTATGCGCAGACTTCAACGCGGGTGCATACGTGAAGGAGCAACGTCTGGCGGAGCGAACTCGCGCGTTGGGAGGACGCATCAGCAAGTGAAGCGAGTTGCCAACCCTCTGACCGTCCGACCGTATCAGGTTACTGCGATCCCGGGTCGCGGCCTCGGGCTCACCGCCTGCTCTGTCATCGATCCGCGCACCAAGATCGATGACTGCTTCACCTGGGAGCTGCCCAAGCGGGACATCAAGCACGTCACCGAGACAGTCCTCAACGGCAACTACTTTGATCACCCTCTCTTTTCCCAGCGCGGCCTGGTCGCTATCGGTCATATCTCCCTGATCAATCACGATCCCGAGCCGAACTGTGAATGGCGGATGGTCCAGGTCCACGACCGCTGGATGATTGAGACATGGTCTATTCGCCGCCTTTCCCGGGGCGAGGAGCTGACCTTCGACTACGGCTACGACCCAACCTCGGAAGGGTAAGGATAGGGCGGCCTTGTCGCCGCGAGGCTTTGCCTGCATCCGGCGTCGTTAAAGCAATGTCGCCCGTCGACCATCTTGGCCAACCCGGCATCCGCCAGGGCCGGTTCTGCGCCTCCAGGTCTCCGGCCTATCGATGTCGGGCACGCCCTTGGGTGTCGTGTCAGATCGTGTCGCCCGACCTGATCTCTCCGTCGGCCCTGATCGGCGGCGGAACATCGGCGGCATTCTCGCTGCGATCGCGATAGAGAGCGGCGCGGCCCAGCAGCATCAGCGTGACCGGCGTGGTCACCGTCAGGAACACCGCGATCAGCACCTCGTGCAGCACCGGGCGCGATTGCAGGACCGAGAAGAAAAGAATGGATGCGAGCAGGATGCCGCCGGCACCCCAGGTGGCGCCAAGACTGGGGGCGTGCAGGCGATCGTAGAAGGTCTTGAGGCGCACCAGGCCGATGGCGCCAACCAGCGTCAAGCCGGCGCCCAGCAGGACGAGGAAAGAGACGAGGAGGGCGGCCCAGACCGGCAGATCGGCGGCGTGGTTCATTCGATGATCTCCCCGCGCATCAGGAACTTGGCGAGCGCCAGGGTTGCAATGAACCCCAGCAGGGCGATCACCAGCGCCGCCTCGAAGTAGAGCGTGCTGCCCGTGCGCATGCCGAAGACCAGCAGGAGCAGCATCGCGTTCACGTAGAAGGCGTCGAACGCCATGATGCGATCCTGCGCCCGGGGACCGCGCAGCATGCGGACTGCGGCGATCACCATCGCGGCACCGAGCAGAACCAGCGCGACCAGCAGGGACCAGGAGAGGATGGTTGCGCTCATGCCAGTATCTCCAGCAGCAGCCGTTCGTAGCGGTTCTTGATCAGGTCGATCCAGTGCGCCTCGTCGACCAGGTCGAAGACGTGGATCAGGAGTTTGTTGGCGGTCGAATCGTACTCGACCCAGGCCGAACCCGGCGTGCAGGTCAGGATACAGGCGAGGATCGCCAGCGCCGCCGGATCACGCAGTTCCAGTGGCACGATGACGAAGCCCGAGACGCGCCGGTGCTGCCCGGGGAACAGGATCAGCCGGGCCACGGCGACGTTGGACCGCCAGACGTCGACCAGAACGATCGCCACGAGCTTGGGAATGAGATGCCAGCGCCGGATTCGCGACCTCGGTGGCTGGAGCGCGGCGGTCACGTTGGAGGCGGCGACGCCGATCACGCTGCCCAGCACGATATGGCCCAGCGACAGGCCGTTCAGCAGCAGCCACATCGCCAGCAGCGACACCGCCAGCAACGGATAGGGCAGGAGGCGGCTCACTGGAGGCCTGCCTTCGCCGGCGGAACGCGCGGCGCCGACAGAACATCCTCGATGTAGGACGAGGGTGTCAGCACGGAGCGAGCGGTCTCCTCCATGTACTGCATCACTGTTCCGCCCTTGACGGCGAGGACGAGCGTGAGCAGCAGCAGCGCTGCGACAGGGGCTACTTCGACCGCCAAGACCCGGGGAACGACCGCATCGACCGGCGCCCAGAAGGCTCGAATGCCGACGCGCGACAAGGTCATCAGGGTCGCGATACCGGACAGGAGGAGCAGCACGATGAAGGCCCAGTTGGCGGCCGAGATGCCGGCCGTCGCTCCTTCACCGGCTGGCGCGAAGAGAGCCGCCAGCAGGGCCAGCTTGGCCACGAACCCCGACAGCGGCGGCAAGCCGATCAGCAGCAGCGCGCAGGCGACGAAGCAGGCGCCGAGGATGGCCAGCGTGCCCGGGAAGCCCATGCCGCCCTCGCTCGTGGCATCTTCCTCGTCGGGCGCGGCACCCATGGCTTCCGCCGTGACGGCGATCAGGTCGGCGCCGGGATTCTGGCCGCGCTCGATCAGTTCGATCAGGAGGAAGAAGGCGCTGATCGTGAGGGTCGAGCTGGCGAGATAGAAGAGGGCGCCGCCGGTGACCTGCGCGTCCGACAGGCCGATGGCGGCCAACACCGTTCCCGAGGAGATCATCAGGCTGAAGCTCGCGATGCGGGTCATCGCCTGGGAAGCGAGCACGCCCACCACGCCGAAGGCGATCGTCGCCAGGCCACCCGCGAACAGCAGCGTGGCGCCGTAGCCCGCGGCCTCGCCGGCCTCGCTTCCGAACAGCAGCGGCCGCCCGCGCAGCAGGACATAGAGGCCGACCTTGCTGAGGATGGCGAAAATCGCGGCGACAGGCGGCGCTGCGGCCGGGTAGGCGCTGAGCAGCCAGAAGCCCAGTGGCCACATGGCCGCCTTCACCAGCAAGGCCATGGCGAGGATCGCGGCGCCGACTTCGAGCAGGATCCGGTTCTCGCCGGCGAGTGCGGGAATGCGCGTGGCAAGATCGGCCATGTTGAGGGTTCCGGTGACGCCGTAGATCAGGGCGACGCCGACCAGGAAGAAGAACGAGGCGGTCAGGTTGACGACGACGTAGTGCAGGCTCGCCTGCACGCGTCGCGGACCCGATCCGTGCAGCAGCAGGCCGTAGGAGGAGGCCAGCATCACCTCGAAGAAGACGAACAGGTTGAACAGGTCGCCGGTGAGGAAGGCGCCGTTCACGCCCATGATCAGGAACAGGAACAGCGTATGGAAATGGTGGCCGACCGTATGCCAGCGCGCCATCGAGAAGATCAGCGACGCCGTCGCGAGGACGGCCGTCAGCAGGATCATCATCGCCGAAAGGCGATCGAGCACCAGAACGATGCCGAACGGCGCCGGCCAGTTGCCCAGCAGGTAGACGCCCGGCGAATCCGCGTCGGCCGCCTGCAGGAGGAGGATGGCGATCGTGAGGTTTGCCAGCGTCGAAAAGAGGTTGATCAGTCCCTTCAGGAACTGCCGGCGCTCGTCGTAGACAGCCAGCAGCGCTCCCGCCACCAGAGGCAGCACGACGGGAGCGATGATCAGGTGATGTGCCCAGCCCGCCATCACCGCTCCTGACCGTCGACATGGTCGGTCCCCGAGAAGCCACGGGCTGCCAGCAGCACGACCAGCAACAGCGCGGTCGTCGCGAAGCCGATGACGATCGCCGTCAGCACCAGCGCCTGCGGCACCGGATCGGCATAGTCCGCAAGCGTGCCCGTGGTCGACGCGAGGACCGGCGGCGCGCCGGAGCGCAGCCGGCCCATGCTGAAGATGAACAGGTTCACCGCCAGGGCGCAGAGCGAGAGGCCGATGACGACCTGATAGGTGCGCGGCCGCAGAAGCAGCCAGACCCCGGAACCGGCCAGGATGCCGATGCTGACCGCAAGGAGGAGCGCCATTACGGTTCCTCCCGCGCGGCCGGCGCCGGAGTCGCGCGTGAGGCCCGCAGGTTGCGCACCGACTGATGGGCGAGCGCAATCAGCATGAGCACCGTCGCCCCGACGACCAGACCGAAGACGCCCAGGTCGAAGAACAGGGCTGTGGCGGCGGGGACGGTCCCGATCAGCGGGATTTCGACATATTGCGAATGCGTGGTCAGGAAGGGATAGCCGAACAGCCACGACGCCATGCCGGTCAGGGCGGCCAGCAACAGGCTCAGGCCGATCCAGTTGACCGGCAGGATGCGAAGCCTGTCCTCCACCCAGATCGTGCCGGAAGCCAGGTATTGCAGGATGAAGGCGGTCGCGAGTGCGATGCCCGCCGCGAAGCCGCCACCCGGCAGGTCATGCCCACGCAGAAACAGGTAGATCGCCAGCACGATGATCACCGGGAACAGCCACTTCATGATGACCGAGGGCACCAGCAGATAGTCGCCAAGCGTGTCGCCCGCCTTGCGGTCGGGTTCGGCCTCGTCGAAGGCATTCTGCCGGCGCTGCTGCAGGGGCGAGCCGATATTGTCGGGCGCCGGCCGGAAACGGCGCAACAGGGCGAAGATCGTAAGGGCGACCACGGCGAGTACGGTGATCTCGCCCATCGTGTCGAAGCCTCGGAAGTCCACGAGGATCACGTTCACGACGTTGCGGCCGCCACCCTCCGTATAGGCGCGTTCCAGGAAGTAGCTCCCGATCGTCTCGGGCATCGGCAGCACCATCACGGCATAGGCAAGCGTCGCCATGCCGGCGCCCACGACGAAGGCGATGCCGAGGTCGCGCGAACGCCGCAGCCGTCGCCGCCACGGATTCTCCCCGGTCTCTATTTCCTCGAAGCGCTTGGGCAGCCAGCGCAACCCCAGCAGGATCAGGATCGTGGTCACGACCTCGACCAGGAGCTGTGTCAGCGCCAAGTCGGGCGCGGAGAACCACGCGAAGGTGATGCAGGTGGCGAGGCCCGCCCCGCCCAGCAGGACGAGCGCGACCAGCCGATGATACTTGGCCTGGTGCGCGGCGCCGATCGCGCAGCCGGCGCCGGCCAACCAGACCAGTGCGAGCGCGGGATCGAGGTCGCTCCAATCCGGTCCTGGCAGGCCGAGGCTGCCCGTCCAGACCGGCACCAGCGCCGCGAGGGCAGCCGCGAGCAGCAGGATCCGCAGCTGGGGCTGCAGGCGGTGCGTGCTGAATACCATCTCGGCGGCCCGCGACCATTTCAGGGACAGGACGATCACGCCCCGTTCGAACAGATGGCGGCCATTCAGGAGCCGCAGCACGGGCGGCCCCACCGGGCTGTGCCGCAGGTAGTTCTTGAGCGCGAGGTAGAGCAGCGCCCCGGCGACAAGAGCCACCGCGCTCATGATCAGGGGCAGGTTGAACCCGTGCCAGATGGCGAGACTGAAGACCGGCGTGCGGGCACCCAGCACCGACTGCACTGCCGTGAGCAGGTAGGGGCCGACGGTCGCCGCCGGAAAGATGCCGACCACCAGGCAGGCCAGCACCAGGAACATGCTGGGGACACGCATCCAGAACGGCGGCTCGTGCGGCTCGCGCGGCAGGTCGAGGGGCTTGGCGCCGAAGAACACGGAATGGATGAAGCGCAGCGAATAGGTCACGGCGAAGGTGCTGGCCAGCACCGCGACGTAGGGCTGGGAGGTGTCGAGCAGCGAGTGTACGTGGGTCTCGATCGCCTCGGCGAAGAACATTTCCTTCGACAGGAACCCATTGAGGAGCGGTACGCCCGCCATGGCGGCGCTCGCCACCATCGCCAGGGTGGCCGTGACCGGCATGTAGTGGAACAGGCCCCCCAGCTTGCGCATGTCGCGTGTGCCGGTCTCGTGGTCGATGATGCCGGCCGCCATGAACAGCGAGGCCTTGAAGGTCGCGTGATTCATCATGTGGAAGATGGCGGCGACCGCGCCCAGCGGGCTGCCGAGGCTGAGCAGCATGGTGATCAGGCCGAGATGACTGATCGTCGAATAGGCGAGGAGTCCCTTGAGGTCGTGCTGGAAGATGGCGAAGAAGGCGCCCAGCAAAAGCGCCGCCATGCCGGCGAGTCCCAGGAGCCAGAACCATTCGGGCGTCCCGGCCATGACCGGCCACAGGCGCGTCAGCAGGAAGACGCCGGCCTTCACCATGGTCGCCGAATGGAGCAGCGCCGAGACCGGGGTCGGCGCCGCCATGGCATTGGGCAGCCAGAAGTGGAACGGGAATTGCGCGCTCTTGGTCAGCGTGCCCAGCAGGATGAGCACGAGGGCCGGCAGATAGAGAACGTGCGAGCGGATGGCCTCGCCGGACGCCAGCACCTGGTCGAGATCGTAGCTGCCCACGATCTGCCCGATCAGGACGACGCCGGCCAGCAGCGCCACACCGCCGAAGCCGGTGACGACGAGGGCCATGCGCGCGCCATCGCGCGCGCCGGCCGTGTGATGCCAGTATCCGATCAGCAGGAACGAGAAGATGCTGGTCAGTTCCCAGAAGAACAGGAGGATGATCAGGTTACCGGCGATGACGATCCCGAGCATGCTCCCCATGAAGGCGAGCAGGAACGAGAAGAAGCGCGGCACCGGATCATTCGGCGACATGTAATAGCGCGCATAGAGCACGACCAGGAATCCGATGCCCGTCACCAGCAGGGCGAACATCCAGGCGAAACCATCGAGGCGCAGGGTAAAGCTCAGGCCCAGCGCGGGAATCCATTCGGCCTCGCTGCGCAGCACCCCGCGCTCGACGATCGCAGGATAGGCGAAGATCAGCAGGAAAAGGCAGATCAGCGCGACCCCGCCGGCCAGCCAGGCTTCCGAATTACGCGCGTTGGGGCGGAACGTCGCAGCGAGGAGGCTGCCCACGAAGGGAAGAACGATCAGGATTGTCAGCAGTACGTCGTCGGTCATGAGCCTTGGCGATGCGTATCTGGTGGGAGTGTCGGGCTGACTCTAACATTTTCGGCCCGAATAGTTCCTTCTGAGGCGTCTCTCTGCGTTCGATCGTGCGCATTCTGCATACTGTGCGGCACGAGCCAGCCAGTGCAAAGCTGCAACCGGATCGTGGCGATGCGAGGGCTGTCGGCTGGCCGTTCCTCCGCCCGCACGTGGCGAACGCGTGAGAGCTGTACCTTGGCACTGGGTGCCACCTGCTCATGTAGGATGGCGGTGAGCTGCTTTCTGAGACAACGTTGCCTCGCGTTCACTCTCGCATGGAGGCATGACATGGCATTCATCACGACGAATGACGGAACCCAGATCTTCTACAAGGACTGGGGTCCCAAGAATGCGCAGCCCATCGTGTTCCATCATGGCTGGCCGCTGAGCGCCGACGACTGGGACGCCCAGATGCTCTTCTTCCTGGGCAAGGGCTTCCGGGTGATCGCCCATGATCGCCGTGGCCATGGCCGCTCAACGCAGACCGATACTGGCAACGAGATGGACACCTATGCCGCCGACGTCATCGAACTTGCCGACCATCTCGATCTGAAGAACGCCGTCCATATCGGCCATTCGACCGGCGGTGGTGAGGTAGCTCGCTATGTCGCGCGCGCCAGGCCGGGCCGTGTCGCCAAGGCGGTCCTGGTCAGCGCCGTGCCGCCGATCATGGTGAAGTCGGACAAGAACCCCAAGGGCCTGCCCATCGAGGTCTTCGACGGCTTCCGCGCCGCGCTCGCGGCCAACCGTGCGCAGTTCTACCTCGATGTGGCCAGCGGCCCCTTCTACGGCTTCAACCGGGCGGGCGCGAAGGTCCTGCCGGGCACCGTCCAGAATTGGTGGCGGCAGGGCATGATCGGCGGCGCCAAGGCGCACTACGATTGCATCGCCGTCTTCTCCGAGACCGACTTCACGGACGATCTTAAGGCGATCACGGTGCCGACGCTCGTGATGCACGGGGACGACGACCAGGTGGTCCCGATCGCCGACGCGGCCGAGCTGTCGATCAAGCTCCTGAAGCACGGCACGCTCAAGGTCTACAAGGGCTATCCCCACGGCATGCTGACCACGCACGCCGACGTGCTCAATCCCGACCTGCTCGCCTTCATCAAGGCCTGAGTCAGTCGATCGACGTCGATGCAGGACCTTTTCCTGTATCGATATCGGTCGTCAGACCATCATCACCTTGCCAGTGGGCAGGTCGTAGTAGGCGCCGACGACCTTGAGCTTACCCGCCGCGACCATGTCGCCCAGGATCGGCTTCTCGGTCTGCAGGCGGCGAACGTTTGCCTGGATGTTGGCGATCATCGCGCTCTGCTGCAGATCGGGCCCCGGTGTCTTGAGGACCGGCTCGATGCCGGGCTTCATGGCGCGCACGAGGTCGGCGATGTGACCGGGCAGGGTGTTTCCCTTCTGCAGCGCGTCGACGGTGGCGTTCACCGCGCCGCAGCTCGTGTGCCCCAGCACCATGATCACCTTGGTGCCCAGCACGGCGGCGCCGTACTCGAGACTGCCAAGACCGTCGGGTGTGACGAAGTTGCCGGCAACGCGGACGACGAAGAGTTCACCGGGTGACCCGTCGAACACCAGCTCAGGCGCCACACGAGAATCGGCGCAGCCGAGGATGGCCGCGAAGGGCGCCTGGCCCTGAGAGCGGGCAACCCGGCCGACGGAGTAGTCACGCTCCGACATCTTACCGGACGCATAGCGTGCGTTGCCCTCCATCAGGCGCGCAAGCGCGGCATCGGGCGTCTCGGCCGAACGGGCCGGCTGCGCGCTGGCCGGCCCCGCCGTCATCGGACCGATCGCAGTCATGGCGGCGAGACAGCCCAGTCCCGAAAACACGCGACGACGCGTCAGGCAAACGTTGCACATGAGATACTCCCCAAGGAAAGCGCCACCTTAACTACACAAAAATCATTGAGCAATGAACCTCAAGGCATAGCTGAGTGGGGGAATCGGCCACGCGTTACATCAGGCGATTGTCGACGCGACTCCGGTGACGGGAAGGTGGGCCGGACCCGCGCGGCGTGCCGTTGCCAGTCGTCGAGCCTCGGCATCGCGGCCGGAGGCCAGGTAGGCCTGCAGCAATGTCGCTTCCACCAGATCGCCCTGCGCGCGGCTGCCGCCGATGCGTTCCCGCTCGGGCAGCATCGGCTCGATCAGGCCGATCGTTGCCGCATAGTCGCCGCGCTGGTAGGCCGCGAAGGCGCGGGCCACGGCGGGGATGACCGATCCGGACGGATAGCGCCCGGCGTTTGCCAGATCCTCGATGGCCTTGATCCAATCTTCGAGCGCTGCGTCGTCGCCGGTGGCGGCGTAGGTCAGCGCGACATGCCAGTCGGCCAGAGACATGCCCGGGCGCGGCAGCTTTTCGCGCGCATAGTCCTTGAGCTTTGACCAGCGCGCGGGATCGCGCGGATGGCCCGCCAGCTCCGAGCGCCACAGGAAGGCCGCGGAATCGGAGAGCTTCTGGTGAATGGCGCCGCGATGATCGTCCGCACAGAAGGCATCGGTGTAGAGGCGAAGCCCGCCTTCCAGGTTGCCGGCGTGCAGTTCGAACAGGCCGAGATGCCAGTTGAGGTGGCCGAACAATCCGCCGCCGCGATCGTAGAGCGGCAGCCAGTCGCGCAGGAAGGCGATGCCGGTGTCCTGCTCGCCGGTCTCGTAACAGAGATGGGCGAAGGCATGGGCGCCATAGGCGTTGCGCCGGTACTCGGAGAGAGAGCGCTCGATCATCGGGCGTGCTTCGTCGTGCCGCCCGATCTCCGACAACGCCATCCCGTGATGGGCCTGGAACCACCAATCCTCGCCGTAGTGCGGGGCGAGGCGATCGAGAAAGTCGGTGAGGTCCTGTTCGCGACCGGGCAGGCCCGACATGCCGATCAAGCCGCCCTGGTTGGCGGCGAGGCTCAGCACCAGCGCATCGCGCGGCCATGTCTGCACATGGGTGCGGATCGCCGCCAGCGCGGCAACCGGCTGGCCGGCAAATAGGAAGCGAAAGACCTCGATCTGGCTCCGCTCCCGCGCCGAGGCTCCGTCGGCGAGGGAGGAAGCCACGGCGAGATCCGCGCGCATCGCCTCCAGCCTGCCGGCGAGCTGGGACGCCCGGGCCCGGCCGACATAGGCCAGGGCGAACGCCGGATCGGCCGCGATGGCGCGGTCGAAGGAGGCAGCCGCACCGGGATACACGGTCAGCAGAAGATCGACACCCTCGACATAGGCGTCGCGCGCGGCGGCGCTCGTCGTGGAGAGGGGAAGGCCGTAGCGATCTGTCAGCATGTCATCACCGGAATCGAATCTTTGTCGTCGAAGCACCGACTGTCTCCCCCAGGAGCGGTGAGGGCAAGACTGCATTGACGCTGAAATGCGCAACACGGACACTGCTCTCAATCGAAAAAGCAAAACAGGAGGAACGTCATGAGGATCACGCGCCGCACGGTGATGGGTTCGCTTCTCGCTACGGCCGCGGGCACCGTCCCGGCCTTCGGGCAGGCCTTTCCGAACAAGCCTGTGAAGATCTTGGTCGGCTTTGCCGCCGGCGGTGGCACCGACTTCGTGGCGCGCGTCCTGGCCGATGCGCTGAAGGAGCGCTGGGGCCAGTCCGTCATGGTCGAGAGCCGCACCGGCGCGAGCGGCATGCTGGCCGCGGAGCAGGTGGTGAGGTCGGCGCCCGACGGCTACACGCTGCTCGTATCGCCGCAGACCTCGATCGCTGTGGCGCCGCAGATCTTCGCCAAGTCGCCCTACGATCCGCTGAAGGACCTGACGCCGATCACCATCCTCACCGCGACGCCGATGCTGCTGGTGGCGCACCCATCCTTTCCGGCGTCGACCTTCGCCGAGTTCCTGGCCTATGTGCGGACCAATCCCGGTAAGGTCACCTTCGCTTCCGGCGGGATCGGTTCCTCGCCGCACATGACGTCCGAGCTGCTCAACATGCGCCTTAACCTCAAGGCGGTGCACGTGCCCTACCGCGGCGAGCAGCCCGCGCTCGCCGACGTGATGGGCAATCAGGTAGGCGTGCTCTTCGCCAACATTCCCTCGGCCATGCCCTACGTCCAGGCCGGCAAGCTCAAGGCGCTCGTCACGACCGGCGAGGCCCGCTCGCCGCTCGCGCCCGACGTCCCTACGATCGTCGAGTCGGGCGCGGGCGACATCGTTACCGCGACCTGGAACGGACTCTACGGCCCCGCCGGCATGGCGCCGGAGCTGGTGCAGAAGATCTACACCGATGTCAGCCAGGTGCTGGGTCAGGGCCCGGTGCGCGAACGCCTGCTGGCCTCGGGCAGCGACATGGTGCTCAACACGCCGCAGCTCTTTCAGGAATACCTGAAGGCCGAGGTGACGCGCTGGGGCCAAGTCATCAAGGCGGCCGACATCCGCGCGGAGTAACGCAATCAGGCCGCGCGAGCGGTCGCCGCAGCGGCCAGCACCATCGCCGCACATTTCTCGCCGATCATGATGGCAGGGGCGTTGGTGTTGCCGCTGGTGAGCGTCGGCATGATCGAGGCGTCGGCGACCCGGAGCCCGGCGATGCCGTGGACCCGCAGTTCGGAATCGACGACGGCGCGCGGGTCGTTGCCCATCTTGCAGGTGCCGACCGGGTGATAGGTCGTCTCGGCATTGTTGCGCACCCATTCGAGCAGCTCGGCGTCGCTCTGGAGATGGGCGCCGGGGGCGATCTCCTGGCCGGTGACCTCCTTGAGGGGCGATGTGGCCATCAGCTCGCGACCCTTGCGCAGCACGGTCACGATGCCGGTGCGGTCGTGCTCGGTGGACAGGAAGTTGAAGCGGATCGCCGGGGGCTCGGCGGGGTCTGCGGACTTGATGTGCACGGAGCCCGTGCTCTCCGAGCGCAGCACGTTGACGTTCATCGTGATGCCCTTCTGCGCTGACACACGCCGCTCCTTGCCGACCATCTCGTAGAGGAAGGGCGCGATCGAGATCGTGGCGTCGGGCGAGTCGAGGCCCACGCGCGTGCGGAAGTAGAGCCGGATCGGCACCGCCGTCGAGGCGAGAAAGCCCTCACGGAACATCGCGTATTTCAGCGCCTCACGCGCCAGCCGCCAGCCGCGCGCATTGTCGTTGAAGGTGAGGTTCTTGCCGGTGATTTCGAACTTCATGCGCGGCGAGTAGTGGTCGCGCAGGTTCTCGCCGACGCCTTGCAGCTCGTGCACCGGCGCGATGCCGAGCGCGCGCAGCCGGTCGCCCTGGCCGATGCCAGAGAGTTCCAAGAGCTTCGGCGAATTGATCGAACCGCCGGAGACGATGACCTCGCGCGTCGCCCGCGCCTCGCGCTTCTCGCCATTGATCGAATAGCGCACGCCGACGCAGCGCTTGCCCTCCATGATGAGAGACTCGGCGATCGCACCCTGGTCGATCTGGAGGTTGGCGCGTGAGCGGGCCGGGTCGAGATAGCAGAAGGCGGTGCTCTGGCGGCGGCCTTTGGTGATCGTCACCTGCGACATGCCGATGCCTTCCTGCGAGGCGCCGTTCTGGTCGGGATTGTAGGGCAGGCCCATCTTCTCGGCCGCCTCGATCATCTTTTCGAGCAGGGGCACCTTGTGGCGCGGCGTGTGGGTGACGGGGAGGATGCCGTCTCGGCCGCGGAATTCGTCGGAGCCGCCCTCGAACCGCTCCATGCGCTTGAAGATCGGCAGCACATCCTGGAAGCTCCAGCCGCGATTGCCGAGCTGGGCCCAGTGGTCGTAGTCCTGCGCCTGGCCTCGGATGTAGACCATGCCGTTGATCGAGCTGGAGCCGCCCAGCATGCGGCCGCGCGGCACGGCGATGCGGCGCCCGCCCGAGCCTTCGTCGGGCTCCGAGGAGTAACACCAGTTGACCGCCGGATCGTCGATCATCTTGGAGACGCCGACCGGGACCTTCGACCAGAAGAAGTTCGAGCCCTGGGTGCCGGCTTCGAGCAGCAGGACGCGATGGGCGCCGCTCTCCGTCAGCCGGCTCGCGACGACCGCGCCCGCGGACCCTGCACCGACGACGATGTAGTCATGGGTCGAGTCTCTCTGCATTCTGGTTCTCCCTTGCCGGAAGGGGAGCAGCCCGCATGGGGGCTGACAAGGCTCGATCCGTGCAAAAGGGGCCGGCGGTTTCGCCAATGGGAATGCCGCGCGGGATCCCGCCCTGCGAAGTGGGCTTCGGCATCATTGTTGCTGGCGTCGCGGTACCGGCCATACAGTTCGAGGCGTTTCCCATGTCCAATCCGACAGGTACCCGCATGCACACCCGCAAGAGCTTCCTCAGGCTTGGCGTTGCCGCTGCGGCGAGCGCCGGCCTCCCTCGGTTCGCTGCCGCACAGGATGCCTATCCCGACAAGCCGGTGCGGGTCGTCGTCTCCTATGGCGCCGGGGGCGCGATCGACGTCGTCGCGCGCATCGTGGCCGAGCACATGACTGGCACTTTCGGCAAGACGGTGCTGGTCGAGAACAAGCCGGGCGCCGGATCGACGATCGCCGCGGAGCTGATCTCCCGCGCTGCGCCGGACGGTTACAATCTCCTCGTCACGGGCATGGCGCATTCAGTCATCCCTCAGCTCTTCCCGCAGGTCACGTTCGACCCGGCGACGGCGTTCCAGCCGATCAGCCATCTCGGCCTCATGCCGTTCGTGCTCGCGGTGCACCCCTCGGTGCCGGCCACCGACTACAAGAGCTTCATCGCTTACCTGAGGGCTCACCCGGGTACCGTGAACTGCGGGTCGGCCGGCCCCGGCAGCTCGGCCGATCTCGGCCAGATGCTGCTGGCCAAGCTCGAGAACGTGGAGTTCACGCGCGTGCCCTATCGCTCGACGCCGGCGGCGATGACCGATCTCGTCGCCGGCCGGGTCGGCTTCATGATGGATTCGCAGAACGTGCTGGTGCCGCACGTCAGGAGCGGCGCGGTGCGCGCCTTCGCCGTGTCGTCGCTCGACCGCTCGCGCCTGGTGCCCGAGGTCCCGACGCTCGACGAGCTCGGCCTCAAGGGCTTCGAGGTCGGGAGCTGGCAGGCGATGCTGGCGCCGGCGAAGACACCGCGGCCCATCGTCGACCGCATCGTCAAGGCTGTCGATGCCGCGCTGAACGATCCCGCCATCCGCGCGCGCTACATCGAGCTGGGCTACAATCTGCCGCAAAAGACCGGCCCGGAGGCGCTGTCGGCCTTCCTCGCGGCCGAGGCGGCCAAGTGGGGCCCGCTAGCCAAGGCCACCGGCACCGGCGGCTGATCCGCTGCGGGACAGAAAAGAGAGGGAACAGGTGACCAAGCTCAGCCAGGCCGAGGTCGACGCCTTTCATCGCGACGGCTACTTCGCACCCGTCGACGTCTTCACGGTCGAGGAGGCGAAGGCCTGGCGTGCCGACCTCGAAGCCTTTGAGCGCACCCTGCCGCCAGGGCCAGTCTCGGCGGGCGACCGGCGCAAGCTCCATGTGCGGCTGCCCTGGGCTCGCGACCTCGTGGGCGACCCGCGCCTGCTCGATGTGATGGAGCAGCTGCTCGGCCCCGACATCCTGGTCTTCACCAGCACCTTCTTCATCAAGGAACCGAAGACCGACGCCATCACGGCCTGGCATCAGGACGCGACCTTCTTTGGTCTCTCTCCCTACGAGCACGTAACCGCTTGGGTGGCGCTGTCCGAGGCCTCGATCGAGGCGGGGTGCATGGAGTTCGCGCCGGGCAGCCATCGTCTGGGCCAGCTCGCGCACGGGCAGGCGGCCACACCGGGCACCATCAATGCCGGTGCGCGCTCGATCAGCGAACCGCTCGACATCTCCCGCGCCATCTTCGCGCCGGTGACGACCGGACAGGTGTCGCTGCATCACACGCTGGTCGCGCACAATTCGCGGCCCAATCGCAGCGACGACCGCCGCATCGGCTTCGGCATCAGCTACATTCCGACCCGTGTACGTCACGGCGGCAGCAAGCGCATGTCGGCGACGCTCGTGCGCGGCGTCGATCGCTACGGGCACTTCGATCTCGAGGACGATCCGCGAACCCTCGACGCCGCCGCGCAGGCCGAAGCGCACAGGCGCGCCTATGGTCGCTACCGCGAGGGCCATGCCGAACAGCAGGCGCGCTACGGCATCATCGCCTGAGTCCGGAGACGAGAAAATGAAGCCGTTGCAGGGAAGAGTCGCGATCGTTACGGGCGCATCGTCGCCGGTCGGCATTGGCGCCGCCGTGGCGCGCCGTCTCGCGGGGTCGGGGGCGAAGCTGCTGCTCGTCGCGGACGAGTCGCCTGCCGCCGTGGCCCGCGAATGCGCCGCTTTGCTGGGCGATGCCGATGGTGTCGTGCCTCTCACCGCCGATCTCGGCGACGCCGACGCTGTGCTGGCGATGGTCGTCGAAGCGGAGAAGCGCTTTGGCCGCATCGACCTGCTGGTCAACAACGCCGCCATTCGCCTCAATCGCAATTTCGGTGACTTCACCGCCGCGGAGTTCGACAAGGCGGTCGCGATCAATCTGCGAGCGCCGTTCCTCGCCAGCCAGGCGGTGTTGCCGTCGATGCGGCGGCAGGGCGGCGGACGCATCGTGCATGTCGCGAGCCAGCTCGGCTCGGTCGCCTACCAGACGCGCACGATCTACGGCATGACCAAGGCGGCGCTGATCCATCTCGCCAAGTCTATGGCGCTGGAGCTGGCGCGCCAGAACATCCAGGTCAACACCGTGTCGCCGGGACCGATCGCCACCCAGCCGCTGCTCGACCGCGCGCGCGACCAGCCGGAGGAGTCTGCCCGGCGCATGGACTACGTGCCGATGGGCCGCTTCGGCCGCCCGGAAGAGATCGGCGAGGTCGTGCACTGGCTGCTGACCACGGACGCTTCGTTCCTGACCGGCCAGGATCTGATCGTCGACGGCGGCTACACGATCCATTAGGCCGCCTCCGGCGCCCTGGTCCGGCTTCAATCTGCCGGTCGCTGGCGGCCGCTCGATCGCCTAGGATCGAAACCGCACTCCAGCAGGGTTCATATGGTCGCCGCTCTCGACTCTCGACTTTCCGCCGCTGAAACGGTCGCCCTCAGGAAAATCGCCGGGACGATGGTTCCGGCAGACGCCGTCCTCGGCATGCCGGGCGCCGACGATCCGGCCATCCTCGACGACATCGTGAGGTCGACGGGCCGGGACCTTCCTCTCGTTCGTGAAGCGCTGGTCGCGATCGCGGCAAAGTCGGGTGGTGCGTTCGCGGAGATGGATCAGGACACGAGGGAAGGCCTGATCAAGGATTGGTATGCGAGCGGCGGCGCGGCGGCGATTGCCCTCGGGCGGGTGATCCTGGGCGCCTATTACCGCGACGATCGTGTGCTGCTGGCCCTCGGGCATGAAGCCCGCGCGCCTTTCCCCAAGGGCTACGTGCTGGAGCAGGGCGACT
Source organism: Rhodospirillales bacterium (assembly GCA_947466085.1). GTDB lineage: Bacteria > Pseudomonadota > Alphaproteobacteria > Reyranellales > Reyranellaceae > Reyranella. The sequence goes on from CANIEC010000006.1 coordinate 67,116, forward strand.
GGTCGCTGCTCGACGTCGTGCGCGACCGGCAACCCTTCTGGCGCGACGATCGTGTCGTTCCGATAGAGGATCGCTGACATGGCCGGCAACGAGAAGGTCGATGTCCTGATCATCGGGTCGGGCGCGTCGGGCGCGGCCGTGGCGTGGAGCCTGGCCGAGACGAAGATGCGCATCCTGTGCCTGGAACAGGGCGACTGGATGAAGCCGACCGACTTCCCCAGCAACGGCCGCGACTGGGAGGCTCGGCGCTACACGGATTTCGAGATCAGTCCGAACCGTCGCGGGCGGGAAACCGACTATCCGGTCAACGACGACAATTCGCTGATGAAGATCGCCAACTTCAACGGCGTCGGCGGCGGCACGATCATCTACACGGCCCACTGGCCGCGCATGCATCCTTCGGACTTCAAGGTGAAGTCACTGGATGGGGTGGCCGACGATTGGCCGGTCGACTACTGGGCGCTGGAAAAGTTCTACGAAGAGAACGACCGGATGATGGGGGTCTCCGGCCTCGCAGGAGACCCCGGTGTGCCGCCGCGGCATCCGCCCATGCCGCCGATCGCGCTCGGCAAGACGGGCACGCGCTATGCCCAGGCGATGAACAGGCTGGGCTGGCACTGGTGGCCGTCGGACAGCAGCATCGCCACCACCGACTATGAGGGTCGCGCCCGCTGCATCAATCTCGGTCACTGCACGCCGGGTTGTGCGCAGGGCGCCAAGGCCAGCACCGACATCACCTACTGGCCACTCGCGCTGCGGGCTGGCGTCGAGCTGCGCACGCGTTGCCGGGTGCGCGAGATCACCACCGACGAGCACGGGATGGCGGCCGGCGCGATCTATTATGACTCCGACGGTGTCGAGCGGTTTCAGCCGGCCGAGGTCGTCATCCTGGCCTGCAACGGGGTCGGCACCCCGCGCCTGCTGCTGAACTCGGCCTCCGCGAGGTTCCCGAACGGTCTTGCCAATTCGTCGGGCCTTGTCGGCAGGAACCTGATGCTGCATCCGTGGCCGATCGTCTCCGGCTATGTCGATGAGCCACTGGACGGCGGACGCGGGCCGATCAACACGATCTGGAGCAAGCAGTTCTACGAGACCGATCCATCGCGTGACTTCGTGCGTGGCTACACCTTGCAGTTCGGTCGCGGCACCGGCCCGGCCAACCAGGCGATCGTCGGGGCCGCCTCGGGCCTGCTGCCTTGGGGCCGCGACCATCACCGCCGGTACCGGCAGATGCTCGATCACCGGCTGAGCATCGGCGTCGCCTGCGAGGATCTGCCCGAAGAGCACAACAGGGTCACCCTCGATCCCGTGCTGAAGGACAGCAACGGCATTCCGGCACCGAAGATCGATTACACGATCAGCGACAACACGCGCCGCATGATGGAGCACGGCATCGCCCGTGCCGAGGAGATCCTCACGGAGGCCGGCGCTACCGATCTCTACGCCTCGCGCACGGCGTTGAACTATCCCGGCCATCTGCTCGGCACGGCGCGTATGGGCACGGACCCGGAGCGCTCGGTGGTGAACGAGTGGGGCCGGGCGCACGACGTGAAGAACCTGTTCATCGTCGACGGCAGCATCTGGGTGACCTCGGGCGGCGTGAACCCGACCTCCACCATCCAGGCCCTGGCGCTCTACGTCGCCAATCAGATGAAGCAGAGATTGGCGACACTGTTCGATTGAAGGGCAGCCCGGCAAGCCAGCACGAGGATTTTCGGTTAATCTCTCGGCCATGATCGACAAACTGGAATTCCTGCTTGCGCTCTCCCAGGAGCGGAATTTCAGCAAGGCGGCCGAGCTGTGCGGGGTCACGCAGCCTACTTTCTCCGCCGGCATCAAGAGCCTCGAGGACATGCTCGGCGTCATGCTGGTGCAGCGGACCTCGCGCTTCATCGGCTTCACCGCGGAGGGTGAGCGCGTTCTCGACTGGGCCCGCGGCATCGTGGCCGACACGCGGGCAATGCGGCAGGAGGTGAGCTCGCTGCGGAAGGGGCTCAGTGGGCGGCTGCGGATCGCCGCCATCCCGACGGCGCTCGCCATGGTCTCGGCGCTCACCACGCCGTTTCGCGCCCGGCATCCCAACGTGAAGTTCACCATCCTGTCGCGGACCTCGATCGAGATCCTGTCGATGCTGGAGAACCTCGAAGTCGATGCCGGCCTGACCTACATCGACAACGAGCCGCTCGGCCGGCTGCGCGCGGTGCCGCTCTATACCGAGCAGTACCGGCTGCTGACCTCGGAAAACAGTCCGCTCGGCGAACGCGAGAGCGTCACCTGGGCCGAGGTGGGGAGGATCCCGCTGTGCCTGCTGACGCCGGACATGCAGAACCGGCGCATCATCGACCAGCTCCTGAACGAAGCCGGCGGCCAGGCCGATCCGACGCTCGAATCGAATTCGATGATCGTGCTGTTCTCCCATGTCCGCACCGGCCGCTGGGCCAGCGTCATGCCGCAGAAGCTGGCCGACACGCTCGGTCTGACCGAGCACCTGCGCTCGATCCCCATCGTCGAGCCGGACGCCACCCATTCGATCGGGCTCGTCGTGCCCCGGCGCGAGCCCATGACACCCCTCGCGACGGCCCTGGTTGCCGAAGCAACCCAGCTGGCGGCCACCCTGGCTTGACGATCGTCGGCCCCCGCCCACGAGACCGGCTTCGATAGGTTTGTTCTATTGCACCACCGAACAGCTTTGTTGCGGCCGGGTGCCGGGGCGCAGAAGCTTCACGACAGGGAGCCGGCGAAACAACCTGCCGGCCGCTAGGGATGGAGTGCACGGTGTCGTCGCGCTGGAACGAGGCCGAGGCTACGGAAATCGTCTGCCGTCATGACGGGCGAGAGGGAGCGCTGCTGCCGATCCTGCACGATGTGCAGGCGGCCTTCGGCTTTGTTCCGGAGCCGGCAATCAAGTTCCTGGCGCACGCGCTGAACATCACTCGCGCCGAAGTTCATGGCGTCGTGTCCTTCTATCGTGACTTCCGTCGCGAGCGGGCGGGCCGCCACGTGCTGAAGCTCTGCCGCGCCGAGGCCTGCCAATCGATGGACGGCGAGGCGCTGGCCAGGCGCATGCTCGACCGGTTCGGCCTCGACTGGGGCGGAACCACGCCCGATGGGAGGCTCACGATCGAGGCGACCTATTGCCTGGGCCTCTGCGCATCCGCACCCTCGGCGATGCTCGACGGCGAGCCGATGGCGCGGCTGAACGACGGGTCGATCGACGAGATCGCCCGCGAGGTCACGCGATGACGACGCGCTTCTTCGTGCCGTGCGATGCCGCCGCCCGCGCCGTGGGTGCCGACAAGGTCGCGATCGCCTTGCGCGCAGAGGCCGAGCGGCAGGGCATCGAAATCGAGGTGGTGCGCACCGGGTCGCGCGGCCTGTTCTGGCTGGAGCCGATGGTGGAGGTCGAATCGCCGGGCGGGCGTATTGCCTTCGGGCCTGTCGCGGCCCGCGACGTGCCGGGCCTGCTGGCGGGCGGCCTGCCGATCGGCACACGTCATCCGCTGTACCTCGGTCGGCCCGAGGATATTCCCTTCCTGAAGCGCCAGACACGGCTCACCTTCGCGCGCTGCGGCATCGTCGATCCGCTGTCGCTTGCCGACTGGCGGGCCCATGGCGGCGGTCGCGGCCTTGAACGCGCCCGCAGCCTCGGGCCGGTGAAGACGCTGGAGGAGGTGACCCGATCCGGCCTGCGCGGTCGCGGCGGCGCGGGCTTCCCGACCGGCATCAAGTGGCAGACGGTTGCCGATGCATCGGCGGACCGGAAGTACATCGTCTGCAACGCCGACGAAGGCGATTCCGGCACCTTCGCCGACCGTATGCTGCTGGAAGGAGATCCCTTCGCCCTGATCGAAGGTATGGTGATCGCCGGCTTCGCCGTCGGTGCGGCCAAGGGCTTCGTCTATATCCGTTCCGAATATCCCGATGCGGTACGAGCCTTTGGGCGTGCCGTGCGCCTTGCCGAGGTGGACGGACTGCTCGGCGCCGGGGCCGGGTTCGACATCGAGGTTCGCGTCGGCGCCGGCGCCTATGTCTGCGGCGAGGAAACCGCGCTGCTCGAGAGCATCGAGGGCAGGCGCGGCCAGGTGCGCGCCAAGCCGCCGCTGCCTGCGCACAGGGGCCTGTTCGGCCGGCCGACGGTCGTCAACAACCTGGTCTCGCTCGCCACCGTGCCGTGGATCCTGGCCGAGGGCGCCGAGGCCTATGCCGTCTTCGGTATGGGGCGCTCGCGCGGCACCATGCCGATCCAGCTCGCGGGCAACATCCGCCACGGCGGCCTGTTCGAATCGGCGTTCGGCGGGACGCTGGGCGAGCTCGTCGACGAGTTCGGCGGCGGCGCGCGGAGCGGGCGGCCGGTGCGGGCGGTCCAGGTCGGGGGGCCGCTGGGCGCCTACTTCCCGCGCGCGCTGTTCGACACGGCATTCGACTACGAGGCCTTCGCGGCGCGCGACGGGCTGATCGGTCATGGCGGCGTCGTGGTGTTCGACGACACGGTCGACATGGCGCGCCAGGCCCGCTTCGCCATGGAGTTCTGCGCGATCGAATCCTGCGGCAAGTGCACGCCCTGCCGCATCGGCTCGACACGCGGCGTGGAGACCATCGACAAGATCATCCGCGGCGAGCAGAGCGCCGCCAACCTCGCGCTCGTCGAGGATCTCTGCCAGACGATGAAGTTCGGCTCGCTCTGCGCCCTGGGCGGCTTCACGCCCTATCCGGTGATGAGCGCGATCAGGCATTTCCCCGAGGATTTCGTCCGTCCGCCGCTTGGCGTCGCTGCGGAATAGAGGACCTATCATGTCACTCGTTCGCGAAATCGACTTCGGCACCCCGGCCAGCCGCGCGACGGAGCAGGTCGCCCTCACCATCGACGGCCAGACGGTCACTGTGCCGGTTGGTACCTCGATCATGCGGGCGGCGATGGATGCCGGCATCCAGGTCCCCCGGCTTTGTGCCACCGACTCTGTCGAGGCCTTCGGCTCCTGTCGCCTGTGCCTCGTGGAGATTTC
>CANIEC010000007.1 GCA_947466085.1 Rhodospirillales bacterium
AGAAGAGCTTGGTGCCGGTGTTGTTCGGCCGCCCGATGCCCGCGAACCAGGCCGCCCCGCGGCGCAGGATCGTCGGCGCCACCGCGATCGACTCGACGTTGTTCACCGTGGTCGGGCAGCCATATAGGCCGGCACCCGCCGGGAACGGCGGCTTCAGCCTCGGCATGCCCTTCTTGCCCTCGAGGCTCTCGAGCAGTGCTGTCTCCTCGCCGCAGATGTAGGCGCCGGCGCCGCGATGGACGTAGAGGTCGAAATCCCAGCCCGAGCCGCAGGCGTTCTTGCCGAGCAGGCCCGCGTCATAGGCCTCCTTGATCGCCTCGATCAGGTGCTGCGCCTCGTTGTAGAACTCGCCGCGCACGTAGATGTAGCCGGCATGGGCCCGCATCGCGAAGCCCGCGACCAGGCAGCCCTCGACCAGCAGGTGCGGATCGTGGCGCATGATGTCGCGATCCTTGCAGGTGCCGGGCTCCGACTCGTCGGCATTGACGACGAGGTAGTGCGGCCGGTCCTTCACTTCCTTGGGCATGAAGGACCACTTCATGCCGGTCGGGAAGCCCGCGCCACCGCGGCCTCGCAGGCCCGACTTCTTCATCTCGTCGATGATCGCGTCTACGCCCCGGTCGAGGATCGCCTTGGTGTTGTCCCAGGCGCCACGGGCACGGGCGCCGGCCAGGCGCCAATCGTGTACGCCGTAGAGGTTGGTGAAGATGCGGTCCTTGTCGCCGAGCATCGTCCTACTCACCCTTCAGCGTTGTCAGTCCGCCCTCGGGCGCCGACGTCTGGCGGTCCACCTGCGGTCCGGGCTTCGGCGTCTCGCCGCGCCGGAACGCGTCGAGCACCTTGTTCATCGAGGCCTCGTCGAGATCCTCGTAGAAATCGTCGTTGATCTGCACGACCGGCGCGTTGACGCAGCCGCCGAGGCATTCGACCTCCTGCACGCTGAACGTCTCGCCATCGGCGGCATGCTGGCAGGCCTTCATTACAGCTTCGGAACCGCGCAGCCAGCACGGCGTCGTGGTGCAGACCTGCAGCAGGTACTTACCCTTCGGCCGCAGCTGGAACATCGTATAGAAGGTCGCGATCTCGTAGACGCGGATCGGCGCCATTTCGAGGATTCGCGCCACCTCGTTCATCGCCGCGCGCGGCAGCCAGCCCTGCTGGCGCTGCGCCAGATCCAGCACCGCGATCACAGCGCTCGCCTGACGGCCCGGCGGATAATGGGCAATCTGCTCCTCGACCTTCGCCATGTACTCGGCCGTGAAGGAAAAGCTCGCGACCTGCGGGACGTCCTTGGGGTCGGCGGTGATCATCGCCATCGCATCGTCTCCTAGCGGTCGATCTCGCCGAACACGATGTCGAGCGAGCCGATGTTCGCCGACATGTCGGCGAGCTGGTGTCCCTTGGTCATCATGTCGAGCGCCTGCAGGTGCGGGAACCCGGGAGCACGGATCTTGCAGCGGTAAGGCTTGTTGGTGCCGTCGGACACGAGATAGACGCCGAACTCGCCCTTGGGCGCCTCGACCGCCGTGTAGGTCTCGCCGGCGGGCACCTTGTAGCCCTCGGTGTAGAGCTTGAAGTGATGGATCAGCGCTTCCATCGACCCCTTCATCTCACCGCGGCGGGGCGGCGAGATCTTTCGGTCGTCGACCCGCACCGGACCGCCGACCTTGCGCAGGGCGGCGATGCACTGCTCCATGATGCGGACGCTCTGGTACATTTCCTCGATGCGCACGAGGTAGCGCGCGTAGCAGTCGCCGGTCTTGCCGACCGGGATGTCGAAATCCATGCGGTCATAGACGTCGTAGGGCTGCGACTTGCGCAGGTCCCACGGCAGGCCAGAGGCGCGGATCAGCGGCCCCGAGAAACCCCAGTCGAGCGCCTGCTCGGCCGAGACGACGCCGATGTCGACGGTCCGCTGGCGGAAGATGCGGTTGTCGTTCAGCAGGTTCTCGATGTCCTTCATGAACGGATAGAACTGCTTGATCCATCCATCCATCGAATCGAGCATGCCCGTCGGCAGGTCCTGGTGGACACCGCCCGGCCGGAAATAGGCCGCGTGCATGCGCGAGCCGCTCACCTGCTCGTAATACTCCATCAGGAGTTCGCGCTGCTCGAAACCCCAGAGCGGCGGGGTGAGCGCGCCGACGTCCATCGCGAAGGTCGTGACGTTCAGCAGGTGGTTGAGGATGCGCGTGATCTCGGAGAACAGGACGCGGATGTACTGGCCACGCTCCGGCGCCTCGATGCCCAGCAGCTTTTCGACCGCGAGCGCGTAGGCATGTTCCTGGTTCATCGGCGAGACGTAGTCGAGCCGGTCGAAGTACGGCACCGCCTGCAGGTAGCTCTTGTACTCGATCAGCTTCTCTGTCCCGCGGTGCAGCAGGCCGATATGCGGGTCGCAACGCTCGACGATCTCGCCGTCCATCTCGACGACGAGCCGCAGCACGCCGTGGGCCGCCGGATGCTGCGGCCCGAAGTTCATGGTCAGTGTCTTGATTTCGACGTCGGACATGTCAGTTCGCCTTCGCCGGTGCCGCGGCCGCTTCCTGGGCCTTCTCGTCGCCCGGAAGAACCTTGGGCGCCCCTTCCCAGGGGCTGAGGAAGTCGAAGCGGCGGAATTCCTGGGCGAGCTTCACCGGCTCGTACACAACGCGCTTCTGCACGTCGTCCCAGCGCAGCTCGACGAAGCCGGTCAGCGGGAAATCCTTGCGCAGCGGATGACCCTCGAAACCGTAGTCCGTGAGGATGCGGCGCAGGTCGGGATGGTCGGAGAACCAAACGCCGTAAAGGTCGTAGGTCTCGCGCTCGAACCAGCCCGCCGAGCTGTAGACCGGCGCGGCCGATGGCACGGGCGTCGTTTCGTCGGTCTGCACCTTCACGCGGATGCGCTGGTTGTTCTTGAGGCTGAGCAGATTGTAGACGACGTCGAAGCGCTTCTCGCGCTCGGGCCAGTCAACGCCGCAGATGTCGATCAGCTGCTTGAACAGGCACTTCGGATCGTCGCGCAGGTACGTCAGCAGCGCGATGATCTTGTCCGGCGGCGTCTCGAGCATCAGCTCGCCAAGGCGGACTTCCGTCTTCGACACCACGCCCGCCTGTGCCTGGGCGATATGGTCGCTGAGTTCCTTGAGGGCCTCGCTCATCAGCGCACCAGCGTTCCCGTGCGACGGACCTTCTTCTGAAGCTGCAGCACGCCATAGAGCAGCGCTTCGGCGGTCGGCGGACAGCCCGGCACGTACACGTCGACCGGCACGATGCGATCGCAGCCGCGCACGACGGAATAGCTGTAGTGATAGTAGCCGCCGCCGTTGGCGCACGACCCCATCGAGATCACGTAGCGCGGCTCAGCCATCTGGTCGTAGACCTTGCGCAACGCCGGCGCCATCTTGTTGGTCAGCGTGCCGGCCACGATCATAACGTCGGCGGCGCGCGGACTGGGCATCGGCGCGAAGCCGAAGCGGTCCAGATCGTAGCGGCTCATCCAGCAATGGATCATCTCGACGCCGCAGCAGGCCAGACCGAAGGTCAGCCCCCACATCGAACCGGTGCGCGCCCAGGTGACCAGCTTGTCGAGCTGCGCGACCACGAAACCCTTGTCGGCCAGCTCGTCGTTCAGCGCCCGCGACAGCGCCGCCTCGGCCGCCGTATTGGGCTTGGCCGGAGTGATCACTCCCATTCCAGGGCTCCCTTACGCCATTCGTAGATGAAGCCCACCGTCAGCACGCCGAGGAACAGCATCATCGACCAGAAGCCGAAGAGTCCGATATCGCCCAGCGCCACAGCCCACGGGAACAGGAACGCGACCTCGAGGTCGAAGATGATGAAAAGGATCGCCACGAGATAGAAGCGCACGTCGAACTGGCCGCGCGCATCGTCGAACGGCGCGAACCCGCATTCGAACGGCGACAGCTTTTCCGAGTTCGGATTCTGGCGGGCTATCAGATACGATCCGCCGAGCATGGCGCAGACCAACCCGAAGGCTAGTCCCAGGAAGATCAGGATTGGCAGGTATTCCCGCAGAAGAGCTTCCATCGCCACCCCTTGCGCCCTGTTTTTATGGGCTGCCAGTGTTTGGGCTGGCGCGAGCGACGGGACTCGAACCCGCGACCTCCGGCGTGACAGGCCGGCATTCTAACCAACTGAACTACGCCCGCTTTCAGCCCCAAACGGCGCGCGGAGAGATATAGGAGCGCCTATTGTGTGTCAAGCATACTGCACCAGCGAAGAGGTGCACAAATGCCCGATATTTCAATGCGTTCCGCCACACACATGATGACCAGCGAAACAAAATTGGTGGGCGATGACGGGATCGAACCGCCGACCAGTCCCGTGTAAAGGGAATGCTCTACCGCTGAGCTAATCGCCCGACGCGCGTGTTAGCACAGCGATCAGGGAAAAGCCTAGTTGATCGCATCCTTCAGGGCCTTGCTGGCCTTGAAGCGCGGCACATTTGCCGCAGGTATCTTGATCTTCTCGCCGGTCTGGGGATTGCGCCCCTCGCCTGCCTTGCGCTTGGACACCTGGAACGTCCCGAATCCGACCAGAAGGACCTTTTCCTTCTTCTTGAGCGACTTGGTGATGACCGTGAGGATCGAATCGACGGCATTCGCGGCATCGACCTTGGAGAGATTCGTCGACGCAGCGACGGCGGCAATCAGATCGTGCTTGTTCACAGGCGAGCCTCTCCTGGTCCGGCAACCAAAGTACTGCGCCATCTATACCATATTTTGTGGCCAGGCCGAAACGGATCGCATGATTTGGCCCCAAACGACGAAGCCCCGGATCACTCCGGGGCTTCGCATTCTCGCTCGGCGTTGGGAGCTCAGTGCGCCCGGGCGGCCTCTGTCGGCTCGACCGGCTTGGCGGCCACGGCCTCGAGGTCGTTGACCCACTCGATCGCCACCAGCGGCTTCACCAGGGCGCGGGCCAGAACTTCGTCCACGGTCGAGACCGGTACGATCTCGAGCCCCTTCTTCACGTTGTCCGGAATCTCCGGAAGGTCCCGCTCGTTCTCCTTGGGAATGAGCACGGTCTTGAGACCGCCGCGCAACGCCGCCAGCAGCTTCTCCTTGAGACCGCCGATCGGCATGACCCGCCCGCGCAGGCTGATCTCGCCGGTCATCGCCACTTCCTTGCGCACCGCAATGCCGGTCAGCGCCGACACGATCGAGGTAACCATCCCCACACCGGCGGACGGACCGTCCTTCGGCGTCGCGCCTTCGGGCACGTGGATGTGGATGTCTCGCTTCTCGAAGATGTTCGACTTGATGCCGAACACATGGGCGCGCGAGCGGACATAGGCGTTGGCCGCCTGCACCGACTCCTGCATCACGTCGCCCAGCTTGCCCGTGACGGTCATGCGGCCCCGTCCCGGAACCAGCACGGCCTCGATCTGCAGCAGCTCGCCGCCGACCTCGGTCCAGGCCAGGCCCGTCGTGATGCCCACCAGATCCTCGAGCTCGGCCTCGCCGAAGCGGAAGCGCCGGACGCCGGCATACTTTTCGAGGTTCTTGCGGCCGACCTTCACCTTGGTCGCCCCCTTCATGAGGATTTCCTTGGTCGCCTTGCGGGCCAGGTTGGCGATCTCGCGCTCCAGGTTACGAACGCCCGCCTCGCGCGTGTAGTAGCGCACCAGGTCACGCACCGCGTCATCATGGATCTCGAGTTCGCCGTCCTTGAGGCCATTCGCCTCGACCTGCTTCAGAATCAGGTGCTTGCGCGCGATCGCGACCTTCTCATCCTCGGTGTAACCGGCCAGCCGGATGATCTCCATGCGGTCCAGCAGCGGCTGCGCCATGCGCAGCGAGTTGGCCGTGGTGATGAACATCACGTTCGACAGGTCGTAGTCGATTTCGAGATAGTGGTCGTTGAACGTCGTGTTCTGCTCCGGATCGAGAACCTCGAGCAGGGCCGACGACGGGTCGCCGCGGAAATCCGCGCCGAGCTTGTCGATCTCGTCGAGCAGGAAGAGCGGGTTCGAGGACTTAGCCTTCTTCATGCTCTGGATGACCTTGCCCGGCAGCGAGCCGATGTAGGTCCGCCGGTGGCCGCGGATCTCGGCTTCGTCGCGCACGCCGCCCAGCGACATGCGCACGAAATTGCGGCCGGTTGCCTTGGCGATCGACTTGCCGAGCGAGGTCTTGCCGACGCCCGGAGGACCGACGAGGCACAGGATCGGCCCCTTCATCTTGTCGACACGCTGCTGGACCGCGAGATACTCGAGGATGCGCTCCTTCACCTTCTCGAGGCCGTGATGGTCGGCGTTGAGAATGTCCTCGGCGTACTTCAGGTCCTTGATGATCTTGGTCGGCTTGCGCCACGGGATCGACAGCAGCCAGTCGAGGTAGTTGCGCACCACCGTCGCCTCAGCCGACATCGGGCTCATCGTCCGGAGCTTCTTCAGCTCGGCCGTGGCCTTATCCTTCGCTTCCTTGCTGAGGCGGGTCTTCTTGATACGCTTCTCCAGCTCGGAAACCTCGTCGCGACCATCCTCGGTCTCGCCAAGCTCCTTCTGGATCGCCTTCATCTGCTCGTTGAGATAGTACTCGCGCTGCGTCTTCTCCATCTGACGCTTCACGCGATTGCGGATCTTCTTCTCGACCTGCAGGACGCCGATCTCGCCCTCCATCAGGCCGAGGATGCGTTCCAGCCGCTTCGATACGGAGTCGAGTTCGAGCAACTGCTGCTTCTCGGCGACCTTGAGCGCCAGGTGAGCGGAGATGGTGTCGGCAAGCTTGGCCGGTTCCTCGATCTTGTTGATCGAGACAACGACTTCCGGCGGCACCTTCTTGTTCAGCTTCACGTAGTTCTCGAATTCCGAGACCACGGTGCGGGCAGCCGCCTGAAGCTCCGCGCTGTCGCCGGCGGATTCCTCCATGTCGACCGCACGCGCTTCGAAGAAATCGGCGCGATCGTTATAGCCGACGATCTTCACGCGACGGCCGCCCTCGACCAGCACCTTGACGGTATCGTCGGGCAGCTTGAGGAGCTGCAGCACGGTGCCGAGCGTGCCGATCGTGTAGATGTCGTCGGGGCCGGGATCGTCCTGGCTGGCGTTCTTCTGGGCGATCAGCAGGATCTGCTTGTCGTCCTTCATGACCTCTTCCAGGGCCTTGACGCTCTTTTCGCGACCGACGAAGAGCGGGACGATCATGCCGGGGAACACGACGATGTCGCGCAGCGGCAGGACGGGATAGACGGTTCCTTGAATGGGGGCGTTCATGATGCCTCGCAACGTACGCTGTTAGAGCTGCCCGTACCTCGGCCGGGGATCCCCAGTGGGCAATCCACGGCACGCGGACACGCGCACTCGTTATCAGAGATTGGCCTGAACAGGGGGTTGTTCAAGCCCCGTCGGGGGACCGCCGGCGACGGTTGCCGCCGACGCAGCAAAACTCAGGCCGGCGCGGCGGCAACGCCTTCTTTGCGCTCGCCATGCACATAAAGCGGCTGGGCGCGACCCTCGATAACCTCCCGGTTGATCACCACTTCCTCGACCCCGTCCAGCGACGGGAGATCGTACATGGTGTCGAGCAGGACGGTCTCCATGATGGAGCGAAGTCCGCGGGCGCCGGTCTTGCGCAGGATCGCCTTCTGGGCCACCGCGCGCAGCGCATCGTCGGAGAACTTGAGCTTCACGCCCTCCATGTCGAACAGCCGCTGGTACTGTTTGATGAGGGCGTTCTTCGGGCGCGTCAGGATCTCGATCAGCGCGACCTCATCGAGGTCCTCGAGCGTGGCGATCACCGGCAGGCGACCGACGAACTCGGGGATCAGGCCGTAGCGCAGCAGATCCTCCGGTTCGAGATCCTTCAGGATTTCGCCGGTGCGGCGATCCTCCGGCCCGCGCACTTCCGCGCCGAAGCCGATCGAGGTGCCCTGACGGCGCATCGAGATGATCTTGTCGAGCCCCGCGAAGGCACCACCGCAGATGAACAGGATGTTGGTCGTGTCGACCTGCAGGAACTCCTGCTGCGGATGCTTGCGGCCGCCCTGCGGCGGCACGGAGGCGACGGTGCCTTCCATGATCTTCAGCAGCGCCTGCTGGACGCCCTCTCCCGACACGTCGCGCGTGATCGACGGGTTGTCCGACTTGCGGCTGATCTTGTCGACCTCGTCGATGTAGACGATGCCGCGCTGCGCCCGCTCGACGTTGTAGTCGGCCGCCTGCAGCAGCTTCAGGATGATGTTCTCGACGTCCTCGCCGACGTAACCGGCTTCGGTCAGCGTCGTGGCATCGGCCATGGTGAACGGCACGTCCAGCATCCGGGCCAGCGTCTGGGCCAGCAACGTCTTGCCGCAGCCCGTCGGGCCGATCAGCATGATGTTGGATTTGGCGATCTCGACTTCGTTCGCCTTACCACCGTGCCCGAGCCGCTTGTAGTGATTGTGCACGGCAACAGCAAGAATGCGCTTGGCCTTGTCCTGCCCGATGACATAGTCATCCAGGATCTGGCGGATTTCCTTGGGAGACGGCACCCCGTCCTTGGACTTGACGAGAGTCGTCTTGCTCTCTTCCCGGATGATGTCCATGCAGAGTTCGACGCATTCATCGCAGATGAACACGGTCGGACCGGCAATGAGCTTGCGGACTTCATGCTGGCTCTTGCCGCAGAAGCTGCAATACAGGGTGTTGCGGGAATCACCCCCGGACTTGGCGGCTGGCATGTCGGTAACGCACCTCCGCTTGGGGGGCCCCGCGACCTGAGGGCCCGCTCACAAGCCTTATGTTAAACGTGCCGCACGGACGGCGACAACATCAAAATATGGTGTGTCGCCGTGCGAACGGGAAACAATTGGTCGCGACTGCTGCTCAGGAGGCAGCAGCCTGGATGGTGGTCGGGGTCGGCCTCTTCTCGAGCACGTCGTCGATCAGGCCGAATTCCTTGGCTTCCAGGGGCGCGAAAAACTTGTCGCGCTCCATGGCCAGCTCGATGACCTCGATCGGCTTGCCGGTATGTTCCACGTACATCTGGTTGAGCCTCGCCCGGGTCGCAAGGATCTCGCGGGCGTGAATCTCGATGTCCGTGGCCTGGCCCTGGGCGCCGCCCGAGGGCTGATGGATCATGATCCGGGCGTTCGGCAGGGCGAAGCGCTTGCCCTTCTCGCCCGCCGTCAGCAGGAGAGAGCCCATCGACGCCGCCTGGCCATAGACCAGGGTCGAAATGTGCGGGCGGATGTAGCGCATGGTGTCATAGATCGCCATGCCCGACGTCACCACGCCACCCGGCGAGTTGATGTAGAAAGAGATGTCCTTCGTCGGGTTCTCGGCTTCGAGGTAGAGCAGCTGGGCGCAGATCACGCCCGCCACATGGTCCTCGACCGGACCGTTCAGAAAGATAATCCGCTCCTTCAACAGTCTCGACCAGATGTCGTAGCCGCGCTCGCCGCGCGCCGACTGCTCGACCACCATCGGCACGTAGTAGTTGTTGTAGACTTCCAGCGGATCGCGGTCGCGAATCATCGCGGGCCCCCTTGAGTGACTGATCAATGAAAAGTGGCAGCGCCGGTGACCCTGTTCAAGGCCACCGCCCCAAGATCAGTCTGCGGCCTTCTCGCCGGCCTCTTCCTCTTCCGCCTCGCGGGCGGCCTTGAGCAGTTCCTCCGGGGTAACCGACTTCTCGGTAACCTTGGCCAGCTCGAGGATGAAGTCGACCGTCTTCTCCTCGAAGATCGGCGCGCGAAGCTGATCCTTCGCTTCCGGATTCTTGCTGAAGTACTCCAGCACCTGGCGTTCCTGGCCCTGATACCGCATGGCTTCGCGCATCGCGGCCTGGTTGAGTTCTTCCGGCGTCACGTCGATGCTGTTGGAGCGGCCGACATCGGCCAGCAGCAGGCCCAGGCGAACCCGGCGCTCGGCGATGTCGCGATACTCCTTGCGCATCTTCTCTTCGTCTTCCTCGACCTTCTGGCCGTTCTTCTTGGCCTCTTCGATGCGCTGCCAGATCGCGTTGAACTCGCCCTCGACGAGGCCTTCCGGCACGGCAAACTTGTGGCTGTCCGCGAGCTTGTCGAGCAACTGGCGCTTGATCATCGTGCGGGAGATCTGCGTGTAGTCCTGGCCGATCCGCTCGCCGATCGCCTTGCGCATGGCCTCAAGGTTCTCGAAGTTGTTCTTCTTGGCCAGTTCATCGTCCGCCGGCGTGTCGACGTACTCGAGCACTTCCTTGACCGTGCACTTGAACACGGCGTCCTTGCCGGCGAGTTCAGGCGCACCGTATTCGGCCGGGAACGTGACCTTCACGTCGACGGGCTTGCCGATCTCGGCGCCGACCAGCTGATCCTCGAAGCCCGGAATGAACGATCCCGAGCCGATCTCGAGCACGTAGTCCTGGGCTGCGCCGCCGGGGAACTCGACACCGTCCACCGATCCCACGAAGTCGAGCTTGATTGCATCGCCCTTCTGCGCGGCACGCGGCGGATCGACGGGCTTCTGCTCGCGGTTCGCCTTGGCGATTCGCTCGAGAGCCTCGTCGATGTCCTTCTCCGGAACCTCGGCCTTGAGCCGCTCGAGCTCGACGCCCGAGAAATCGAGCTTGCCGATCTCGGGCAGCACCTCGACGACGACCTCGAATTCGACGTCCTTGCCTTCCTCGAGCTGCTTGAGGTCGACTCGCGGCTGCAGGGCGGGCTTGAGGCCACGATCCTCGATCGCCTTGGCCGTGCTCGTGTTGACGGCCGCCTCGACGGCCTCGCCGAACAGCGCCTGGCCATACTGCTTCTTCAGGAGACTGACCGGCACCTTGCCCGGACGGAAGCCCGGCAGGGCCGCAGTCTTCGCCATTTCGGCGAGGCGCTCGTCGATCTTCGACGTGAGCTCACTCGACGGGACGACGATCTTGAACTGGTGCTTCAGGCCTTCAGCCGAGAGTTCCGTAACTTGCATTGTCTCACTTCCATTTCCTGGTGCGGGCGGAGGGACTTGAACCCCCACGCCTTGCGGCACGAGAACCTAAATCTCGCGTGTCTACCAATTCCACCACGCCCGCCCGAAGCCTGCCCAAACCACATTCTGAGCCATCGGGGCGTGCCGCGAAGGCCGAATCGCGCGCCTCTTAGCCCGACCCTGCCGAACGGTCAATTGAAGGACGACACCGACTGAAGTGCGCGCGGAAGAAGCGCGGGCAAATCCTCGGCGATCAGGCCGGGACCGCCGAACTGCAGCGAACATTCCCCATGCAGCCAAGCCGCAGCCGACGCCGCGGCAAACGGCGTAAGGCCCTGCGCCAGCAGCCCGCCGATCGTTCCGGCAAGCACGTCACCCGATCCCGCCGTCGCGAGAGCCGGCGAGGCATGTACGCTGATGACCGCGCGGCCGTCCGGTTCGGCGATCACCGTGTCGGGTCCCTTCAGCAGGATCGTCGCCCCGCTCCGCGCCGCCGCTCGCCTCACCCGGTCCAACTTGCCGGCACCGCGGCCGAGGTCCGCAAACAGCCGGCGGAACTCCCCTTCATGAGGGGTGAGTAATGTCGGACCGCGAACGCGGCTAAAGAGAAGATCCGGTTCCGTCGCGAACGCGGTAATGGCGTCGGCGTCGAGAACGAGGCTGCGTCTTGTATCGAGGGCCGAGAGGACCGAATCTCTCGTGCGGTCGCCCGTCCCGGATCCCGGCCCTATCAGAATGGCATTGCGCCGCTCGTCGCCCAGCAGGTGGGCGAACATCTCGCCATCGTCGGCTTCGACGATGAGGTTGCCGGGCTCCGCCGCCTGGAACGCCGGCAACGTCGAACTAAAGGCCGCGATCGTAACCAGTCCCGCGCCCACCCGGCGACCGGCCAGCGCAGCGAGCCGCGCCGCGCCGGTGGCATGAGGGCCGGCCAGGATCGTGAGATGACCGCGCGCATACTTGTGATCGGCGATGTCGTCGCGCCGGAGCAGATGCGCCCACAGAGCGGGACCGTTCAGCCAGACCCGGGGATCGATCTCGGTAAGGGCGTCGGTTGGAATGCCGATGTCCGCGATGTGCAGGTGGCCGCAGCGCCGCAAGCCCTCGACGGAATAGTGGCCGGGCTTGGCCCGAAAGAACGACACGGTCGTTTCCGCCTCGAAAGCGGGACCGAGGATTTCCCCGGTATCGCCGTGCAGGCCGCTCGGCACATCCACGGCCACGACAGGCAGCTTCCGCGCATTGACCAGCTCGATGGCCGCACCGATCTCGCCCTCGATGGCCCGACTGAGGCCCGCCCCGAATATGGCATCGATCACGAGAGGCGCGTCGTCGAGCATCGTGGCGGACCAGCGCTCGACCGGACCCGCCCACGTCCCCGCCGCCCAGGCCGCATCGCCCTTGAGACTGCCGAAGGTTCCGAAGAGAACGAGACGGACAGGCCATCCCGCCTTCTGCAGTCGTCGCGCCGCTACGAAGCCGTCGCCGCCGTTGTTTCCCGGCCCGCAGAGCACAACAACCGGCCGCCAGGCGTGATGCTGCATCGCTGCCGCGGCGACGGAACGGCCCGCCGCTTCCATGAGAACCCGGCCGGACACTCCGCCAGCGATCGCAAAGGCATCGGCTCGTGCCATCTCGGCGCAGTTCAGGAGAGCCAGTTCGCCTCGGGGAACGAGATCGCGCATTTTCAGACTTGGGGAGCTTCTCGTGGGGGCGATTGGGGCGGCCGACCGGAATTGAACCGGCGACATCCAGAATCACAATCTGGCGCTCTAACCAACTGAGCTACGGCCGCCATCGCGGATCGCTCCCGACGAAGCGGCGCCTTCCTACGCTCCGGCGGCCGGAGCGTCAAGAAACAGGCGGGGTTGGCGGCAGGAGCCGGTCGACGGCCCGCTTCCAGACCCCGCAGGCATCATGGAAAGACAATCCGAACTGCTCGCGCATTCGCGCCCAGCTTTCGAAATCGACCAGCGCTTCAATAGCCAGGACCGTCTGGCGCCCCTCGCACTCGTCGAGAGTCGAGAGTTCCGGCGCGTACATTTCCTCGATCCGGCGGATGACCATCTCGCGGATCAGCCGTATCCGCGCCTTGAGATCCGCCGAATCGCCCTGGTTGGCGTTGAGTGCCCGCCACATTGGAAGCCATTCCTCACAGATCCGGCCACGCGTCTCCAGATGCGTCTTCAGCCGCTCCTCGCGGCTCCCGGCGGCAGGTTGAGCGGTGACCTCAGCCGATGTCTTCAGCAGCGCTTCGTCCGTCGCGGCGACGCGCAGCGCATGCAGGTCGGGGAAGCGCTCGAAAACGGACCTGACCGAGTAGCCCGCCCTTTGCGCGATCGACGCAGCGGTCGGGATCTGTGGATTTTCCCGCAGGAGCGCGAGATAGGCTTCGATGATGAGCTGCCGGGTCCTCGCGCTGCGCAACCGACGGCCGTCGACGGGTTCAGGTCCGGCCGGGACTTCAGATGGCCGCCTGCCCAGCTCCGTCACGCCGCACCGACGGAATCCGTTGGTAGCAGGCGATCGATCGCCTGCATCCAGACGAGGCAGGCCTCTTCGATGGAGAGGCCGAACAGTTCGCGCATGCGTGCCCAGCTTTCGACATCCGTCAGCGCCTCGAGCGCGATCAGGATCTGACGCCGCTCCCCAGTAGGCATCATCGCGAACTCGGGCGCGAACATCAGCTCCATGCGAGCCGTTACATGGTTGCGGGCCAGACGGATGCGCTCCTTCAGCTCTGGGGAGTCGCCCTGGTTCACGATCAGCGAGCGCCACAGCGGCAGCCAGCGCTCACAGGTCTGTCCGCGTGTCCGGACATGTGACTCGATCCTGGTCTCGCGGTCGCCATCGGCTCCCCTTGGCGGCGCCAGCGCCGCCAACTGCGCGAGCGAATAGTCGACGGCCGCCACCTGAAGTGCGCGGATATCGGGAAATCGCTCGAACACCGAGCGCACCGAATAGCCCGCCTTTTCGGCGATCTCGGCGGCCGTCGGCACTCGGGGAGACATCTCCTCGGCCAGCGTAAGATAGGCTTCGATGATCAACTGCTTGGTCCGCTCGCTGCGCAGCCGGCGGCCATCGAGCTTGTTAGGTCCAGAATTCATGATGGTGCTGTGTCTTGCGGGGTCGGTGGCAGGATCCGGTCGATGGCCCGGATCCAGACGCCACAGCTTTCGGCGAACGAAAGGCCGTGCATGTCGCGCATCCGCGCCCAGCTCTCGATATCGGTCACGGCTTCCAGAGCGATCAGGAGATTGCGGCGCTCGATCGGGGAAAGCATCGACAGTTCAGGTCGATACATGAGCTCCATGCGCTCGATCGTCCGGTCGCGGGCGATCTTTACGCGCGCCTTGAGGGCGTCGTTCTCGTCGACGTTGAACAGCAGTGCCCGCCACAGAGCGACCCCGCGGTCGCAGGTCCCTGCCCTTGTTTCAACCTGCGACCGGATACGGGTCGCACGGTCGCCGTCGACGTCGCGCGCCGGAGCCAGCGCCGCCGCATGCGCCAGGCTATAATCCGCCGCCGCGACTCTCAGCGTGTGGAGATCCGGGAAGCGCTCGAAAATCGACCGGACGGAGTAGCCGGCCCGCGCCGCGATCTCCACCGCGGTCGGCATCGGTACCGACGGGTTTTCCCGAATCAGCTCCAGATAGGCCTCGATGATGAGCTGTTTTGTCCGTTCGCTGCGCAAACGACGACCATCCATGCGGATTGGCTTGGGAGCCGCCGCTGCGGGGGCAGCGTCGTCGGTCCGACTCATTTCGGTAGCGAGCTCACCATGGAACGCCATGCGCGCCGGATATGGCCCGGATATGCAGATATTGGCAATGCCAATGCAGTAACTCTCTAAGATCAGGACCACAGCGGCCTGAAAATTTGATGACAATTGCATCTTATGGTCGAAACACTGCAAATACCAGAGAATTAGTGCCCAAAATGGGCCGCCAACCGCTGGATGGCGCTGTCCAACGTGGAGTCGTGTTTGCAGAAGCAGAAGCGTGCGAAATACCGGGGAGCCTCAGGCGACTGGTAAAACGCGCTGACCGGGACGGCGGTAACGCCGGCCTTTACAGTTATGTGACGGCAGAATTCTTCATCCGTGCCGTTGAAGCCCAGAGGCCGGAAGTCCGTGGTGACGAAGTATGTCCCATGGGCCGGCAAGACGTCGAAACCGATGGTCGACAGAGCGTTTGCCAGTCGGTCGCGTTTGCGCTGCATGTCGGCGGCCAGGGTCGCGAAATAGCCGTCCGGCAGCCGCAGCCCCGTCGCCGCCCCCCATTGGAGGTTGGGCGGGGTCGTGAAGGTCATGAACTGGTGCGTACGGGCAATTGGCTTCATCAGCTCCGGCGCGGCGGTGATGTACCCCACTTTCCACCCCGTCAGGCTGAAGCTCTTGCCGGCGGAGCCGATGCGCACCGTGCGGTCACGCATGCCCGGCAGGGTCATCAGCGAGATGTGCCGCCGGTCGTCGAAGATGATGTGCTCATAGACCTCGTCGCAGATCGCGTAGACATCATGCTCGAGGCAGAGCTCCGCGATGTACGAAAGCTCCTCCCGATCGAAGACCTTCGAGCAGGGATTCATCGGCGTATTGAAGAGGATGAGCTTGGTCTTGGGGCCGAACGCGGCAGCCAGCTCCTCCTTCGGCAGGCGCCACGTGGGCGGCTCCAGTCGCACCAGCTTGGGGATCCCACCCGCTCGGCGCACGATGGGCAGGTAGGAATCGTAGAGCGGCTCGATCAGCACGACCTCGTCGCCGGGCTCAATCAGGCCGAACAGGCAGTCGCCCAGCGCCTCGGTCGCGCCCGACGTGACGAGCACCTCGTTTTGCCAATCGACGTCGAGCCCCTGGAAACGCCTGGCGTGCTCCGCCACCGCCTGCCGCAGCTCAGGTATTCCCATCATCGGCGGATACTGGTTGTGGCCGTTCAGCAGATAATCCGCCGCAGCGGCACGAACCTCTTCCGGTCCCTTGTCGTCGGGAAATCCCTGGCCGAGGTTGACTGAATTGTGCTCGCGGGCAAGCGCCGACATGACTTCGAACACCGTCGTTCCCAAGCCGGCCATTGTCGAGTTTGCAGGTTTCATGGATACTGTACCGCCTGATATTTGGTCATTTTTCTGATTAATATTTGCTCAATCCGCCCGACAAACAGACAGCATGAATCGACAATTCCCGTTTCAGGCTGTGGAAATTTCTGGCATGAAATATGCTTCCCTGTATCTCACGCGGGCTCTCCCGATTGGGAGGACCCGGTGCCTGCGCGCGGAGTGTCTCAAGCCAAATGAAGAAGATCGAAGCGATCATCAAGCCCTTCAAACTGGATGAGGTGAAGGACGCCCTCAACCAGATCGGCCTGAAAGGCATCACGGTTCTCGAGGCCAAGGGCTTTGGCCGCCAGAAAGGCCATACCGAGCTCTATCGTGGCGCGGAATACGTCGTCGACTTCCTGCCGAAGGTGAAGCTCGAGCTCATCATCGAGGATGAGATGGTGGAAAAGGCGGTCGAGGCGATTCGCAGCTCGGCGCATACCGGTCGCATCGGCGACGGCAAGATCTTCGTGTCGAGCATCGACGACGCGATCCGAATTCGTACTGGTGAGCGTGGTGACGCCGCCGTATGAGGACCCGGCCTTTGCGGGCTGAAGCAGTAAACCACAAGTAGAGGGACGATCGACAATGGATGCCAAACAGGTTCTCGCGCTGATCAAGGAAAAGGATGTCAAGTTCGTTGACTTCCGCTTTACCGATCCGCGCGGCAAGTGGCAGCACACGGCCCGCATGGCGTCCGCCACCGACGAAGGCACCTTCGAGGACGGCGTGATGTTCGACGGCTCCTCGATCGCCGGCTGGAAGGCGATCAACGAGTCCGACATGATCCTGATGCCGGATCCCTCCACTGCCGTGCTGGATCCCTTCTCCGCGCAGACCACGCTGATCGTGAGCTGCGACGTCGTCGAGCCCTCGACCGGCCAGCTCTACGCCCGCTGCCCGCGCTCGACCGCCAAGCGCGCCGAGGCCTTCATGAAGTCGTCCGGCATCGGCGACACTGCCGTGTTCGGCCCCGAGCTCGAGTTCTTCGTGTTCGACGACGTCCGCTACGACGTCCAGATGCAGGGCAGCTTCTACAGCATCTCCTCCAACGAATCGCCGTGGAACACCGGCATCGCGGTCGAGGGCGGCAACCTGGCCCATCGTCCGGGCGTCAAGGGCGGCTACTTCCCCGTCCAGCCGGTCGACACGCACAACGACCTGCGCGCCGAGATGATGTCGGTCTGCACCGACATGGGCCTCACCATGGAAATCCACCATCACGAGGTGGCTCCGGCCCAGAACGAGCTCGGCTTCAAGTTCGACACGCTCGTGAAGACCGCCGACAACGTGCAGAAGTACAAGTACTCGCTGCACAACGTCGCCCACAGCTACGGCAAGTCGCTGACCTTCATGCCGAAGCCGCTCTATGGCGACAACGGCTCGGGCATGCACACCCACCAGTCGATCTGGAAGGACGGCAAGCCGCTGTTCGCCGGTTCGGGCTATGCCGACCTGTCGGAGACGGCGCTGTACTACATCGGCGGCATCATCAAGCACGCCAAGGCGCTGAATGCGTTCACCAACGCCAGCACCAACTCCTACAAGCGCGTCATCCCGGGCTTCGAGGCGCCGGTGCTGCTGGCCTACTCGTCGCGCAACCGCTCGGCCTCGTGCCGCATCCCCTACGCGTCCTCGCCCAAGGGCAAGCGCGTCGAGGTCCGCTTCCCCGATCCGTCGGCCAACCCGTACCTCGCCTTCGCGGCGATGCTGATGGCCGGCATCGACGGCATCAACAACAAGATCCATCCGGGCGACCCGATGGACAAGAACCTGTACGACCTGCCGCCGGAAGAACTCTCGAAGGTTCCGACCGTCGCCGGCTCGCTGCGCGAGGCCCTCAACGCCCTCGACGCCGACCGCTCGTTCCTCACCAAGGGCGGCGTGTTCACGGACGACCAGATCGACGCCTACATGGAGCTCAAGTGGGAAGAGGTCTACAACTGGGAACACCAGCCGGCCCCGATCGAGTACAAGATGTACTACTCGATCTGATCTTTTCCGATCTTTCGGATCATGGAAGGGCCCGCTGTTGCGGGCCCTTCTTTTGTTGGAGGATGCGCGCCGCAACACCTTCTGAGGAAACCGACATGGGCTGGATGGACGAAGCGATGGAGACCCTGCGGCCGTGGATCGGGCGGGTGCGCACGGTCGAGGACGATATCGGCATGATGGCCGTCCGCCGCGTCGCCGCAACCTTCGATGTCGACCCCGATTCGATCAAGCGCGGCCAGGAGCTGCCGCCGCACTGGTTCACGGTCTTCTTCGCCGAGACCGTTCGCCAGGGTGAACTCGGCCCGGACGGCCATCCCAACAAGGGCATCGTCCTGCCGCCGATCCCGATGCCACGCCGCATGGGCGCCGGCCGCCGGGTCGAGATCATGGGACGCCTGAAGGCCGGGGAGCCGGCGCTGAAGAAGGCCGAGGTCGCGAACATCCTCCCCAAGACCGGCCGCTCGGGCGACATCTTCGTGCTGACGATGCGCCACACGATCGAACAGGGCGGCAGGACCATCGCCTCCGACACGTTCGACGCGATCTACCGTCCCGCCGTGCCACCGGGCCAGAAGACCACCGCCACGGTCGCCACCCCGGCACGCACCGACCAGGCCTGGACCGAGACGACGCAGCTCACCAACACGCTCAATTTCCGCTATGGCGGAATCACCTGGAACGCCCACCGCATCCACTATGACGGCGACTACACGCGCAGCGAGGAAGGCTATCCCGCCATCGTCTCCAACGGCGGCCTGTCCATGCATCTGATGGTCGACGCCGCGCTGAAGCACGCCAAGGGCGAGTTGAAGGACTACACCGCCCGCCTCGTCCATCCGCTCTGGGTCGGCGACCTCATCGACGTGCGCGGCGAGGAGCAGAAGGACGGCAAGCTGAGGCTCTGGGCCGCCGACAAGAACGGCGTCCTGTGCGGCGAGATGGACCTGGAGTTTGCGGCGTGAGCGGTGGGCCGCTCTCCGGCGTGAAGGTGGTGGACCTGACGACGGTGGTCGTTGGGCCGATCTGCACGCGCACCCTCGCGGACTACGGTGCCGAGGTCATCAAGGTCGAGGCGCCGGGCGGCGACCTCCTGCGCACCATGGCGCAGGGCAGCCGCAATCCCGGCATGTCGGGCAAGTTCATCAACTTCAACCGCAACAAGCGGTCGATCGTGCTCGACATCAAGAAGCCGGACGGGCTCGCGGCGCTGCATCGGCTGATCGAGAAGGCCGACGTGTTCGTGAGCAACGTGCGGCCCGAGGCCCTTACCCGCGCCGGGCTCGACCATGCCAGTCTGGCAAAGAAGAACCCGAAGCTGATCCACTGCTCGATCCTGGCCTTCGGCCGCGGCGGCCGTTACTACAACCGCCCCGCCTACGACCCCATCGTGCAGAGTCTCTCCGGCGTCGCCGGCACCTTGGAACGCGCCACCGGCGAGCCGCGCTTCGTGCCAATGGTGATGAGCGACCACACCACGGGCCTGATCGCTGCCCAGTGCATCGGCTTCGCGCTCTATCGCCGCGAGAAGACGGGAATCGGCGAAGCCATCGACGTGCCCATGCTGGAGAACATGGCCTCGTTCGTGTCCAGCGAGCATCTGGGTGCGGCGACCTTCGATCCGCCGATCGGTCCCAGCGGCGACGGCCGGCTGCTCAGCCCGGATTATCGTCCTCTGCCCACGAAGGACAGCTACATTACCGTCGGGCCCAACACCAACCAGCAGGCCTTCGCCTTCTTTGACGCGATCGGCCGGCCCGAACTCAAGACGGATCCGCGCTTCGACAGCGCTTTCGCGCGGACGAACAACGCCGCCGCCTACTTCGAGGTCCGCAAGGCCGGCCTGGCGCAAAGGACCACGGCGGAGTGGCTGGAAATCTTCGACAGACTCGACGTGCCCGCAGCCCGCTACAACACGATCGACGACCTGCTCACGGACCCGCATCTCGCCGACGTCGGCTTCTTCCAGCCCGAGGAGCATCCCAGCGAAGGCCGCATCCGCCGGTCGCGCCGCGCCAACAAGTTCTCGGGCGGCGAACGCGCGGCAGAAACACATGCCCCGACGCTCGGCGAGCACACGAACGCCATCCTTGCGGAAGCCGGTTACGGCGCCACCGAGATCGAGGCACTCCGTTCGTCAGGCGCCGTCCGTTAGGCGAAGCGACAGCCCGTTACCCGCGCCGGAGTGACGGACAGCATCTCGCCGGTCGGCAGGCTGCAGGTCCCAGCCCAGTTCGTGGTCGTAGCGCAGCTGCGCCCGCACTACCCAGGACTTCTTCTGTTCCTGAGATACTCCTGCCACAACGGCCGCCATTTTTCTTGCGTAACGACAAGCACGACTTCGTCGCAACGTTCTCCATCCTGCCGGCGGATCCACTTTGGAAGGCGACCTACTTCCTCGTAGCCGTTCTTCCGGGCGTAAGCGAGACTGCGCTTGTTGTCGTCCATCACGCGTGAGCGGACGGCATAGAGATCGAGTGCATTGAAGGCGAAGTCGAGCATCAGCATCTTCGCTTCGGTGCCGTGGCCTTTGCCGAGCTGCCCCGCCTCGCCGATCGTTGTGCTGGTGGTGGCCGTGCGATGTGCCCAATCGACTTCGTGCAAGCCGATCCACCCGATGAGTTTGTTGTCCTCGATCGTCACGATGCCGAGGCCAAACTCCGTCGTTGAACCCGACAGCCTGTCCAGCCACTCCTCTTCAGCCTTTTCCATGAGAGGAAAGGCCCGTGCCAATCGGTACTGAGTCGTTTCCGGATCATTCATCCAGCGCCGTAGCGCCGGGATGTCAGCCCGCTGGAGGGGCCGCAACAGCACGTGCTCACCTTTGCGGAAGACGACGTCGCTCATTGAGTTGTTCCCTTGTCACCAATCGGAGATGGTCCGGCGGCGGTCGATCCCTCAGATCGGCGGCTCGCCCTCGATCAACACGCGGTGCATGATCCGCTCCTCGCCCACCGGATAATCGATGACGACGCGGTGCATGGTGGCGCGATTGTCCCAGACGACGATGTCGCCCCTGCTCCAGACGTGACCGAAGTGATGCTGCGGCTTACGCGCCTCGTCGGCCAGTTCGTCGAGCAGGGCGTCGCTTTCGGCGCGCTCCAGCCCGACGATGCGGTCGAGGCGGTTGGGATTGAGGTAGAGCGCCTTGCGGCCGGTCACCGGATGCGTCCGCACCAACGGATGCTCAACGTCCGGCGTCTCGGCGATCTCCTCGGGCGTGCGCGGCGACGGCCGGTTGCGGGCGCGCGGCGTGTCGTAGCCGTGAATGGCGCGCTTTCCCTCGATCCGCTTCTTCGTCGCATCCGGCAGTGCGTCGTAGACCGAGTGCATGTTGCAGAACCAGGTTGCGCCGCCGTGGCTCGGAATCTCAATACTGTGCAGCAAGGTCGCCTTGGCGGGCACCGCGAAGTAGGAATCGTCGGTGTGCCAGTCTTCCGCACGGATGGCCGTCTTGTCGGTCGTGCCATCGGCCATCAACGTGCTCACCATCACCGACACATCCGGCACGGCGCCACTGCGCTTGTAGCGCAGCAACTGCCTCTGCGGCACACCGAAGGCCTTCGAGAACTCGAGCGTCTGTTCCGGCGTCATCGGATCGCCCGGAATCACGACCAGCAGATGCTCGGCGAGCGCCAGGTTCAGCATCGCGGCTAGCGCGGGCTCGGTCGCGGACGCGCGATCGAGCCCTTCGATACGCGCGCCCAGGACGGCTTTGTTGGGGACGACTTCCGGCATGGCCATGCGACTCCCGTGAGGTTCACTGCGGCGGCGAGCCTAACGCAAGAGCGAGCGGTCACAAAAGCCACGAGCCGGAGAGCGGAAGGGCGGCCTACTCTGCCTTGAAGCCCAGCTCCTTGGTCAACCGGCCGAAGCGGCTATGGTCTTCCTGGAGAAGCCTGCCGAGGTCTGCCGCACTGCCGCCGACGGGCCGCATGGCCGCTCCCTCATAGATCTGGCGCAGCCGCACATCGCGTAGCGCCGCATTCACCTCGGCATTGAGCCGATCCAGGATTGCGGGCGGCACCTTCGCCGGCGCCAGCAGCGCCATCCACTGGTCAACGACGACATCGTAGCCCAGTTCCTTCAGCGTGGGCACGTCGGGCAGAGCCGGCGACCTTTCCGCCGTGGTCACGGCCAGGATGCGGATCCGGTCGGACTTCTGATACGGGATCAGCGGCGCGATCCCCAGCACCGCGAGCTGGACCTGACCGGCCAGGAGATCGTTCACCGCCTGGCCACCGCCGCGATACGGCACATGCAGCATGGTCAGCCCTGAGACGCGGGCGAACCATTCGCCGGCGAAATTCTGCGACGAGCCGATCCCCGACGTCGCGTATCCGATCGGCTCCCTCTTCGTGCGGCCGAGCTCGACGAGCTGCTGCAGCGTGGTCACGCCGAGCGAGGGATGGACCGCGATCACCAGCGGCTGCGACGAGAGCTGGGCGATCGGCGTGAAGTCGCGGATCGGATCGTAGTTTGGCGGCGGCTCCAGATGCGGCTGCAGGCCGAGACTGTCGGTCCCGGCGAGCAGCGTATAGCCGTCGGGCGCGGCCCGGGCCGCGAACTCGTAGCCGATGCGGCCGGCCGCTCCGGGCTTGTTGTCGACGACGACGGAGACGCCGAGTTGCTGCGACAGCCGATCCGCCAGCGGCCGTACGGCGGTATCGGTGGTTCCGCCGGAGGGAAAGGGCACGACGATGTGGATCGTCTTCTTCGGCCAGTCCTGCGCCGCGGCCGCAAAGCCCGAAAGCGCGAGGCAGCCCGCGAGGAACGGAAGGAGCGCGCGTCTCATGCGCCCGCTTTTCCGCCCGGCACGAACCCGTCCGGCGCGCCGGGTGGAATCGGCGGGTGAGCCTTGAGGCTCTCCTGGAACGATTCTATAAGGCGACGGATCGGGCCGCGCACCCATCCTTCGTCCATGTTCGCGTCGGTCTCCTCCTTCGGATCCTTCACGAGATTGAACAGATACGGCGTCTCCAGCTTGATCGGCCCTTCGTTGGGCTCGACTTCCCACATGAGATGCATCTTCCAGTCGCGCCATTTCACCGCGCGCAGCTCGGTCTTGATGTAATAGAGAAACCCTTCGCGTGCCGACTTCGGCTGCTCGCCCAGGAAAAAGCCGAGCTGGTCGATGCCGTCGATCGGCCGGTCGGCCGGCAGCAGTGCGCCGGCAACCTTGGCCAGGGTCGGATAGAGATCGGTGATGTGCAGCACCTCCGTCGTGCGACTCGGCGCGATGCGGCCCGGCCAACGCAGGATGAAGGGAACCCGAAGCCCGCCTTCCATGGCCGTATGATAGGTGCCGCGCCAGGGCCCGGCGGTGCCGCGCCAGGGCCGCCGGAACTCCGGGCCGTTGTCGCTGCCGAACAGCACCAGCGTGTCCTCGCGCAAGCCGAGGCGGTCGATCGCATCCAGCATCTCCCCCACCCGATGGTCCATCTCGGCCATCGCATCGGCAAAGTCGCCGGCACCGGTGCGGCCCGCGAAGTCGGGATGAGGCAAGGTCGGGAAGTGCAGTTGCGTCAGCGGCACATAGGCGAAGAACGGCCGGCCGGCGGCCGACTGGCGCTCCATGAAGTCGATCGTCCGGCGCGTCAGTTCGCCGTCGATTAACCGGCGCTGCTCGAGATCGTAGACGGCGAGGTTTTTGGCCGGCGCGCCCTTCACGCCTTCCATCACGTAGGGCATCGGGACAATCGTGGGATCGAATCCGGGGGCCGACGTGAACATCGCCTCGTTCGAGGTGCGCGGAATGCCGTACCACTCGTCGAACCCGCGGTCCTTCGGCAGGCGCCCTTCCCGGTCGCCGAGATGCCATTTGCCGAAGCAGGCGGTGGCGTAGCCGGCGCCCTGCAGCAGCTCGCCGATCGTGACCTCCCACGGGATCAGACCCTGAGGCAGTCCGGCCGGTACCGACTGCATCGCGCCGGTTCGGATCGGATGGCGCCCGGTCATCAGCGCCGAGCGGGTCGGCACGCAGTCGCTCTCGACGTTGAAGTTGAGGCAGGTCAGGCCTTCTTCCGCCAGCGCGTCGATCCGCGGCGTCGGCGCCCCGCGCAGGACGCCGCCGCCGTAGCAGCCGAGCTCTCCCCATCCGAGATTGTCGGCGAGGATCAGAAGGATATTGGGCGGGCGGACGGTCACGGGGTGCGCTCCTCTGAAGACTCGCGAAGAGTGACAGCAGGCCGACCATGTATAAAATGCAAACAGCGGACCGGTTGTTGCGATTTCCGCAAGAGGTGTCAGGTGAAACTGCAGGCGCTCCGGCTCTTCCTGCGCATCATGGAGCTGGGAAGCCTCGCCGCCGCCGCCCAGTCACTGAACATGAGCCAGTCCGCGGCGAGCCGCCTGCTCTCGGGACTGGAGCACGGCACCGGCCTGCGGCTGTTCCACCGTGACCGCATGCGCCTTGTTCCGACGACGGAGGGCACCAGCTTCTTCGCCGAGGTCCGGCGCGTTCTGGTCGCCATCGACGATCTCCCCCGCGTCGCCGAACGGGTGGCGAGTGGCACGCGTGTCCGCCTGCGGATCGTGAGCATGCCGCGCTTCGCCGCCAGCCTGCTGGCGCCGGCCGTGGCCGACTTCCATCGCCATCATCCGGAGGTCGAGGTCGACGTCGCGATCATTCATCGACGCGAACTCGAACTAGCCATCGCCAACCAGTCCTTCGACCTTGGGATCGGTGCCCTGCCGCTCGACAATCCCGGCATCGAGGCGCAACCGCTGTTGAGTCTGCCCGCGGTTGTCGTCCTTCCCGCCCGGCACCCCCTCGCCCGGCGCAAGTCTCTGGGCGCGCGCGATCTGGCAGCAGAGACCTTGGTCGTGCTCGGCCCGGGCACCCAGCTGCGCCACGACGTCGAGGCCATGTTCGCGGCCGAAGGCGTCGCCGTTCGCCCGAGAATCGTCGTCGATTCGCTGGAGTTCGCCTGCCGCCTCGTTGCACAGGGCGCGGGTATCGCGATTGCCGATTCGCTGACGCCGGCCGCGCTCGGCGCCGGGCGGCTCACCACGGTGCCCTGGCGGCCCCGGACCCTGTTCCACGTCGGCGTGCTGCTACCGGCGCTGATGCCGCCCTCCCGCTCGGTCGAGCAGTTTTTGGAGAGTCTTCGACGTGCAGCCAGGGAACTCGGAGGCCGGCTCGTCCCGGTCTAGCGTGCCAGGAGTCCGGCCACCAAGCCCGACAGCCAGCGGCGCAGGCGCTGCACCATGGCCTTCGTCTTCTGCCAGACCGGCAGGGACCGGACGAAGGCATAGAGCCTGTCGCGCCACTTGAAGACCCACGTCTCTGACGCGAGGAAACACGGCAACGTCACCAGGGTGGGCCGCAGGATCTTGTAGAGGCGCGCGACCAGCGCGGTCGCCAGGATCTTGCCGAGCAGGATGCTGGCCGTCGCCAGGGCGAACTTTCCGTGCAGCGCGAAGCCGACCGCGGCCAGCTTGATCGGCAGCACCAGCGTGGACGGAGCGACGAAGGCGATCAAGGCGGCCCAGGGCGGCAGGCGCGCGAACCAGGCTTCCAGGCGGGCGACCGGTGGCCACTTGGCGAACGCGGCCATGGCAACGCCCAGGTAGTGCAGCAGAACGTCCTCGATGAAGACGATCGCCGCCGCCAGGGGCATCAGGAGCAGTTCCAGGGCGCGCTTGAGAGGGCGTTTCATGGCGCCGCCATCCAAACCACACAAAATGTCATTATGGTGTTTACCATGTTCTCCCGCCGCACGTTCGCCCGCCTCGCGGGCGCCGCTTCGCTGATCCCCGTCGCCTCTTTGGCACAGTCTGGAAAACCCCTGTCGCGCATCGCCTTCGGCTCGTGCGCGAAGCAGACCCTGCCGCAGCCGATCTGGGAGCGCATCCTCGCCTACCGGCCGGACCTCTTCATCTTTGCCGGCGACAATGTCTATGGCGACTTCAATGCGGCGGATGCAGCGGATCTGAAGCGAGCCTACGACGAAGCCAGGAACGTCGCCGGATACATGAAGCTGCGCGAGACGGTGCCGCATCTCGCCGTCTGGGATGACCACGATTACGGGTTGAACGATGGCGGCGTAGAGTTCGCCCACAAGGCGGTCGCCAAGGACCTCTTCCTCGATTTCTGGAACGCCCCGGCGAGCGATATCCGACGCACGCGCGGCGGCATCTATGATTCGCGGATCATCGGACCGGCCGGAAAGCGCGTGCAGGTGATCCTGCTCGACGTGCGCTGGTTCCGCTCGCCGCTCAGGATCACTGACAAGCGCGGTGCGCCGGGCAGGGAGCGCTACCTGCCCGACCCCGATCCGGCGAAGACGATGCTGGGCCCCGAGCAATGGGCGTGGCTGGCGGCGGAGCTGCGCAAGCCGGCCGAGTTGCGTCTGATCGTGTCGAGCACGCAGGTCCTCGCCGAAGGCCATGGCTGGGAACGCTGGGGAAACATGCCCCTCGAAAAGCAAAAGCTCGTGGATACGATCCGCGAGAGCGGCGCCAAGGGTGTCGTCTTCCTGTCTGGCGACCGTCACATCGGCGCGCTTTACCGCGAGAGTCCCGAAGGTCTCTATCCGCTGTACGAGGCCACTTCGAGCGGCCTGAACATGGTCTATTGGGCGGCCAAGGAGCCCGGCCCCAACCGCATTGGCCCCCTCTTCGCCGCCGCCAATTTCGGCGTGATCGAGATCGACTGGCCGGCTCGCACGCTCCTGCTGGCGCTGCGCGACGAGAGCGGCGACACGCGGCGGGCGGTCGACATTGGTTTCGACACGCTGGGCGTCGCCTAGAAACGAAAAGGGCCGCCCCAAAGGGCGGCCCGCTTCGACGATTGGTCGAGGTCGTTACTGCGGCTCGACGCCGGCGGCCTTGATGGCGGGCACCCACTTGTCGATCGAGGCCTTGAGCTGCGCACGCAGCGCCTCGGGCGTCGCGTCCTTCGGCTCGGGCAGATCGACGGCCTGGTCGATCAGGCGCGCACGCACCTTCTCGTCGCTGAGCGCGGTGACCAGCGCCTTGTTCAGCGTCTCGATGACGTTCTTCGGCGTGTTCTTGGCGACGAAGAAGCCATTCCAGATCGTGACTTCGTAGCCCTTGAGGCCCGCCTCGTCGATCGTCGGGACGTCCGGCAGCTGCGGCAGGCGCTTCAGCGTGCTGACGCCTAGAGCCTTGATGTTGCCGGCCTTGATCTGCGGCAGCACGTTCACCGCCTGGTCGACCATGTAGTCGAACTGGCCGCTGACCAGGTCGTTCAGCGCCGGGCCGGTGCCCTTGTACGGGATCTCCAGCACGTCGACCTTCATCATGCTGTTCAGCATCAGGCCGCCGAGATGCGAAGCGGCGCCGATGCCGGCCATGCCGTACTGCGCCTTCTTCTGGTTGGCCTTCACATAGGCCTCGAACTCCTTGAAGTCCTTGGCCGCCAGGTCCTTCTTGGCGACCAGCACCATCGGATTCGTGCCGCCGAGGCCAACCGGCTCGAGGTCCTTCTGGCTGTCGTAGGGCAGCGTCTTGTAGAGCGCGATGTTCACCGCGAGGGTGCCCATGTGCGTGAACAGGATCGTGTAGCCGTCCGGCGTCGCCTTGGTGGCCTTGTTGACGCCGATCGTGCCGCCGGCGCCGCCGACATTCTCGACGATCATCGTCTGGCCGAGCGCCTCGCCCATGCGGGCGGTGAGCACGCGGGCCAGCGCGTCGGTCGGGCCGCCGGCCGCGAACGGCACGACGACGGTAATCGGCTTCGTCGGATAGGCCGACTGGGCCATCGCACCCAAGGGGGCGACCGCCAGGGCAGCGGCCGCAACGGTCGTCAGCAGGTTGCGTCTCTTCACAGGGTTACCCTCCCAAGAATAACTGTAAAGCGCCTGCTACACCGTCTTCACGAGCTCTGCAATGGCGGCGCCCACGGTCTTAGTGTCGCCGTTGCCGCCCAGATCCTTGGTCCGTGGGCCGCCCTCGACCAGCGAGGCCGCAATGGCACGCTCGATCGCCTCGGCAGCCTCCGGGTAGCCGAGGTGGCGGACCATCATGGCGCCCGACCAGATCTGCCCGATCGGGTTGGCAATGCCCTTGCCCGCAATGTCGGGCGCCGAACCGTGGACCGGCTCGAACATCGACGGGTACTTGCGCTCCGGATTGATGTTGCCGGACGGCGCCACGCCGATCGACCCAGTCAGTGCCGGGCCGAGGTCGGACAGGATGTCGCCGAACAGGTTGGAGCCCACGACCACGTCGAACCAGTCAGGGTTGCGCACGAAATGCGCCGTCAGGATGTCGATGTGATACTGGTCCGCCTTGATGTCGGGATACTTCTTGCACATCTCGGCGAAGCGCTCGTCCCAGAACGGCATCGTATGGATGATGCCGTTGGACTTGGTGGCCGACGTCACGTGCTTCTTCTTCGTCGTGCGGGCGAATTCGAAGGCGAACTTTAGGATCCGGTCGACGCCCTTGCGGGTGAAGATGGACTGCTGAATGGCCATTTCGTCGTCGGTGCCCTGGAACATGCGTCCGCCGATCGAGCTGTACTCGCCCTCGGTATTCTCGCGCACCACCCAGAAGTCGATCTCGCCCGGCTTGCGATTGGCGAGCGGCGACGGCACGCCTTCGAACAGCCGCACCGGGCGCAGGTTCACGTATTCGTCGAAGTCGCGACGGATCGGGATCAGCAGGCCCCACAGGGAAACGTGATCGGGCACGCCCGGCCAGCCGACGGCTCCGAGGAAGATGCTCTCGAAAGCCTTGAGCTGCTCCATGCCGTCGTCCGGCATCATCTTGCCGGTCTTCACCAGACGGTCGCACGACCAGTCGAAGTCGGTGAATTCGAGCTCGAAGTTGAAGCGCCGCGCCGCGGCCTCCAGAACCTTCACGCCTTCCGGCAGAACTTCCTTGCCGATTCCGTCTCCCGGAATGAGCGCGATCTTGTGCTTGGCCATCATAATCCTCCCGAACCGCGCGGAACGTAGCAGCGCGACCTTGCCATGCAAGCACGGCATTGCCCCTGCGACGCACCCGCGCCAATATGAACAGGCGTTTACCCCGGAGTGGCCATGACCTTCGACCTAAAGATTACCGGCGGCACCATCGTCGACGGCACCGGCAAGCCGGGCTTCGCCGGCGATCTCGGAATCAAGGACGGCAAGGTCGTCGCCCTCGGCAAGGTCGACGGGCCGGCGGCGCAGACGATCGACGCCACGGGCAAGGTCGTCGCACCGGGCTTCGTCGATGTGCACACGCATTACGACGCCCAGATCCTGTGGGACCGGATGCTCACCATCTCGCCCTGGCACGGCGTCACGACGACCGTGATCGGCAATTGCGGCTTCGGTGTCGCGCCGACCCGGGAGATCCACCGCAAGATGATCATGCAGACCCTGGAAAAGGTCGAGGGCATGAGCCTCGAGGCGCTGGAAGCGGGCCTAGGCATGGACTGGCCGTTCGAGACCTTCCCGCAATATCTCGACGCGCTGGAGAAGAGCGGCTCGGCGATCAACGTGGCGGCCCTGTTCGGCCACACCCCGCTGCGCCTCTATGTGATGGGCGAAGAATCGACCGAGCGGGCCGCCACCGCCGACGAGGTCGGCGCGATGAAGAAGCTGGTCCATGAGGCGATGGAAGCCGGCGCCATCGGCTTCGGCACCTCCGTCTCGGTCAGCCACAACGGCTATGCCGGCAAGCCGGTGCCCAGTCGCCAGGCCACGCCCGAGGAGATGGATGCCCTCGTCTCGGTCATGGGCGAGATGAAGCGCGGCCTGATGCAGATCACCATCGGCCGCGATTTCTCGACCCGCCACATGGCCGAGGTCAGCCGCAAGTACAACATCCCGGTCACCTGGACCGCCCTGCTCTCCCACCTCTACGGCCCGGGCGGCCATCGCAAGCAGCTCGATCTCGCCGCCGAGCAGCGCAAGTCCGGCGCCATGGTGATCCCGCAGGTGAGCTGCCGGCCGCTCAACTTCGAGGTCACCTTCGCCGAGCCTTTCATCTTCGACGTGATGCCGTTCATGAACGAGCTGGCGAAAGCCGACGCGAAGGATCCCGGCGCCCGCCGCCGCGCCTATGCCGATTCGGCCTGGCGCGAGAAGCTGCGCAGCGAGGTCACGCCGCTCTTCCAGAAATGGTGGGACCGCGTGGTCATCTCGTGGTCGCCATCGCATCGCGAGCTCGAAGAGATGCCGCTGGCCGTGGCGGCCGCCCGGTTGGGCAAGGATCCGGTCGATCTCGCCCTGGACATCTCGCTGGCCGACGACCTGAAGACCCGCTTCCGCATGGCCGTCATGAACTTCGACGAGAAGGAAGTGGCCGAACTGATCACCGATCCGAACACGATCATCGCCCTCTCCGACGCCGGCGCCCATGCCAGCCAGCTCTGCGATGCCTGCTACTCGACGTATCTGCTTGGCCACTGGGTGCGCGACCGCAAGGTCTTCACGCTCGAGGAGGCGGTGCACAATCTCACCCAGCGCCCGGCCGAGATGTTCGGCATCACCGATCGCGGCGTGCTGGCCGAGGGCCGTCCCGCCGACATCGTCGTCTTCGATCCGAAGACCGTGAGCCCGGGCCCGCTGAAGCGGGTCTACGACATGCCGGCCGGCGCCGACCGCCTCGTCTCCGAAGCGAGCGGCATCGATGCCGTCGTCGTCAACGGCAAGGTCATCCGCCGGAACAACAAGGACACCGTCGCGGCCGACGACAAGCTGCCCGGTCGTCTGCTAAGACACGGCCGCGCCGCTTAAGGCCACGAACAAGACCAGAGGGAGACAGTCATGATCCACGTCATCGCCATCATCACGGCCAAGCCCGGCAAGCGCGACGAAGTCCTCAAGAACTTCAAGGACAACGTCCCGGCCGTCCACGCCGAGAAGGGCTGCATCGAATACGGCGCGGCCGTCGACATCGATGGCGGTCCGTTCGCCAAGTTCGGCCCGGACACGTTCGTGGTCATCGAGAAGTGGGAGAGCATGGACGACCTCAAGGCCCACGGCGCTTCGGAGCACATGAAGGCCTATGCGGCCAAGAACAAGGACCTGCTCGCCAATCGCGCCGTCCACGTCCTGCAGAACGCTTGATCCCCGTCACTGAAACGGACGTCGCGGCGTACGAACGCGACGGCGTCGTCTGCCTGCGCGGCGCCTTCGATGCCGTGTGGGTTGGAATCCTGTGCGAGGCGGTCGAGCGCGACCTCCTCAAGCCGGGGCCCCACGCCACCAACTTCGCGGAGGGCAGCTCGTCGGGCAAATTCTTCGGGGACATGTTCATGTGGCGGCGGGACAATGATTTCCGCCTCGCTGCGCTCACCTCGCCCGCGGGAGAGATTGCCGCCGCGCTGATGCGGTCGAAGCGTGCCGATTTCTTCTACGACCAGCTCTTCGTGAAGGAGCCCGGCACGGCGCATCCGACGCCGTGGCACCAGGACCAGCCCTATTGGCCGGTTACCGGCCACCAGATCACCTCGGTGTGGATCGCTCTCGACCGTATCGATCTCGGCAACGGCGCGGTCGAGTTCATCGCCGGGTCCCATCGCTGGGGCATCAACTATCGGCCGACGCCGTTTCGCAAGGGACACGAGGCCAAGTTCACCTCGAGCGACCTCGTCGAGATCCCCGACATCGACGCCGAGCGTGGCAAGTACGACATCCGGTCGTGGACGATGGAGCCCGGCGACTGCCTGGTGTTCCATGCCATGATCGTGCACGGCGCGCCGGGCAACGACACGCCGGGCGCGCGCCGCCGCGGCCTGTCGCTGCGCTATACCGGCGACGATGCACGCTACGACCCACGCCCGGGCACTTTCCAGTTTCCACACACACCGGACCTCGCCGCCGGCGCCCCCATGACCTGCGACCTCTTCCCGAGAGTCTGGCCGAGGCGGTAGTCTCCGCCCCCGTTCCCGAGGGCAGGTTCAATGGAAGAGCGCGGCGTCGATCAGATCACCGAGGTTACCAATACCTCATGGTTCGCACGCCTCTGGCAGGCGATCGTCGGTGTCTTTATCGGCCTCATATTCATCGTCGTGTCGATCGGCGTGCTGTTCTGGAACGAGGGCCGGGCCATCCGCACGGCGCAGGGCCTCGCGGAGGGCGCCGGCATCGTGCGGAGCGTGCCGGCCGACAGGGTCGATTCCTCGAACGACGGCCGGCTGATCCATGTGACGGGGATGCTCTCGACAGCCGGCCCCGTGTCCGATCCCGACTTCGCCATCCGGGCCCGGGGCGTGCGGCTCGAACGACATGTCGAGGTCTATCTGTGGAAGGAAGAGACCCACAGCGAGACCCGCACGAAGTTGGGCGGCGGCGAGGAGCGCACCACGACCTACAAGTATGTGCGCACCTGGTCGGACAAGCCGATCGACTCGGACCGGTTCAAGGAGCCGCGCGGCCATACCAACCCGGTGATGACCTATCAGTCGCGCGATCTGCTGGCCGCCGGCACACGGCTGGGTGCCTTTGCCGTTCCCGATTCGCTGTTGCGCGGCTTCGGCGAGGCGAAGCGACTGGCGGCGACGGAGGTCCAGGCCAATGCCCTGCAGATTCGCGTCAACAAGCCGGTCGCCGTGAACGACGGCGTGCTCTATGTCGGCCGCGACCCGTCCCAGCCGGCGATCGGCGACATGCGCATCTCGTTTGCCGAAGTGCCCTTGCAGACGGCCAGCGTGGTCGCGGCCCAGGCCGGCTCAGGCTTCGCGCCCTTCCCCACGCATACCGGCACGACCGTTGAGCTGATCTCGACCGGCACCGTGCCGCCCAAGGTCATGTTCCAGCATGCCGAGGACGAGAACGTCACCATGACCTGGGTGCTGCGCCTGATCGGCGTGATCTTCATGCTGATCGGATTCAACTTCGTGCTACGCCCGCTGGCCGTCGCCGGCAGCGTGATCCCGCTGCTGGGCGACGTGATCGGCGCCGGCACGTTCCTGGTGGCGCTGGTCTGCACCGCCGCCATCGCGCCGATCGTGGTCGCCTTCGGATGGCTGTGGTATCGGCCGCTCGTCGGCATCGGCGTGCTGGTCGTCGGGGCGGCAGCGACCTGGGGTCTGATGAAGCTGCTCCGCGCGCGGACGGCTGCTAGGAAGACCGCCCCCGTCGCGGCCTGACGATCAGGCGGCGGCGATCACGCCGTTCAACACGATGTCGAGCATGCCGGTCCCGAGCAGATCGCGGTTCGACCACGGAAAGTCGGGCTTGAGGATCAGCGCCGCGACGACACCGTGGATTCCCATCCAGCAGAGTTCGGCACAGGTATCGGGCGGATAATTGAGCTTGAGGCCGCCTTGCTTGGCCTCGACGAGCATCGTGACCAGGCGTTGGAACACGAGGGCGCCGCCGATGCCAGGTCGCGTCGGGTCGTCCGTCGGCATGCGATGGCCGAGCTTGCGGATCGATTCCGGAATGTTCGTGCCGAGAAAGATCAGCTTGTATTCGTCGGGGTGCGCCAGCCCGAACTTCAGGTAGGCCTCGCCGAAGCGGCGGATGCGCTCGCGCGGATCCGTGACGGTGTTCTCGATCTCAGCGATGCTCTCGATCAGCACCGCGAAGGTCTGATCGCAGAGGGCGAGCATCATCTGCTCCTTGTCCTGGAAATACAGGTACAGCGCGGGCGCCGACACGCCGACCCGGTCCGCGATCCTGCGGATGGTCGTGGCCTCGTAGCCCAGTTCCAGGAACAGTTCCTTGGCGGCCTGGAGGATCTCCTCGCGGCGGGTATGACCCTCGCCCCGCTTCTTCCGGCCACCCGTCGCCGCTGTCGAAAAAGCGTTCAATCGGGTTCTCCTAGCCTTGACTATTATGTTAACGAAGATAACTTATCAATGGTAAGTTAACGGCGTTTAGATTCTTCAGTCCATTGTAAACGTCCGAAGGAAGGCCCGCCATGCGTCTCCCCAACGTTCTTCTCCCGCGCGTCTCCGTGATCAAACTGGCCGTGCTGGGAGCCATTGGCGTAACCATGGCCGGCGGTGCCTTCGCGGCCTATTCGCTCACCCGCAATCCCGCCAGCGCCGCGGCCGGCGCCGAACCCGTCGTGCGGCCGGCACGGGTCGCGGAGATCTCGTACAAGACGCAGGGTCAGACCCTGCTGCTGGCCGGCACGGTCGTGCCCCGCATCGAGAGCACGCTCGGCTTCCGCGTCTCGGGCAAGATCGTCCAGCGATCGGTCGATGTCGGCGCGGTCGTGAAGCCCGGCGACGTCATCGCCTCCCTCGATCCTTCTGATTACAGGCTCGCCGTCGACAATGCGCGCGCCGCGCTGGCCTCGGCGGACGCCGATTACGTGCGCGCCAAAGCCGATCACGAGCGCTACCTGAACCTGCGCGGCAGCATGGCCTTCGTGCCGCAGACCCTCGACCAGCGCCAGTCGCTCGCCTCGACCGCCCTCGCCCGCGTCGACCAGGCCAGGAGCCAGCTTTCCTCGGCGGAGAACAATCTCGCCTATACCGTGCTGCGCGCCGATACGGCGGGCGTCGTGACCGCCATCCAGGCCGAAGTGGGTCAGGTAATGGCCCAGGGCCAGGGCGTCATCCGCCTCGCCCGTCTCGACGAACTCGAGATCGTCGTGGGCGTGCCCGAGCACCGGCTGAAGGTCGTGCGCGAGGCCAAGTCCGCCAGCTTCGAACTCTGGTCCGATCCCGGCCGGCGCCACGCCGCCCGACTGCGAGAGCTGTCGCCCAGCGCCGATCCGGTGACGCGCACCTACGCGGCGCGCTTCAGCGTCATCGAGCCGCCCGAGTTCATCGGCCTCGGCATGACCGCGACGCTGGGCTTCGAACGTCCCGACAATGTGCCGGTCGCGGAAGTGCCGCTCTCCGCCATCTTCCAGCGCGGAACGCAACCCGCCGTCTGGGTCGTGGATCGCGACACAGGCACGGTGGAACTTCGTCCGGTCGCCATCGCGCGCTGGCGCGACGACACCGCCGCCATCCGATCGGGCGTCAAGGAGGGCGAGCTGATCGCCACCGCGGGCGTACACAAGCTCGAGACCGGACAGAAGGTGAAGCCACTGATCGTGTCTCAGCAACAGGCCGCCCGCTAACGACCTCGCCCTGAGGGGACGATCCATGAATACGCGCACCAATCTCTCGGCGCTGGCGCTGAAGTACAGCACGCTCACCGTGTTCTTCATGATCGCGCTGACGCTGGCCGGCTTCTACGCCTTCTTCAATCTCGGCCGCGCCGAGGACCCGCCCTTCATCATCAAACAGATGGTCGTGTCGGCCGCCTGGCCCGGCGCCACCTCGCGAGAGGTCGAGCAGCAGGTCACCGAGAAGATCGAGACCAAGCTGCAGGAGCTGCCCTACTTCTTCAACGTCCAGAGCTACACCAAGCCCGGCGAGACGGTGATCTTCGTCTCGCTGCGAGACGACACACCGCCCTCCAAGGTCGCGGATCTCTGGTATCAGGTGCGCAAGAAGGTCGGCGACATCAGGAGCTCGCTGCCGCAGGGCGTGGTCGGCCCGTTCTTCAACGACGAGTATGGCGACACCTACAGCCTGATCTGGGCCTTCGAGTCCGACGGCTTCTCGCCGGCCGAGGTCAAGGAAATCGCCAAGGCGGTGCGCCAGCGCCTGCTGCGCGTTCCGGACGTCACCAAGGCCGACCTGTTCGGCCTGCAGGATGAGAAAATCTACATCGAGTTCAGCCACACGCGTCTGGCCATGCTGGGCGTCCCGGTCGACCAGATCCTTGAGGTCGTGCGCCGCCAGAACGCCATCGTCGCCGCCGGCACGGTCGAGACCAAGGGCGAGCGCGTGGCCGTCCGCGTCGACGGCGCGCCGACCTCGGCCGAGCAGCTCCTGTCGCTTCCCTTCACCGCCAACGGCCAGACGCTGACCCTGGGCGACGTCGCGGAGATACGGCGCGGCTACCAGGACCCGCGCCAGCTCGCCATGCGCTTCGGCGGCAAACCGGTGATCGGCCTCGGCGTCGTGATGGCGCCCGGCAGCAACGTCGAGAAGCTTGGCGTCGCCCTCGACAAGACGATGGCGGAGGTCGAGGCCAGCCTGCCGGTCGGCATCACGGTCCATCGTATCGCCAACCAGCCGGAAGTCGTCGCCAAGTCGTTCGAGGAGTTCAGCGCCTCGCTGCTGGAGGCGCTGGCCATCGTGCTGGTCGTCTCGTTCGTCAGCCTCGGCATCCGCACCGGCGTGATCGTGGCGCTGTCGGTGCCGATGGTGCTGGCCATCACCTTCGTGGGCATGCTGCTGCTGGGCATCGACTTCCAGCGCATCTCGCTTGGCGCCCTGATCATCGCGCTCGGCCTGCTGGTCGACGACGCGATCATCGCCGTCGAGATGATGATGGTGAAGCTCGAACAGGGCGCGAGCCGCCTCGAGGCCGCCACCTACGCCTACACCTCGACCGCCTTCCCGATGCTGACCGGCACGCTCGTCACCGCCGTCGGCTTCGTGCCAGTGGGATTCGCGCGCTCCACCGCCGGCGAATACACTAACTCGATCTTCTGGGTGGTCGGCCTGTCGCTGATCATCTCGTGGTTCGTGGCCGTGCTGTTCACGCCGTGGATGGGCTACCACCTGCTGCCGACGCCCAAGGTCCAGCACCACGACCCGTACAACGGGCGCCTCTACACGCTGTTCCGCAGGATGGTCACGTGGTGCGTCACCTGGCGCAAGACGACCATCGCCATCACGGCGCTGGCCTTCGTCGGCTCGATGGCGGCCTTCGGCCTGGTGTCCAAGCAGTTCTTCCCGACGGCCAACCGGCCCGAGCTGATCGTCGACATGAAGCTGGCACAGGGCGCCTCGTGGGCCGCGACCGACGCCGAGATCCGCAAACTCGAAACGTGGCTCGGCGACAATTCAGATGTCGCCTCCTACACCGCCTATGTCGGTGCCGGCAGCCCGCGCTTCTACCTGCCGACGGTCCCTGAGCTTGCCAACGCCAATTTCGGCCAGATCATCGTCATGACCAAGGACCTGGTGGCACGCGAGCGGGTCGTGGCCGCCCTCGACGACCTGTTCAAGAAGGATTTCGAGGCCGTCCGCGCGCGCGTACAGCGCCTGCAGAACGGCCCGCCGGTCAGCTATCCGGTCATGTTCCGCGTGCTGGGCGACGACCCGCAGCAGGTGCGCCAGGTGGCGGAACAGGTCCGCCAGGTCTTCAAGGCCGATCCGGCGACGCGCGACATCAACTTCGACTGGAACGAACTCGCGAAGACGGTGCGCCTGGAAGTGGATCAGGCAAAGGCGCGCGCGCTGGGCGTCGATTCGCAGGCGCTGGGCAACACGCTGCAGACCCTGCTGACCGGCATCACGGTCACGCAATATCGCGAGCGCACCGAATCGATCGACGTCGTCGCCCGCGCCGTCGCGCCGGAACGGCTGAGCGTCGAGGGGCTGGAGTCGATCAACCTCCGCACCTCCACGGGCGGCGTCGTCTCGCTGGCCCAGCTCGCGACGCTCAAGTTCGAGCTGGAGGAACCGATCCTGTGGCGGCGCAACAAGGACCTGCTGATGACCGTCCGCGCCGGCGTGGCCGACGGGGTCCAGGGACCCGACGTGGCCGCCCGCATCGACAAGGCGCTGGCGCCGGTCCGCGCCAGCCTTCCGCCCGGCTATCGCATTGAGGTCGGCGGCGACCAGGAAGAGTCGGCCAAGAGCCAGGCCTCGATCTTCAAGATGATGCCCTTGATGGCCTTCCTGATGATCCTGTTCCTGATGCTGCAGCTGCAGAGCTTCTCCAAGCTGGCGCTGGTGCTGCTCACCGCTCCGCTCGGCCTGATCGGCGTGTCGCTGTTCCTGCTGCTGTTCAACCAGCCCTTCGGCTTCGTCTCGCTGCTGGGCGTGATCGCGCTGGCCGGCATGATCATGCGCAACTCGGTGATCCTGGTGGACCAGATCGACCAGGACATCGAGGCCGGCCACAGCAAGTGGGACGCGGTGATCGACGCCACGGTGCGCCGCGCGCGCCCGATCCTGCTGACCGCGGGCACGGCGATCTTCGCCATGATCCCGCTGTCGCGCAGCGTCTTCTGGGGACCCATGGCCGTGGCGCTGATGGGCGGCCTGCTGGTCGCCACGGCCCTCACGCTCCTGTTCCTGCCGGCGCTCTACGCGGCGTGGTTCCGGGTGAAGAAGCCCGAGGCCGCGACGGAGGTGGCGCCGTCCCACCACGCCCCGCCCCCGCTCGCCCTCGCGGCGGAGTAACGAAGACTGGAACCAATGGAGCGCGCCACTGGAGTGGCGCGCTCCATTAAGAAATCCGGCCCTCGGCCGTGTGGATGTCCGTCGTGCGAGCCGCGCTGGTCGCGACGATGATCTCGATGCCGCGCACGATGTCGTCTACCGCCATCGAAGGCGCTCCGCCCAGCCGGGCCGCCTGCTCGGGCACATAGGGAATGTGCAGGAAGCCGCCGCGCATCCTGGTGGGATGGCTCGCGATGATGTCCATCAGCGCATAGAGGATGTGGTTGCAGACGAAGGTGCCGGCGGTGTTGGACACGACGGCGGGAAGGCCCGCCTTGCGCATCTCCGCGACGCAGGCCTTGATCGGCAGGGTTGCGAAATAGGCGGCGGGACCATTGGCGCGCACCGGCACGTCGATTGGCTGTTTCCGGTCGTTGTCCGGAATGCGCGCGTCCTGGACGTTGATGCCGACCCGCTCGAGGCAAAGCTCGGTGCGGCCGCCGGCCTGGCCGACGCACAGCACGATGTCGGGCTTCGCCTCGTCGATCGCCTTGCGCAGCACCTTGGCGGACTTCGCATAGGACGTCGGAAGGACCGCCGTCACCACGGTCACCTTCCCGATCTTCTTCTTCAGCCGGCTCACCGCCAGCGACGAAGGATTGACCGCGTCGCCGCCGAACGGATCGAAGCCCGTGACCAGAGCTTTCATGTCGTACTCACCTCAAACGAAAGGGCGCCCGGTTAGGGGCGCCCTGACGTTAATCCCAAGAAAGCCGATCGGCTACTTGCTGGCCTTGTCGACCGCGCGGCGGGCCATCACGCCCACCAGGTGGGCGCGATACTCGGCGCTGCCGTGGATGTCGCTGTTCAGGCCGTCGGCCGGAACCTTGATGTCCTTGATGGCATCCGACGAGAAGTTCTTGGAGAGCGCCTCTTCCATCGCCTTCACCCGGAAGACGCTGGGGCCGGCGCCGGTCACCGCGACGCGCACGCCCGAGGCCGTCTTGGCCACGAACACGCCGACCATCGCGTAGCGCGAGGCCGGGTTCGGGAACTTCATGTAGGCGGCCTTCTCGGCCTTCGGGAAGCTGATCGCGGTGATTATCTCGCCGTCGCCCAGCGCCGTCTCGAACAGGCCCTTGAAGAAGGCGTCGGCCGTGTGCTTGCCGGTGTTGGTGATCACCGTGGCGTTCAGCGCCACCACGGCCGCCGGATAGTCGGCCGCCGGATCGTTGTTGGCGACCGAGCCGCCCATCGTGCCGCGGTTGCGGACCTGCGGATCGCCGATATGGCCGGCCAGGTCGGCCAGCGCCGGAATGACCTTCTTCACGTCGGCCGAGGTCGCGACGTCGCCATGCTTGGTCATGCCGCCGA
Organism: Rhodospirillales bacterium; assembly: GCA_947466085.1. Taxonomy (GTDB): domain Bacteria; phylum Pseudomonadota; class Alphaproteobacteria; order Reyranellales; family Reyranellaceae; genus Reyranella. The sequence continues at coordinate 39,444 of CANIEC010000007.1, forward strand.
TCACGAGGGTGTCGCCCTCGACCTTGACGCCGGCGAGTTCCTTGAGGCCGCCGAGATCGACGACGTCGCTCGGCCGCGCCAGGCGCTGCTTCAGCGTCGGGATCAGCGTCATGCCGCCCGACATCGGACGGGCTTCTTCATTGCCCTTGAGCAGGGCGATCGCGTCGGCAACCGACTTCGGGCGATGATAGGCAAAATCGTACATCTGGATTTCCTCCGTTTACTCGGCCGCCGCGCGCTGGGCGCCCTGGATCGACTGCCACACGTTGAGCGGGGTGGCCGGCATTTCGACATGCTTGACGCCGATCGGCGCCAGAGCGTTGTGAACCGCGTTCATCACGGCCGCGGGCGCCGCGATGGCCCCCGCCTCGCCGCATCCCTTCACGCCCAGCGGATTGTGCGGGCACGGGGTGACCTTGTAGCCGAGCTTGAACGACGGGAAGTTGTCGGCACGCGGCATGGTGTAGTCCATGAACGAGCCGCTGAGCAGCTGGCCCGTCTGCTTGTCGTAGACGGCGCCCTCGAACAGCGCCTGGCCGACGCCCTGGACGATGCCGCCATGGACCTGGCCCTCGACGATCATCGGATTGATGATGTTGCCGAAATCGTCGACCGCGGTATGGGCGATGACCTCGACGATGCCGGTGTCCGGATCGATCTCGACCTCGCAGATCTGCGTGCCGGCCGGATACACGAAGTTGGCCGGATCGTAGAAGGCATTCTCGTCCATGCCCGGCTCAATCTCGGCCAGAGGATAGTTGTGCGGCACGTAGGCGGCGAAGACCGCCTGGGCCAGCGGCACGTTCTTGTCCGTGCCCGCCACCTTGAAGGTGCCGTTCTCGAACACGACGTCGGCCACGTCGGCTTCCATCAGATGGGCCGCGATCTTCTTGCCCTTGGCGATGATCTTGTCGGTCGCCTTCATGATCGCCGAGCCGCCGACGGCCAGCGAACGGCTGCCGTAGGTGCCCATGCCGAAGGGCGTGGTCGACGTATCGCCGTGGACCACCTCGATCTGGTCCATCGGAACGCCCAGCCGGTCGTGGACGAGCTGGGCGAAGGTGGTCTCATGCCCCTGCCCGTGGCTGTGCGAGCCGGTGATGACCTGCACGTTGCCCGTCGGGTTGAACTTGATCTGCGCCGACTCCCACTGGCCGACGCCGCCGCCCAGCTGGCCGATCACCTGCGAGGGCGCCAGGCCGCAGGCCTCGATGTAGGACGAGAAGCCGATGCCGCGCAGCTTGCCGCGCGCCTTGGCCTCGGCCCGGCGGGCCTCGAAGCCCGGATAGTCGGCGATCTTCATCGCCTCGTCGATGATCGGCGGGTAGTTGCCCGAATCGTACTGCAGCGCCACCGGCGTCTGGTACGGGAAGGCCGTCGACGGGATGAAGTTCTTCCGGCGCAGCTCGGCCGGATCCATCTTCAGCTCGGCCGCCGCCTTGCTGACGATCGTCTCGATGACGAAGGTCGCCTCGGGGCGTCCCGCGCCGCGATAGGCGTCGACCGGCGCCGTGTGGGTCACTGCCGCCTTCACGTTGGCGTAGATGAGCGGCGTCGTGTACTGGCCGGCCAGCAGCGTCGCATAGAGATAGGTCGGGACCGCCGTCGAGAAGGTCGACAGGTAGGCGCCCATGTTGGCGATCGTCTCGACTTTCAGGGCCAGGAACTTGCCCTCCTTGTCGAGAGCAAGTTCGGCATGGGTGACGTGGTCGCGGCCATGGCAGTCGGTCTGGAACGACTCGCTGCGCTCGGCCGTCCACTTGATCGGCCGTCCGACCCGCGAGGCCGCCCAGCACACCATCGTCTCGTCGGCATAGCAGAAGATCTTGCTGCCGAAGCCGCCGCCGACGTCGGGCGCGATGACCCGCAGCTTGTGCTCGGGGATGCCCAGCACGAAGGCCGACAGGATCAGCCGCAGCACATGCGGGTTCTGCGAGGTCGACCAGAGCGTATAGTTGCCGGTGCCCTTGTCGTATTCCGCCGCCGCCGCGCGCGGCTCCATGGCATTGGGGATCAGGCGGTTGTTGACGATGTCCATTTTGGTGACGTGCGCCGCCTTGGCGAACGCCGCCTCGACATCGGCCTTCACGCCGATCTCCCAGTCGTAGATCAGGTTGCCCGGCGCTTCCGGGTGGACCTGCGGGGCGCCCTTGTCGAACGCCTTGGCGAGGTCGATGTTCGCCGGAAGCACCTCGTAGTCGACCTTGATCGCTTCGGCCGCGTCCCTCGCCTCGTCGTAGCTGTTGGCCACGACCATGGCCACGGTGTCGCCGACGTAGCGGACGGTATCGACCGCCATCACGGGGTGCGGCGGCGCCTTGTGTGGCTCGCCGTGCTTGTCCTTGACCACCCAGCCGCAGATCAGGCCGCCCACCTTGGCGTCGACAAGATCCTTGCCGGTGAAGATGTTGACGACGCCAGGACTCTTCTCCGCTGCCGAAATGTCGATGCTCTTGATCTTCGCATGGGCATGCGGCGAACGCAGGAAATACGCGTAGGTCGCCCGGGCGAGGGGCAGATCGTCGACATAGCGACCGGTTCCGGTCAGGAAGCGCTTGTCTTCCGTACGCAGAACGCGGGCGCCGATTCCGGTGGCGGAGGTCATGGGGCTACACTCCTGCAGACTTCATGGCCGGGGCCGCGGCCAGGATGGCCTTGACGATGTTGTGGTAGCCGGTGCAGCGGCAGAGGTTGCCTTCGAGCTCGCGACGCACCGTGGCCTCGTCGAGCACGTAGTTGTGTCGCTTCACCATGTCGATGGCGCTCATCACCATGCCGGGGGTGCAGAAGCCGCACTGCAGGGCATGGTTGTCGCGGAAGGCCTCCTGCATCGGGTGCAGCTTGTCGGCGCTGGGCGCGAGGCCCTCGATGGTGGTGACCTTGGCGCCCTCGGCCTGGACCGCGAGCATGGTGCAGGACTTCACCGACTGGCCGTCGACGTGCACCACGCACGCACCGCACTGGCTGGTGTCGCAGCCGACATGGGTGCCGGTCATGCCGAGATGCTCGCGCAGGAACTGAACCAACAGCGTGCGCGCCTCGACCTTGCCCGATACGGACTTGCCGTTGACGGTCATGGCGACGGAAATGGTCATCAGTCTATCTCCCCTGGCATGTTTTTGCGGTACGCCGCGCCTAGCGCTCGCCCGCGGAAGCATTGGCCTGAATGTCGCAAGCCGCAGACCCGCCGGTCAAGGAATTTGCAATACGACGCTGGTAATCTCCCCCAAGAGGGGCCGCCTACGCTCGCGGCACCTCCTGCTATGGGTCACCTGTACCATGGTTCAGTTGACGTTACCGCGCCGCTGCTGGAATTCGCGGCGAGCTGCCTGCATAAGGTCGAACAGCTCCGCCGACTTGCCGCCCATGCCGTTGACAAGCTCCATCTGCTTCGATTCGACCAGCTTGCGATAGGCGTCGCGTTGGGCCTGGTTCAGCTCGACGTATGTACCGCCCTTGGCCCTGAACTCCTTGACCTTTTCGGTGATCTCGTCATCCACCATTTTGCGCTGTTTGGCGATCGGCAGCATCCCATCGCGGATACCTTGCTGCTGTGCCGGCGTCAGCTTGTCCCATGCCGCCTTGTTCGCGACGACGAGCGCGGGATGGTGGAGGTGCCGGAGGTCGTAGTAGAAGGGCGCCGACTCGCGGGCCGGGGTCGTCACGTAGTACGGAAACGGCAGATCGGCCGCCACCACGAGGCTCTGCTGCAGCGCCGGGAAGAGTTCGGACAGCGGCATCTGGACCCCGTTGGCACCCATGGCGCTCCAGAACATGCGCGACGCCGGAGTCGGTGCAACGCGGGCCTTGAGGCCTTTCAGTGATTCTGGCGTTGGGCACGCCGTCTTGCAGACGACTCCATTCCAGCCAACCTCGCCGATCCCGACCGCCACGAGCCCCTTGGCCTCAAAGAGCCGTGTCATGTATTTCCAGACGGTCCCGTCGAGCACATAGTTGCGCTCGGCATCGTTGGCCCACAGAAAAGGAACGTTCGCCAGGGCCGCTTCCGGGAATCCAGCCGGTGAAATTCCGGCGAACGAGATGCTCGCCATCTGGAGCCTTCCACGGAGCACCTGCTGTGCAAGCTCCTGCTCGCTCGCGACGAACTGCCGTTCGACCTTCACGCCCGGAACCTTGTTCCAGTTCGCAACATTCTCCTCGAGGATGGTCAACAGGGAGCTGCCCGGTTGCGCCGCCGAGCCGACTTTCCAGGTCTCCTGTTGAGCCGAAGCGGGAACCGCGAATGCCGCGAGAGCCGCGCCCATCGTGGTGCCGACGACGAAACGCCTGAAGATACCAGTCATGACCTTTGCCTCCTTGCTTTATTGATTGTTCCTACGCTTAAGCATCCTTCGCCCCCTGCTGAGACGTGCCGGAAAGTGAAGAATTCCAGTACTTTCACTTGTTGCCGAAAGCACAATTCAAGGATGTCCGACTGCTCTCCTCACCTGGCCAGGGAGAGAGACAATTCCGGAAAGGCGATGACCGCGACCAACCAGAGCAGCATCAGGATGACGAAAGGCACGACGGCCTTGCAGATCGTCCAGAAGCTTTCCTTGAATGCCGCCATTGCCACGATCAGATTGAGACCCACGGGCGGAGTCAGATAGCCGATCTCCAGATTGGCAGTCATGATGATGCCGAAGTGGATCGGGTCGTAGCCGACCGAGGTCGCAAGCGGCAGAAGCAGCGGCGAAAAAACGATGATCGCCGACCCCGCGTCCATCAAGCAGCCGACGACGAGCAGCAGCAGGTTGATGCCGATCATCATCGTAGCCTTGTCGGTAACGTGTGCCTTGACGAAGTTCACCCACCCCGCGGCGACGCCTTCATAGTCCAGGACCGTGTTGAGACTGGCCGCGATGGCGAGGAGCGGAAGAAGCGTGCCGAGCAAGCCGACCGTCTCGGTGAGAACCTTGCCGTAGTCAGGCAGCTTCATGTCGCGATGAATGAACGTCTCGACCACGAGGGCATAGAGCACCGACACAGCCGCGGCCTCGGTCGGTGAAAAGTATCCGGAGTAGATTCCACCGAGCAGGATGACCGGGAGCATAATCGCCCAGATGCCCTGGCGGAGCGCCGTCCAGATGCGCCCCGGATCCCACGACTTCGTCGGCATGCGGCGGTTTACGGCGTAGGAATAGATCGCGAACACGAGCGTGAGCAGAAGGCCCGGGCCGATGCCGGCCTTGAACATCTCGGTGATGGACGCTTCGGTCATGATGCCGAAGAGGATCATCGGAATGGACGGCGGGATCATGATCCCGAGCGTGCCCGCCGAAGCAATCAGCCCCAGCGAAAATGGCTTGCTGTAACCGGCACTGATCATCGCAGGATACATGATCGACCCGATGGCAAGCATCGTGACGATCGAAGATCCGGAAATTGCCGCGAACACCGCGCATCCGAGAACCGCCGCGACACCCATGCCCCCGGGAATGGGCGCCGTCAGTTCCATCATGACATTGATCAGCCGCTGGGCGATCGACCCTCGGGTCATGATCGCGCCGGCGACGATGAACATCGGAATGGACAGCAAGACCTCGCGATTCACGACGAACCACATGTCCTGCAGCAGGAATTCGACGCCACTGTTTGTCGCGAAGTAGGCGTGGGTATAGGCGGCGATGACCGCAAGGATCAGCACGACTGGCTGGCGCAGCACCAGAAGGCCGACAACCATCACCAGGAAGAACAGAACCTTCGGCCCCGGCATCAAGCCGAACAGACCAAGCAACCCGAAGACCGCGACGACAATGCCGAGACTCCAGTAAAGCGGGCTGCGGCGTCGAATGACTGCGTCCATCACTCGTGGTCCTTCTCGATGGGGCGGATGGCAGGGAACGCGGCGTAGAGCGCGTAACGCACCGCCGACACCAGGAAGAGATAGGGGACGGCAAGCTGGATCGGCCAAACCGGGATTTCGAGCACCATGTCGGTCTCGCCCAGCCTGATCGAGCTCTCGACAAACTCGAGCGCATAGATGCCGAAGAACAGGCAGATGCCGGACGAGACGATGTCGCCGAGACGCGCCATCGTCGGATGCCATGTCGGAGGGAAAAGCCGGTCGACGGCTTGCACGCGAAGGTGCCCGCCGGAATGAACCACCACCGCGAAACCCAGCAACCCGGCCACTGCCGTGCAGAACACGGCAAACTTCTGCGCTCCGAAAATGCCGTTGCCGAACAACTCGCGCGCAACGATGTCTGAGATCAACGCGGCCGCAACGAGGACGAAGGCCGTACACGCGACGAAAATCTCAAGGCCGTAAACCCGGTCAAGGGTTCGGCGAGCCACACTTTCCATCCCTGCCTCGACGTTTCTTATAGAGTTGAAGAAACAGGTAGGATCGTCATGTCGTCAGTTCAATGCAGGCATGAGAAAATAATTGGGCGGAAAAACTCCCAGTTCTCGGGCATCACATAACGACACTTTTATTATGTAAATTTGAAACAGAGTAGAGCGACGGTAGGGCCTTCCGCACCCCTCCGGTGTCCCCTGTCGCGATTGGCGACGTCAGTGTCCGTGACGGGAATGATGGCGCGACTGCGCCCTGGCTGGCGTGACCCACCGTGGCGCCGACGCGCGTGAGCCCTCACAGCGCGGCGGCGGGAGTCTCAAGCTGCCGTCGTGAGTTACGGACGGCTCGCCAGAAAGACAAGGATCAGGACCGCGGCGCCGACGCCGATGACGGTCCAGTGACGATAGCCGCGCTGCGCTGCAGCAGACGGCGCGGACGGTGGCGGATTTCCCGCCGGATCCGGCGACGCCATCGTCACGAAGCGGCTGCGACGGGCGGCGGCGCGCCGACGCTCTGGGCGAACTTGCCGAAGAACTGATCGGCCAGCTTCTTCGCCGTGCCGGTGATCAGGCGGGCGCCGACCTGGGCGATCTTGCCGCCGACCTGGGCATCGACCTCGTATTTCAGGATCGTGTCGCCGCCATCCTCCGTGAGGACCACGACAGCGCCACCCTTGGCGAAACCCGCGACGCCGCCCTGCCCTTCGCCGGAGATCCGGTAGCCGTTCGGCGGATCGATGTCGGAAAGCGTGACCTTGCCCGAGAAAGCCGCGCTCACCGGGCCGATGCGCAGCCGCACCTTGGCCGTCATCTCGGTGGGAGAAAGCATCTCCAGAGATTCGCAGCCCGGAATGCAGGCCTGCAGAATGGCCTGGTCGTTCAGTGCCGCGAAGACCTTCTCCCGCGACGCCGCAATCCTGTATTCACCCTTGATTTCCATGTCGTAACTCCCGGCTCAGCGCCTACCATTTGTTCGTATAGGAGTCCGGCGGCAGTTCTGCCAGTGGCTCGCGTACCGACAGGTAGATGGTGGCGGCATAGGGAACGGCCATCAGCAGCGCCAGGAACGCGAACCAGTTGGCCTGGGTGTTCCAGAACAGGGTCCGGATGACCCAGCGGCCGCCATCGGCCGAGACGAATCCGCCGGCACCGCCATCGTGCAACTTGATGGCGCCCTCGGTGACGACCAGCACGATCGCCCAGAAGACCAGCATCGAGACCAGCACGATCTCGGGCAGGACCGGCCCGAAGCGGCTCAGGCGGCGGTCCATGCGCACGAAGCCGCGACTGCCGTCGTAGCCCAGCAGTCGGCCGAACGAGAGCGCCCGGGCAAAGCGATGGTCGCGCACCACCGGCTCGGCGCGCAGGATGGTGATGGTCTTCCACAGCATCAGCACGAGGCTCGGGATCACGAAGCTCCAGATCGGGAAATCGCGGTAGCGGCCGTCGATGGCGATCTGCCGGAACCAGTCGCCGATCCGGATCACCCCGTCGTACCAGTCGATGCTGATGACGATCAGGTAGAAGATGCAGAGGACCGTCAGCACGAGGTAGAGCACCTGCGCCAGCAGGTCGACCCGCCGCAGGATGCGGTAGCGCGGCAACTCACGCCATGCCCGCCAGGAGTCGCGGACCCGCGCGCCGTAGAGCGACGGGTCGGCCATCTGGCCGGTCAGGCTGTCGGAAATGCCGCGCAGCAGCGCGTAGCTGAACAGGGCCAGCAGGATGCCCCAGAAGGCAATGCCCAGCGTGCGCTCGAAATAGAAGTTGCGCGACAGGTCGATCCAGGTGGTCTGCACGTAGCAGGTCGCCACGAGCTGGGCGAACAGGGCGAAGATGAAAATGCCCTTCCAGGTGCCCGCCTTGCGCTGGGTCGAATAGGCCAGCAGCAGCAACGCGCCGGCGATCGTCGAAATGGTGAACAGGATCTGCCAGTGCGGCTCCGCCCTCACCGGCTTGCCGAGTTCGAACTTGTCGTGGCGCTGGGCGTCGAGCAGGCCCCAGGCGGCGCCGACGGTCCCTTCCTGACGGGCCTTCCAGTACTGGTCGAACGCCTCGATGACGTTGTAGTCGAACCCTTCCCGCTCCGCGGCGCCGCGGAAGATCGAGAAGTACTTGACCTGCTCGACCCGGCCCGGCCGGGCATCGGAGCGCATGCGGCCGTCGCTCGGCCAGCCGGTCTCGCCGATCACGATCTTCTTGCCGGGAAAGCGGGCCTGGACCTTCTTGTAGATGTCCACGAGGTGCTTCTCGATGGCGAGCTTGCCGTCGGCTTCCGTGCGATCCACTCCGATCGGCTCATCCTCCCAGTAGGGCAGGATGTGGATGGTGATGAAATCGACCTCGTCGGCCAGCGACGGGTTGCGCAGCCAGAATTCCCAGACGTCGGCGTAGGTGACCGGCTGGGTGACGCGCTGCTTAACCTGCCGGATGTAGCGGCGCAGCTCGTTGGCCGTCAGGTCCTTGCGCAGCAGGACCTCGTTGCCGACGATCACCCGCTCGACCGTGTCCTTGTACTTGTTGGCATGGTCGATCAGCAGGTTGATCTGCTCGAGGTTTTCCTTGTCGTTGTCGTTCAGCCAGGCGCCGTGCCAGACCTTGAGCCCGTACTTGCCGGCGCGCTGCGGCACCGTCTCGAGGTTCTCGCCCGAAGAATAGGTCCTGACCGCCTTGACCTTGCCCTGCAGGCGCTTGAGATCGGCCTCGATCTGGTCGGGCGTCGGGAAGGTCCGCGTCAGCGGGCTCTGGCCCGGCCGGTAGGGAGCGAAGGAGACGCTCTGGAGAGGCGCGGCGTTCCAGCCGGCGACATCGACCGGCCGGTTCGGAACCCACCACCACAGGAAATTGAGAGCCGCCACGGCCGCGAAAGCCAGCAGCGCCACGAGTGCACGCATGGAAAGGCTTGTAGCAGGATCGCCGAACGGAGGTATGGCTTTTCGAGGGCTTGTCCCCAAAAGCTAGAGGGGCCCGCGCTGCAGCCCGGCGATGGCCTGGCGCACGACCTGGTGGCCACGGAACAGCACGGCCTCCTTCCAGTCGTCGGTCTCGGGGTAGAACTGGCGGCGCATCGCCTTGCGCACGGCCTCGGCTTCCTTGCCCAGCGGGTCGCCGTATTTGTGCAGCCAGTGATCGGCCCGGAACGCCTTCTGGCCGCTCTCGCGATCGAAGGTGCCGTATTCCAGGGTGCACATGGTGAGCCGGGTCTGCGGCTCCGTCAGCACACGGTTCAGCCCGTAATGGCCGAGCCCGTCGCGGGCCTGGGAGGCCGTCTGGCCCCGCTTCGATTCCGTGACCGACTCGCCCCAGAAGCTCCGCACCCGGCGCGACCCGCCGGTGCCGATGTCGTAGTGCGTGATCGGCTCGCCATAGCCGTAGGGGCCGAGGCCGGTATGGAAGTCGACCACGGCCACGTCCTCACGGCCCTTCAGGTAGCGGTCGACGATGGCGTGCAGCGTGCGGTTCGACCAGGACGGACCGCCGCCGCCGAAGAACATGCCGTCGGCATGGCTGTACTGGCCGCCCGAGACGGCGCGGAAGAATTCGACGTCGCCGACCTTCCGGCGAAAGGCCGCCAGCCTTGCATCGGCCGCCGCCCGTCCCGCCTCGCTGAAATCCGCCGGGACGAGATCGTCGGCGATCTCGAGATAGCCTTCGTTCACCGGGTAAGGCTTGGAATGGTCGACATAGTTGCGGTTGAGGTCGTTGCCCTCCTCCGTCACGCGCCGCGTCCAGGCGAAGCCGTAGGGGTTGATGGCGTGCACGACCAGCGCCGCGGTGTCCCTGGGCAGCCCCGACGCGCCGACGCCGGCCAGCCAGTCGACCTGGAAGCCCGAGCCGCAATAGCCCTCGACCCCATGGGTGGACGAGATCGTGACCATCACCTTCGAGGCGTCCGTGGGCCCGACCCAGGCGACGTCGGTCGACAGCGCCTCGCCCTTCGGTCCCTTGGTGGGGTTGTCGTAGCGGAAGGTCTGGGCGCCCGCGAGCCGGGCGGCGGCCAGGAACTTGTCGCGCGCCTCGCTGTAGTCGGCGGCGAAGGAGGCAATGTTGTTCATGGTCGACGATACCTCGTCCAAAGCTTCACACATATCAAAAGACGCCATCAGACTCCTCCCGGTTGTTTGGGAAGGAGACATGGCGAACACATACCAAATTAGCCAAGTTTATGGGTTGAAATCGATGGGCCTGAGCATGACGTTCCGGAAGACTGGAGGCTTGTCATGTTCGTCTCCGTTCAACGGCCCATCGGGGTGTGGAAGGCGTTTCTGCCGCCACTCAAATCGACGTGGCCGGGCTTCCCCGCACCGGCACCCGCTGCACGGTCGCCCGCATTGCCTTCTGGTTCGCCCAACGTCAGATCTTAGCGAACGCAGGTTTCTCGACGCCGGTCATCGTGTCATAGGCCTTGAGAATCGTCTCCTCCGGCGTCCGCGTGACGCCGCTGTCGTGGTAGATCGCCTTCAGCCACATTGCCATCCTCGTATGATAGCCGTTCATGATGAAGCGTTCCGACATGACCTTGCGCAGCATCTCCTCGCCCTTGGCGACATAGGCCGCGTCGGGCTTGCCACCGTCGGCGAGATGACGGCAGGCCCATTGGCCGTACATCAGTTCCGCCCGCACGATCGCTGGTGCCGACGAAGGCTTGGTGGTGAGTCCAGCCTCCTGACAGAGTTTCAGGCCGACTTCATGACGTCGCGCCGCCAGGTTGAGCGGCAACGCGAGTTCGAGCCCCTCCCGCATCAGCAGCTTTTTCCCGTTGGGTTCGAAGCGGTCGAACTGATCCCATCGTCTCCAGTCGGCCTCACTTGAGCGGCCGAACTCGGTCACCGCCGGATCTCCATCGATCAGCCACTTGCACAGGCCCAGCGTCTCCCACCATTGATAGGCGTAATAGGATTCCTCGCTATCCTTGGCTTTTGGCGACGCCGGTTGTAATTCCATCCAGCCCGCGAGCGCCCGCGCTAGCGGCAACACCTGCTCGCGCAAGCCGAGTAGATGGGCCTGGATCAGATATCCTAGTTTACTAGCCATGTAGTGCGAGCGATTGAACCGTCCGGTCGTTTCCGGCTCGAACTTCGTCGCAATCGCCAGAAGGAAATCGAGGTAGAACTGACGATCTTTCTCGGGCTCGAATATTCTCGGCATCACGGCCTCCGTTTCGGGTAGACGACAGCGCGGTCGCTACCTGCGATTCCTTCAACCACACCGTTACGTGCGCTTCCAGTCCCCACCGTCACGATGGTCACGTTCCTATTGGCCAAATTCTCCAATGCTCTGGCGCCGGCTTCAGGTGACAAGCGTCCACTCTTCATCGCCGCACAAATGCTGTCTTGGGCGTGTTGCAGAGCACCATCTAAAGACAGCGGCGTCTGATGCGCCCTGCCGCTCGGACCGATCGACGTATCAGAGCCGCGCCATTTGGAATCCCAGAAGTGAATTTCGCCGTTACGATCGACTGAGATCACATCCGGCCCCCGCTGCCCCGCCTTCCTTCCGAAGTCGATCACCGTGTGGTCCGGGAATTGCCGCGCGATTTCGTTGGCCAGCCCATACTCTCCGCGCAATCCCTTGAGATGGTTCTCGTCGTCGGGCAAGTAATCGCGCCCCGCCGCCGGTTCACCGACGCGCGGATCGAGTTTGATGCCGGCTGCCGTGTCGATGCCGTCGGCGTCAACGTACTGGTCCCTTTGGGCACGTTGGGCTCTCTTCCCCAACCAATCACTGAGATCTTGAGGCGACGATTCCTGCTCAGCGGCCGCCGCTGGTCCGGCCGTATCGGGTGCGGGCTGCGTGCTCGGCTTCGGCGGGGAATACCAGTCTGGATACAGTTTGTTGAGTGGCGTCGGCCCGTCCTGAGGTGATCGGTTGTGCCCGATACCTGGTGTGGGCCGTTGGCCTGAGGCCGCAGGTGGGCGGGACGGTGGGGAAACACGACTGCCTCCGCCACCACGAGCGCCGCCACCTCCGGCTTGTGCAAGAATGATGTTCTGCGGATCGAAGCCTTCGCCTACCTCCTCCGCGCTACCGTCGTCGTTAATGCGGGGCTCTGTCCCATCGAGCGCGTCCTTCGCCGCGATCTCTTGCAATGGTGCTTCGACCGGCTCGCCGCCCGAGACCCGCAAGACGTTCGGATCGCCATTTGCGCGTGGCAGCACGTCGCCGACCAAGCCGCGAATGTCAGCCATCGTCGGCGGCTTGCCCTCGACCGCCTCGAATGCGCCCAAAAGCCTGTCGAGCTGCTGCCGTGCGGTCCGAGCCTCCTCTCCGTCGGGATCGAGGTTGGCGGTGCGCAGTCCCTCTCCCAGGAACAGGCGGCCGAGCCTGTGTCGCTCGAAGGACGGATCAGATTTGCCTTCGGCGAGAGTCTTCTGGAGTTTGGTGAGGCGGTTGTAGTCGCTGTCGCCGAGGGACAGCCTGTGTTGAGCGAGATCGAGGCCGATGAAGCTTTGGGGTTCGGTCACGGCTTGGTTGTCGAGCCTGTCGTATAGGTCGCGGTCTGTGACGACGCGGCCGCCGTTGATGGCTGTCCGGTCGAGCGCCTCCATCTGCTCCGGGCTCAACCCGTCGCGCAGCTCCGTCGGCATCGCCATCAGGGGCGCCGCTGGATTGGCGCCGAGCCAATCGAGCGCGCCCGTGGCCGCACGTCCCCGCGCCGCCTGCCACGCCCGGTCGGCGCGCGCCTGTTCGAGCCGCGCCATCCTCGACACCTGTGCATGTACCTCGGGTGAGGCATCCGAAGGCGTCAGCCCGGCGGCGCGCGCCTGGTAGTCGTCGAGGTCGGGGCGCCGTGTCGGATCGTCCGGCGTGTCGGCCAGACCGCCCACGATCTCCGTCACGCGCCGCTCCTCGCGCGCCCGCTCGATCCTGCGCTCGACCGCCGCCCGCCGCTCCGGCTGGATCACGTCGCGTGCATGGTCGTAGAGCTTCGCCGCGCGCTCGGGATCCTGGCCGATCGCGGCCTCGACCGCGCCGGCATAGAGATCGCTCAGACCGGTGCGCACCGCCGTATCGGTCCGGCCCGCGTCCCAGCCTCTTCGTTCGCCCTGGTAGCGCAGCTCGCCCACCGTGGTGTGGCCCAGCGTGCGCAGATGGGCGGGGTCTTGCCAGGACAGCGACGCGTCCTGCCGCAGGTCGGCGAGGCGCTCGGCCACGATGCGGTCGTCCAGCACGGACGTCGCCTGCTCCGCGATCCGCCCGAGGTCACCGCCGGCGCGGTCGAGACGCCGGTCGATCACCGGTTCGAGCAGGGCCTTCTGGCGGGGCCCGATCGCCTGCGCCAGATAGCGGTCCTTCAGCGCGCCCAGAAGCCGGATGGTCTCGGCGATCCCGGCCAGCGCGCCCTCGGGGTCCCGGCCCGCGAGCCCCGTCAACGGATCGGTCACCAGGCCGCGCACCTCGCCCGCGAACCCGGTGTCGAGCTGGCGCGCGAACATCTCGTCGGCCTGAAGGCCGAGCGCGCTGTCGTCCCCAAGCTCGTTGCGCGACCATGGTTCCGCGGCAGGCGCTGCCGAGAGCAGCCCTTCTGTCATGATGCTTGCCATGTTCGTCTCCGTTCAGCGGCCCATCGGGGCCTGGAGGGCGTCTTTTCCCGTCGCGTGCCTCTTCGGAAAGGAAAGCCGCTCCGATGCCCGGACAGCCCCGGTCATCGTCTGCTCGTTGGGCGGCGATTTCGGCGCGCTCGACCCGGTTGATGCGACGGTCTGCAGTTACGCCGCGAGGTCAACGTTCCGGGTGATCGGTGCTCAATGGCCGCGACAAGGCACGCGTCAACAGGGGCGACGACAACGAGGGATAGGCAGTATCATCGCCACGGCCATCAAATGTTCTCAAAGACATCTCCTGTGAGAAGCGAGCCCTCGAGTTACTGATGAGTCGGACTTTGAACCTGCAAGCGTCAATTCTCGACGGAGCACGTCGATCGGAATCGATACTGCCATCGGCTATGTGTTTCATATGAATGGTCGAAATTCCTGACTCTCTGGTGTCAGGAATTCCCCATCACTGCTTTGTCCGATTCTCTACCGCGACCTGCCTGCGGCGAGCGAGGACAGGTTGGGTGCCACGATCGAGATGACGAGGTTGGGGCTGCCTTACGCAACTGCGTCGGCTGACGTCACGGAGTCAGGACGGTCGGTTGTCTGACCAAATGCGGCTTCTCACGGCCGCCCGGCTTGACGACCACAGGCAATTAGTCGCCACCAGCATTAAGCGCTCATTGGATGCCCGGGCTTAGACGCTTAGCCGGAGAAGTTTCCAGCGCCTTGCTTTATACCCTTCTGGTCTGCGTCTCAGGTGCGCAAGGTGAGGCCGCCATCCACCACCAGCTCGTGGCCGGTGATGAAGTCGGCATCGTCAGACGCCAGCAGCAGCGCGCCGCGGGCGATGTCGATCGGCTGGCCGAGCCGGCGCAGCGCCGCCTTCTTCTCCCAGACTTCGCGGATCTCCGGCTTGTCGAAGTTGGTCCGGGTCATGCCGCTGTAGATCGCGCCCGGGCAGACATAGTTGGCGGTGATGTTGAACTTGCCGAGCTCCAGCGCCAGCGTGCGCGTGAGGCCGCCGACGCCCGCCTTGGAGGCGCAATAGGCCGCGAGGCCGTAGTCGGTGTCGAAGGCCATCACCGAGGCGGTGTTGACGATGCGCGCGCGACCCTTCTCGCGGGCCCGCAGCTTCAGCGCCGGGATGGCCTCGCGGCACAGCCGGAACATGCCGCGCACGTTGACGTCGTTCACGCGGTCCCACATTTCGTCGGTCATTTCCTCGACGAAGGCGCGGCCGCTGACCCCGGCATTGTTGAACAGGATGTCGAGCGCGCCGAACCGGTCGAGCGCGGCGGCGACGATCTTCTTCGGTGCATCATCGCCGGTTATGTCGGCCGCGAAGGCCTCGATGGATTTATTCCCCGCATGTGCCGTCTCGATCGCCGACTCCGGCCGGTCGACCGCCAGCACCTGCGCCCCCTCCTCGGCAAAAAGCCGGGCCGAGGCCTCTCCGATGCCCGAGGCGGCACCGGTCACGATCGCGATCTTGCCGCTCAGTCTACCCATGCGAGCCTCCATCCGTTCAGGCGACGTCGATGATGACCTTGCCGGTGGCCTTGCGCGACAGCAGGGCGTTCATGGCGTCGGCCGCCTTCTCCAGCGGGAAGCGCATGGAGATGTGCGGCTTGAGCTTGCCCTCGCCGTACCAGGCCAGCATCTCGTCGAAGTTCTTGCGTGCCTCGGCCGGCTCGCGGCCGCGCCAGGCACCGTAGAACACGCCGCGCACGTCGCAGCTCTTCAGCAGCGCCAGGTTGGCCGGCAACGACGGGATGCGGCCCGCCGCGAAGCCCACCACCAGCAGGCGGCCGTACCAGGCGATGCAGCGCACCGATTCGTCGAAGGCGTCGCCGCCGACCGCGTCGTAGATGATGTCCGCGCCGTTACCGCCGGTCAGTTCCTTGACCTTGTCGCGCATCTTTTCCTTGGCGTAGTTCACGAACATCGTGGCGCCGTACTTCCTGCAGATCTCCATCTTCTCGTCGGAGCCCACGGCGGCGATGACCTTGAGGCCCATCAGGGCGCCCAGCTCGACCGCGGTGAGGCCGACGCCGCCCGAGGCGCCGGTGACCAGCAAGGTCTCGCCCGGCTTGTAGCTGCTGCGCTGCTTCAGCGCGTAGTACGAGGTGCCGTAGGTCATGGTGAAGGCCGCACCATCCTCGTAGCTCATGTTCTTTGGCATCGGCAGGAGCTGGATCTCGTCGACCACGGCCTCGCTGGCATAGCCGCCATGGCCGATCATGCCGATCACGCGGTCGCCGACCTTGTAGCCGGTGACGCCCTCGCCGACCTCGGTGATGTCGCCCGCGATCTCGTGGCCCGGCGCGAACGGGCGCTGCGGCTTGAACTGGTACTTGTCCTGGATGATCAGCGTGTCGGGAAAGTTGACGCCCGCCGCCCGGGTCGCCACGCGCACCTGGCCCTTGCCCACCGGCTTGGAGGGCAGCTCCACCAGCTTCAGGCTCTCCGGCCCGCCCGGCGTTTCGCTCAGCATCGCGCGCATCGTCTCACTCCCCGTCCCGGTGTTTCATCCTGTGGCGGCATTGATACGATGACGAGCCGGCCAGCGTCCATCCATGCTAGGAAGGCTCCCTTCCGCGAGGAGAAAGATGGCAGGACTTCATTACGAGGACTTCAGCGTCGGCCGCCTGTTCGAGCACGAATGGACGCGCACCGTGACCGAGATGGACAATGTCCTGTTCAGCTCGCTCACCATGAACGTCCAGCCGCTGCATCTCGACGAGGAATTCGCCTCGAAGACCGAGTTCGGCCAGCGCATCGTGAACAGCCTGTTCACCCTGGGCCTGATGATCGGCATCACCGTCAACGACACGACGCTCGGCACCACCATCGCCAATCTCGGCATGACCGACGTGCGCTTTCCCAAGCCGGTGTTCCACGGCGACACGCTGCGGGTGCGGACCCGCGTCGTCAGCCTGCGCGAGAGCAAGTCGCGTCCCGATGCCGGCATCGTCGAATTCGCGCACACCGCGATCAACCAGCGCGGCGAGATCGTCGCCGAATGCACCCGCCAGGCGCTGATGCGCAAGAAACCCAAGGACTGAGAACCGATGCGATCCTTCCTGTTCGTTCCCGCCGATTCCGAGCGCAAGCTCGCCAAGGGCCCCGCCTCCGGCGCCGACGGGCTGATCCTCGACCTCGAGGATTCCGTCGCCACCGACCGCAAGATGATCGCGCGCGACATGGCGCTGGCCTATCTCCGGAGCGCCGACCGGGCCGGCCCGAAGCTCTACGTCCGTGTCAACGCGCTCGACACCGGCCTGACCCTGGGCGACCTCGCGACCGTCATGCAGGGCAAGCCCGACGGCATCGTGTTCCCGAAATGCGTCGGCCAGTCCGACCTCGACCTGATGTCGAACTATCTCGATGCGCTGGAAGCGCGCGAGGGCATCGAGGCCGGCACAACCCGTATCCTGACCATCGCCACCGAAAGCGCGGCGGCGATCCTGGCGCTCACCGCGGCGCCGGCCAGGCATGCCCGCCTGATCGGCCATTCCTGGGGCGGCGAGGACCTGATGGCCGATCTCGGCGCGCTGGCGAAGGGTCCCTCGCCCGGCGTCTACGACGACACGTTCAAGATGGCGCGCACGGTCAACCTGATGGCCTCGGTCGCCGCCGGCGTCACCGCCTACGACACGGTCTATCCCGACATCCGCAACGTCGAGGGCCTGCGCGCCGAGGCGCACGATGCCCGCCGCATGGGCTACGGCGGCAAGATCGCGATCCATCCCGACCAGGTCGCCATCATCCACGAGGTCTTCACGCCGACCGCCGCCGAGATCGACTGGGCGACGCGGGTCATCGCGACCTTCGAGGGCAATCCCGGCGCCGGCGTCCTCACGATGGACGGCAAGATGCTCGACAAGCCGCATCTCGTGCTGGCCCGCCGCCTGGTCTCGCGGACGGGTGGATGAAGGACAATTTCGGCCTTCTGGACACGCTCGACCGGCTGTTCGCCGGGGACCGCACCTCAGTCCTGTCGCTGAACGAATTCCTCGAAGGGTTCGACGGCCGCTCCTACGCCTTCGCCATTCTGGCGATCAACGTCGCGAACATCATCCCGTCGGGCATTCCCTGGCTGTCGACGATCACCGGCGTCCCGATGCTGTACGTGCTCGCGCAATACTTCGCAGGGCATCCCGTGCCGTCGCTGCCCGCGACGATCGGCAAGCGGGGCCTGCCGCGCGGCAAGCTGCAGGACTTCCTGAAGCGCGCGCGGCGCTTCATCCGCTGGCTGGAGAACACCGTCCACGCGCGTCACGAGTGGTGGGTCAACGGTGTGCCGCGCCGGCTGCTCCTTCTCGCGCTGTCGATCGACGTGCTGATCCTCGCTCTGCCGATTCCCTTCGACAACTTCTTCCCAGCCTGGGCGATCCTCTTCTTCTGCTTCGCCCTGATCGAAGATGACGGTTTGATGGCGATTCTCGGCTGGTTGATGACAGCGGTCACCGCCTGCTGGACGGTGTTTCTCCTGATGGTCGGCCATGCCGCAATCTCGGCCGCAATTTCGACCCTGCGGGGGATTATTTTGGGTTAGCCACCATAGTGAGCTGCCGCCATGACATTACGTGCCGACGTTTCCGCCACTCTGCTCGCCGCCCTCGATCGCGGTGAGTCACTTCCGGCCCGCTGGTACACCGATCCCTCGATCACGGAGCGGGAGATCGCGCGCGTCTTCCGCAAGAGCTGGAACTATATCGGTCCCCTGTCGCAGCTCGTCGACATCGGCGACTACGTGACCGGTTATGCCGGTGGCGTGCCCGTGGCCGTCGTGCGCAACGAGAACGGCCTGGCGGGCCTCGTGAACGTGTGCCGTCATCGCCGTCACGAGGTCCTGAAAGGTCGCGGCAATGCGAAGAGCCTGCAATGCGGCTACCATGCCTGGACCTACGATCTCGCGGGCGGCCTGAAGCGCGTGCCACGCTCGGCGTCGGAGCCGAACTTCAATCTCGCTGATTTCCCGCTGCTGCCGATCCGCGCCGAAGCGGTGGGACCGTTCGTCTTCGTCAACCTCGATCCCGAGGCGCCTACCGCTGCGTCCTGCTACGGCCCGGTCCTCGACCTGATCGCGGAGAGCGGCGTCGTGCTCCATACGCTGGTGCACTACGGCCGCGAAGAATGGCGATCGAACGCCAACTGGAAGACGATGCTCGAGAACTATCTCGAATGTTACCACTGCGCCGTCGCCCATCCCGGCTTCAACGCCGCGATCGACGTGCGCCCGGACGTCTACACGCTGAAGGCCCACGGCTACTTCTCGAGCCAGAGCGGCCCTGTCCGGCCGGCGGCGCTCGAAGGCAAGGCCAAGCGCAAGCTGTACGACGTCTCAGGCGTCGTGCGGCAATCGCAGTATCACTTCCTGTGGCCGAACGTGACGATCAACATCAATCCGGGTTTCCCCAACCTGTCGATCGACGTCTGGACGCCTGACGGCCCGAACGCGACCAGGGGCTTCTCGGAACAGTTCTTCGGACCCGGTGTGAGCGAAGATTTCGCGAAGTCGCTCGTCTCCTTCAACAAGCAGGTCGCGGCGGAAGACGATGCGCTCACGGATTCGGTTCAGCGCGGCCTGATCGGCGGGCTTCCCGACACCGGCCGCTTCCTGACCAACAGCGAACACCTTGTCATCCACTTCCAGAAGATGATCGTCGAGGCGGTGGGTGAGTCCTAAGCCTCCGTCGTCTCCACCGGAGCCGAGCGCAGCGAGGCGGAGTGGAGAGACCTACTCTCCACGACTTGTCGGCATTTCGTTGAGAGGAGGTCTCTCCACTCCGCACCTTCGGTGCTCCGGTCGAGACGACGGGGCTATTTTGTGATCGGCACTTTCGCTGACACTCTGAACGAATACGATCTCGGCAAGCCCTGCTCGCGCTCGGCGACATAGTTCAGGAACATGTTGGTCGAGATCGGCGCCAGCATCTGGGCCATATTGGCCTCCGCGCCGAGCGGATGTCGGCGAGGGACACCGAATGGTCCTTCGCATTCACTCGTCGTCTGGTCTCATGGCGGACGTGAAACCCATTTAAGCGCGCAGACTCGCTCGAGAGCAGGATTTTACGAGAACTCGAAACCCTCGTAACCGCTCGATCGCATCTTCTCGCACGCCGCTCGATATGTCGGGATTCCGCCCATGTAGGCGAGCAATTCGCGGCTGGCACCGTCCGGGCCCTTGCGGCGATACCACGAGTTCCTGTTCTGGCCGAGCAAGGTCGGTTCGGAGACAGCATTGTGATGAGCCATCCAGGCAGCCTCGGTCTCTGCGGATGGCTGGATCGACTTAAGACCCTTCTCGCGGACAAAGCCGATGGTGTCGGCTATCCAGTTGCACTGCTGATCGACGCAGACGGGGACATTGCAGATTGCCGCAGCCGGTGCGAATGGCGCCATCGTCATGAACAGGTTGGGAAACCCGTGTACCTGCATTCCGACCGTTGTGCTCAGCGACGTTTGCCAGAGGCTTCGCAGCGATGCGCCACCGATACCTCGAATGTCGATCTTGTTGATCGAGCCAACACCCGCATCGAAGCCTGTCGCGTAGATGATGGTGTCGAGATCATGATGGCGGGTACCGGTATTTATGCCTGTGGCGTCGATTGAAGTGACCGGCTCTTCGCGCAGGTCGACGAGTTCGACATTTTCACGATTGAAGGATTCGTAGAACCCATTCTCAAGAGGCACCCGGCGGCTTCCGAAATAGTAATCCGTCGGAACGAGTTTGGCGGCCACCCTGGCGTCCCTGATCCGGGCCCTGATCTTCTTGCGCACGAACTCCGAGACGAAGGCAGCCGCTTCGGCGTTGACGCCGGAATCCGCGAAACTCTCCGACCAGAGCCGAAGATTGCCGTCGCTCCATATGCTTTCGAGGCGCTGCTCGCGCTGGTCCGGCGGCACATCCTCGAATCGGGGCGGACTGGGCGAGTCGTAGACGAACCCGCCACGCGACTTGTGGACCTTCTCGCGGAGACCCTCGAAGGATGTCCGCATCCGGGCGAGATCCTGCTTGTCGATCTGCGGATTGCGGATGGCGATCGCGTACTGGGGCGTCCTCTGGAACACCGTCAAGTGCGCCACGATCGGCGCAAGCGTCTGGATCACCTGAATCCCCGTCGCGCCGGTGCCGAACACACCTACGCGCTTGCCCGAGAAATCTGTCGCGGCCTTCGGCCAGCGACTGGTGTGATAGCTCTCGCCCGCAAACAGTTCATGCCCTGGAAACGGCGGCACCATCGGTTCGGAGAGGCCGCCGGTATTGAAAACGACAAAGCGCGCACGCACGACACCGCCTTTGTCGGTGCTCACCGACCAGGTTCCCGTTTCCTCGTTGTAGGTAGCGGCCGTTACCCGGGTACCCAGGCTGATATGGCGTCGAAGATCATACTTGTCGACGACATGGTTGAGGTAGCGCTCGATTTCCGGCTGGCCTGGAAATCTTTCCGACCACGCCCCTTCATCCCACAATTCCTTGGAGAACCAGTACTGGTAGAAGGGGAAGTGCGAGTCGACGCGCGCGCCGGGATACCTGTTCCAGTACCAGACGCCCCCGATGCCGTCGGCTGCCTCGAAGGTCCGGACCTTCAAGCCATCCTGGAGCAATCGGTACAGCTGGTAGATTCCGCCAAGGCCCGCGCCGACCACTACGGCGTCCACGATCTGGGCATCGGCGCTTCTCAGGGTTTGAGGCCGTTCGGCCAAATGTGCTGACATATGCTCCTCCCGAGCAGGTCGTACAGGACAACAGGACTGATTGGACTTTGCTTCGCTCACGCCGGAAACGATCAGCTCATCGCTGTGGCGAGAAGCCTGAGGCTGCGCAGAAGCCGTTCCGCGTCAGAAGGGCCAAGCACATCGATCAGGCGCTGCTGATGCACGGAGAATCGCTGCTTGAGCCTTGAGAGCAATCGCTCGCCCTCGGGGGTCAATTGAATGTGGCGGTGCCTCCGATCCACGATCGAAGGAATCCTGACGAGCAGGCCGCGTTCTTCGAGGGCGTCGATCAGAGGAACCATCCGTGGACGCTCCACGCCGAGCGCCAGTGCCAGGTCCGACTGATTGGCGCCTGGATTGTCGGCGACGACGGCGAGAACGGAGAATTGGGCCGTAGTCACAGCGTCCTCGCCGAATACGCGATAGATGTCCGCAAAGATCAGTAGTTGGGCGCGACGGATCGCGTAGCCAATCGTGCTCTCCAGATAGGAGAGGTCCAATGCCGGTGAGACGGCGCGGGCTCCCTGCGGGTCCGCCATGACTGTTCTCTTTGCCATTCTACCTGGCTCGACAAGAAGAGCTTGCGAGGAGGCCGACTGACGGAAAAACCGCCAATCTGCCGCTCGGCCGATATAGTTAACATTATTATCTTTTTGCTCGCAAGCGCTGCTTCGCGCCTCGCTAACTCTGTTTGGAAAAGTCCGCCCTGCTGCTAGCGCCCGCCCAAGCGATGATCGACAAGCCGTCGAACAGGCACACTCATTGGTTCACAGCCTAGTAGGACCGCGGCAATCCCAACACGTGTTCAGCGACGAAGTTCAGGATCATGTTGGTCGAGATCGGCGCGACCGTGTAGAGGCGGGCCTCGCGGAACTTGCGCTCGACGTCGTATTCCTCGGCGAAGCCGAAGCCGCCATGGGTCTGCACGCACATCTCGGCTGCGGCCCACGAGGCCTCCGACGCCAGCATCTTGGCCATGTTGGCCTCGGCGCCGGCATTGATGCCCGCCTCGAACATCGCGGCGGCCTTGCGCACCATCAGGTCCGCCGCCTCGATCTGCGTATAGGCGCGGGCGATCGGATACTGGACGCCCTGGTTCTGGCCGATCGGCCGGCCGAACAGCTTGCGCTCCTTGGCATAGTTCACCGCCCGCTCGATGAACCACTTGCCATCGCCGATGCACTCCGAGGCGATCAGCACGCGCTCGGCGTTCATGCCGGAGAGGATGTAGCGGAAGCCCTGCCCCTCCTCGCCGATCAGGTTCTCGGCCGACACTTCCATGTTGTCGAAAAACACTTCGGTGCTGTTGTGGTTCATCATGGTGCGGATGGGCCGGATGGTCAGGCCCTTGCCCAGCGCCGAGCGCATGTCGACCAGGAACACCGACAGGCCATCGGTCTTCTTCTTGGTCTGCTCGCGCGGCGTGGTGCGGGCGAGCAGCAGCATCAGGTCGGAGTGCTCGGCGCGGCTGGTCCACACCTTCTGGCCGTTCACGATGTAGGTGCTGTTGTCCTTCTTCACCGCCGTGGTGCGCAGGCTCAGCGTATCGGTGCCGCTCGACGGCTCGGTGACGCCGAACGCCTGCAGGCGCAGTTCGCCGGTCGCGATCTTCGGCAGGTAGCGTTCCTTCTGCTCCTTGCTGCCGTGCCGCAGCACCGTGCCCATGATGTACATCTGGGCGTGGCAGGCCGCGGCGTTGCAGCCGGCCTTGTGGATCTCCTCGAGCACCGCGCTCGCCGCCGAGATGCCCAGGCCCGCCCCGCCATATTCCTCGGGGATCAGGATCGACAGCCAGCCGGCCTCGGTCAGCGCCTTCACGAAGGCCGTCGGATAGCCGCGCTCGCGATCGAGATCGCGCCAGTAGGCGCCATCGAACTTCAGGCAGAGCTGGCGAACGGCGTCGCGGATCTCGGGGTGCGTCGGAGCGTAGGGATTTTCCATGGCGCGCAAGCTAATGCGCGCCCTCTCCCCATGCAATGCGACCAAGCCTGTCGACCAGCGGCCCGTGGATTTCCGGCCCGAATCCGTCGACCGTGGCCTCGCGCAGCGCGGTCACACCGTCCACGGCCGCCGCTTCCTTCACGATCGAGGCGGTGACGAAGAAGTCGCGTTCCGCCGTCAGGAATTTCGCAATCGTGGCGCGGCAGTCGGGACGCAGCACGGCGAGCGCCGCCATCAGCCCGTAGGCGCCCCAGTTCGAGACGCCGGCGACCACGAGGTAATCGCACGAAGTCACGCAGGCGATCTCGGCGCCGTTCGGGACGTGTTGCGCGATCAGGCCCGGCGGCAGCTTGCCCATGCCGATCTCGTTGCCGCCGTCGCCGACCGCGAGCTTCGCCCATTCCCCGCCCTCGAACAGCGCGTCAAGCGGCAACGTCCAGGGTGAGACATCGACACCGCGCATGTTGCGCGGCCGGCCGTCGGCGCTGCGCCCGCACCGCTCGATGGAGACGACGTGGGAGAGAGCTTCCTGACGCCAGACCTTCGCCAGTTCCTCGATGCCACCCTCATCGCCCAGCACGATCTCGTCGACGGTCACGTCCTCGCCGGTCGCCCGTACGGCCGAGCGCACGGCCTCGACGCAGGGCGTGTCGACGGCGATACGCGCCGGCACGCCGCAGGCCACGAGAGACGCGGCGAGCAATGCCGTGCCCACGGGCCCGTCGGTCTCCGGCGCAGCGACATCGCCGCGCGGCACGAAGAAGCCGGTGATCAGCCCCACGCGCGCGGCCGTGGCGAGCGACGTCGCCGCCTCGGCCAGCCCGCCCCGAGTTGCGTCGATCAGTTGCTGCGTCTTGCGGCCCACGTCGCGGCACACCAGGGCCTCGATGGCGGCGAGGCGGCGATCCTGCTCACTTGTCCTTGGCGACATAAACTCCCTTCCAGTCCACTGGCGAGTCGTCGATCAGCTCGTCGAGCCGTCCGCGCATCATCTGGTAATAGCTCTGCCGCCAGCCCGCCGCATCGGCCGCCGCCTGGCAGGCCTCGATCGTCGCGAGGGCCTCGGCGAAGGCGCCGCTGCGATAGAGCCGGAGGAACTCGTCCTGCCGTTCGACCAGCGCGGCGTAGGCCGGCGTCTTCGTGGCCGAAGCGTCGCCCAGGAGAACGTAGACCCGCTCGGGCTCGGTCTTGCCCTTCACCGTGATCAGATCGATCTCCAGCGTGGCGTAGTCCTCGACCGCCTCGCGCGTCTTGCGGCCGATGATGATGCCGACGCCATAGGTCTTGCACTGGCCTTCGAGGCGCGACGCCAGATTCACGTCGTCGCCCAGGCAGGAATAGGTGAAGCGCTGGGTCGAGCCGAAATTGCCGACCGACGCTGGCCCGGTGTTCAGGCCGACGCCGATGTTCACCGGGATGTGCCGGCGCCCCTCGGCCTCCGCCTCGGCCTTCCATTCTTCGTTCAACACGGCAAGGCGGGACTGCATGGCCAGCGCCGCGTCGCAGGCGCGCGCGGCATGCCGCTCGACCGGCAGGGGCGCGTTCCAGAACGCCATGATGGCGTCGCCCATGTATTTGTCGATCGTCCCCTTGAGACCCAGGATCAGGTCCGTCATCGGCGTCAGGAAGCGGTTCATGAACCGCGTCAGCCCCTGCGGATCGAACTGTTCGGAGATGGTGGTGAAGCCGCGCACGTCGGTGAACATCACCGTGATCTCGCGCTGTTCGCCGCCGAGCTGCAGCAGGCTGGGATTGCGCGCGAGCTGCTCGACGAGGTCGGGCGACAGGTACAGGCCGAAGGCGCCGCGGATCTCCGCCCGCTCCCGCTCCGTGCGCATGAAGGCGAGCGCCGTACCGCTGACATAGATCGCCGCCAGCGTGACCGGCGGATAGATCGGATCGAACAGCAGCTGGTACCGGGAATAGGCGAGCCAAGGCACGATCAGCCCTGCGCCGATGAGGATCGTGGCGATCAGCGCCATCCTGCCCGCCGACAGCCGCGGCAACAGCACGACCATCAGCAGGCCCATGGCCGCGAGGTACATGAACTCCGCACCGTCGGCATAGTCGGGCCGGGCTAGGAACCGCTGCTCCAGCATCTGCTCGGCGAGCTGGGCATGGACCTCGACGCCCGGCACGCCGTCCTGGACCGGCGTGTTGCGCAGGTCCTTGAGGCCGATGGCGCTGGTGCCGACAAAGATCACCTGGCCTTCCAGCTTCTCGGCCGGCACCTCGTCCTTCAGCACGGCGCGGGCGGAGATGAATCGCTGCGGCTGGTGGCCGCTATCGTAGAGCACCACCCGGCCGCGGCCATCGGTCGGCACTTCGATGGCGCCGGTCTTGATGGCGATGATGCCGGTCTTCTCGCCGAACGACATCTCGCCGCTCGCACCCGAAGACTTGACCAGATAGGAGGACGCCTCCTGCGCCACCCGCAGCGCCTCGATCGACAGCGACGGGAAAAGGCCCTCGAACCCGGCGACGCGGAACAGCATCGGCACGCGACGGATCACGATGCTGTCGACGTCGGTGTTGACGCTGCCGTTGCCCTTGGCCGCGGCTTCGAGGATGTCGAGGGACTTCACCGTGCCGCCCTGCTGCGGCAGGAACTGGCTGGGCTGGTCGCCGGCGAAGGCGACGCCGTGGAAGGTGCGTGGCGGCTTTCCCGAGCCCTTCACGTCAAAGCCGAAGCCCGTGACGACCCTCGACTGCGCCATTGCGTCGGCCAGCACCTTGTCGTTGTCCTGCACCGCGGCGGCCAGCTTCCGCACCGTCTCGGGATCGGTGAAGGCCACGAGGTCGCGCACCATGCGGCTGATCGAGGACCGGTCCGGCTCGGCGAACACGGCGTCGAAGGCCACGACGGCGACGCCCTTCTCGGTGAGCCTGTCGACCATTTGCGCGATGATCGTGCGCGGCCACGGCCATTGGCCGTATTCCTGCAGCGCCGCCTCGTCGATGTCGACGATGCGCACCGGGGTCTCGGGATTGTAGGTCCGCGGCTCGAGGCGCTGGTAGCTGTCGAAGGCGAAGTCGCGGATGCGCGTCACCGCCGCCGGATCGGCGATGCGCAGCACAAGGGCGCCCACCAGGACGAGCAACGCGACGACGATCGGCGCCCGTACCGAATTGATGAAGCGCAACAGCCAGCTCACGCGCTCACGTTTCCCCTAATTCCCCCCGAGAAGTTCACTTTACAGAGTATGCAGCGCAAGCCAAATAGCGCGACCTTGCCGCACGCCCCCAGCCAGACCGCCCTGCACGGCATCTACTTCAAGATGAGCGCGCTCGTGCTGTTCTGCACGATGGACGCAATGGTCAAGGGGCTGGGCGGAACCTACGGCTCCTTCCAGCTCATGGTGTTCCGCAGCGCCGTCGCCCTGCTGCCCGTCGCGGTGCTGATCTGGCATGCCGGCGGCCTGCGGGTGGTGCGCAGCAGCAAGCCTGGCCTGCAGGCGCTGCGGGTCGCCATCGGCTTCGGCAGCATGTTGGGCTTCTTCTACGCCTTCCCGCGCATGCCGCTGGTCGACGCCTACGCCATCTCCTTCGCAGCCCCCCTCTTCATGGTGGCGCTGTCGGTGCCGCTTCTCGGTGAGCCGGTCGGCTGGCGGCGCTGGACCGCGGTCGGCGTGGGCTTCATCGGCGTACTGATCATGCTCGATCCCTGGGCGATCGAGTTCCACCTGGTCTCTCTGGTCATCCTGGCGGCAACCTTCTGCTATTCGCTCTCGACCGTGCTGGTCCGAAAGCTGAGCCGCCACGATCCCGACGTTGTGACCCTGTTCTGGTTCGCCGTCGTGGGCACCGTCGTCTCGATCGCCTGCGCGCTCCCGGAATGGAAGTGGCCGCCCCCGCTCGACTGGGTCTGGCTGCTGACCCTCGGCCTGCTGGGCGGCTGCGCCCAGATCCTGATCACCCGGGCCTGGCGGCTGGCCCCGGCCGCCGTCCTGGCGCCGTTCGACTATACCGCCATCGTGCTCGCCATGGCCTACGGCTATCTGTGGTTCGAGGAGGAGCCGTCCTGGACCGTCTGGTACGGCCTGCCGCTGGTCATCGGCTCGGGCCTCTACATCCTCCACCGCGAGCGGGTCCGGGCGCGGGACCGCAAGAAACCCTAATCTCCTAGGGTTTTTGTCGGGATTGACGAAACGCCTCGCCCACCACATCTTGTGGCTATGACCGACACCACCTTCTCCGTGACTTCCAGCGCGGCAAAGCGGATCGCTTTCCTGGCCTCCAAGGAGCCCAAGCCCGTCATGATGCGGGTGGCGGTCCTCGGCGGCGGCTGCTCGGGCTTCCAGTACAATTTCTCGTTCGAGGAAGCGCGCAACGAGGACGACCTGGTCATCGAGCACGACGGCGCCGCCGTCCTGGTCGACGCCACGTCGCTCGAGTTCCTCAAGGGCAGCCAGCTCGACTATGTCGAGGAAATGGTCGGAGCGGCGTTCCAGGTGAAGAACCCGAACGCCACCTCCTCCTGCGGCTGCGGTAACTCGTTCAGCGTCTGATCCCCTCGCTCTTGACGGATATCGCCCGCCGGCGCCGGAAGCCGTCTTGTCGCCAGTCCGTGGCCAGAGCGGCCGCACTCTGACTTACGAACCGGTATCGAGAATGGGGGCAGTCCAGTCCCCCTGGTGCTTCTGCTCCGGGGACGCTGACTGGGCGTACTGAACCGCGCCGCCGTCATGCGCGGCCTCTCTCCGGGCACAGCGCGCTGATCACCTACATCCTGAGCCAGCGTCAGTTCCCCACCTGCCATGCCCTCCTCACGCCGACCATCGTGATGGCAACTGATGCCGCCCTCAGCGACCGTTGTTGTCGTCATGTGCTTCCAGTCTCGAGGCGGAAAAAATGTCCCAGGCAGCGATAAACATGGCCGCGATCACCGGGCCGAGGACAAACCCGTTGAGTCCGAAGGCCGCGAGGCCGCCGAGTGTGGAGATCAGCACAAAGTAGTCTGGCATCTTGGTGTCTTTGCCGACCAGGATCGGACGCAGGAAATTGTCGACAAGGCTGATGACGAGCGTTCCATAGGCGAGCAAGGCAAGCCCCTGCCACACAGCCCCGGTCGCCAGAAAATAGAGGGCAACCGGCAGCCAGACCAAACCGGCCCCTACCACGGGCAGCAAAGACAGGAAGGCCATTACCACGGCCCATAACAACGGGGCGCCGATACCGAGAATCCAGAAGATCAAGCCACCGAGCGCGCCTTGCAGGAGCGCCACGAGCAAGTCACCTTTGACCGTGGCACGGATGACGACGGTAAACTTGAGCAGCAGAGCTTGCTTTTGCTCGGTGCGCAGGGGAATCGCACCCTTGATGCGCGCAAACAGTGCGGCCTCGTCGCGGAGCAGAAAGAACAGCAGGTAAAGCATCACGAACAGGTTCGCGATGAAGTCGAACGTGTTCAGGCCGATACTGAAGGCCTGCCCGGCAAAGAACTGGCTGCCCTTCATCAGTCCGTCGGACACTCTTTCCTGCATAGCGACCAGGCTCACGAGGCCGAAGCGATCCAGAAGATTGGTTGCCCATGCAGGCAACACGTCGAGGATCTGCTGGAACAAGCGGACGAGATCCAACTCTCCAGTCTGCATCCGCCCGTAGACGTTTGACGCTTCCTGCATCAGGGATACCCCTATCAGCGTCAGCGGCAGAATCACGATCGCCACGATGATGACGATTGTGGAGAGGGCTGCAAGGTTGCGCCTCTGCCCCATGGCTTTCGTCAGCCGTCGATACAACGGCGCGAACAGAATTGCCGTCACGGTTCCCCAGAGCACCGCGCCGTAAAACGGCCAGACAATCCATGCCAAAGCCAGCGATACCGCGACAATCAGCAACAGGAAGGCTTTGTCTTCAATGGTGTGCATATTCGCCTACGACGAAACCCTGGCATGCGCCCAGGCAGATGCGAGTTCGTGGCTATGCGGGCGGTTACCGTTGGGGAATTTCGGTGTCTGACCCAGTTCCAACCGAATTGGCTTCCGGCCCATGTGCCACTCCGCATTTGCAACGGCAGCACTGTGCCATACCGACGACAAGTTAGATCCAGGCCAATTGCGGCCAAATGATCAATCTCCGATCCTTGATCAGATATTCTCCGGATGACCCATGCTTCAAGACGGCTGCGGAGTTTACCCCGAGATACTCGAGTGACAGCCTCCTCAGGGTGAGGTCTTTGGTGTGAAGTCGCCGGATTCAAGACGTGGATCCCATCCGCGTTGCGGCTGCGGCTTCTTCTCCCCTGACGGGCCGGCTGGTAGCGTCCGGCCGACAGGGAGCTGCAATGAACATCGGACGTCGGACCTTCGCCTTCTCGGCGGCCAGCCTTCTTGCCTTCCCCGCGACCGCGCAGGAGGCCTGGCCGGCCCGGCCGGTCACGCTCGTGGTGCCCTATCCGCCCGGCAATGCCGCCGACATCAGCGGCCGCCTCCTGCTCGAACCGCTGTCGACCGAGATCGGGCAGCGCCTCGTCATCGACAACCGGGCCGGCGCATCGGGCATCATGGGCAGCGCCGCCGTCGCCCGCGCCGCGCCCAACGGCTACACCTTGCTCCTCACCTCGAATTCGCCGATTGCGAGCGGCCCTTGGGTGACGAAGAACGTGCCCTACGTCGTCGAGCGCGACTTCACGCCGATCGCCGGCGTCGCACGCGGCGCCCTCGTCCTGCTGGCCGCGTCCGACGTGCCCGTCAGCACCACCGCCGAGTTCGTCGCCTACGTGAAGGCCAATTCCGGCAAGACGAGCTACGGATCGTTCGGCCAGGGCAATCTCAATCATCTCATCATGGAGATGCTGCGGCTGCGCCTCGGCCTCGACATGGTGCATGTCCCCTATCGCGGCAGC
>CANIEC010000008.1 GCA_947466085.1 Rhodospirillales bacterium
CTCCAGCTCCATCAGCCGCTCGGCGGCAAAGCCGATCATCTCGCGCAAAACGTCGGCGTCCGGGGCCTTCTCCACGAGCGTCCGCAGGTTCATCATCTCGTCGGTCATCGGTGGTGTCCTTGGTCAAAGGTTGGTGTCGCAAACAGACCCTAACCCGGAGATCGCCGGTGACCGCCGCAAGGCCGCTCCCTCGCTACAGCGCTCCCTTCCGGGCGCGCTCGCTCGCGGCCTTGCTGCCAGCACCTACACCACCACCGGGGGCACGACCCCGGGCCGGCCTCGGATGCGTTCAGGAACTGGCTCACGATCGACCTCATCCGGTGTTGACCGCTCGTCTTATGAAGGCGGCCTCAGGGGCCGGGTCAACACGCTTTTTCCATCCGGGATTGCTCGTCACCTCGACCGCAGCGAAGCGAAGGCGAGCAGTCTTTTTCAATCCCATTACCGCAACTCCGGCCGCGCTGCCCTGTAGTTCGCGGGCGAATTGAGAAGCAACAACCGATAGCAAATCAATTTATAGTGGCCTCCAAAAGGGGCGGGTTGGGTTGCCCCCTTGAAGGCTGTTCGCCCAAAGGCCAAGCTACCTTGATCAACGCGTGTGGACGCCGAAGCGAACTATCCTTCGAGATGCCCAAAGGTCGTTGTGGACGTTGGGCACGCTGGAAATGCCGGGAGAACTGAAGTGGTAAGCCATCTGGCTTCTTTGGAACCCGGCAAAGTGCCGAGGACGCAGACCGTTCCAATTGTTCATTGACGAAGTGCCAGTTGGGAATTTCTTTAATGCGGAAATCACCTCGAGCGAACATTCCTGCTGGACTGCAGTCGCTCAGGGCCAGGCTTGTTTCGATCAGCGGTCGCGCCGTTCACACACTGCGGAAGTGGAGCATGGGTTCAGCGGGCAACTCGATCCGATATTTCTTGCCGCCAACTCTTGCGCTGCCTCTCAAGCGTCTGAAGCGCAAGCTGAGCGTCATGCCCGTCAGGCTTCTCTTTCCCGAGTCTTCGACCTCGAACAGGGCAGTCCGCGTCGTCATCTACGGCTCCAGTTTCAACTGGCTTTCCCGACTTGGTGATTTCGCGCTCTGGAAAGACATTCCCGGGGTGGCGGAAGTCCTGCTGCTTCCCGACGATTCCGGCAAACAGATACCACGCCCGTTCCATACGAGCTGCCGCACGGTGATCATCCCCTTGTCGGAAGACAACATCAATAACTGCCCACGAAACCACCCGGCCCTCATTCCAAATCGTCGCGCCGTGGAAATCCTGCGAAACAAGGCAACGTTTGCTGCCTACATCAATGAATATGGCTTGGCCG
The DNA here is from genome assembly GCA_947466085.1 of Rhodospirillales bacterium. GTDB lineage: Bacteria > Pseudomonadota > Alphaproteobacteria > Reyranellales > Reyranellaceae > Reyranella. The sequence continues at coordinate 1,316 of CANIEC010000008.1, forward strand.
ATCTGTGCCCGGTCACATACGAGTCCGGGGAGCATGCAGAGTTTCCATGCATCCTCAAGCGCGTGAACGCTTCATACGGTCGAGACAGCATGGTCCTCAGATCGAAGCAGGAACTGGCGCGCGCCGTGGCGTTAAGCCAGGAGGAATTCATCCTCCAGTCGCTGGTGCGAGGGACAACAGAGTATACGACCCATTGCATCTGCAAGGATGGGCGCATCATATGGTCGTATTCAGTCGGTTTCGAGATGGATGGCCCCGAAGAAATCCGTCGCGGCATGGTCTGCAAGGAGCACCTTGGGAGGGTTACACCGCCGGCCGGAACGTTTGCTGCGATTGAAAGGGTGCTTGCCCCTCTTGGTTACTCCGGACCCTGCAACGTCAACTATAAGCGTTCGGGGGCCGGCACGATTTCCATATTCGAAGTAAATCCGCGATTTGGCGGCTCGTTGATGCAACTTGAGAATGTCGAGTCCCTGCGCGAGGCTTTGTCGTGCGTGATCGACAATGCGACTTCATGCTAGCGGCGGCTTGAACGTCAGCAGGGATGTGTACCGTCCCGCCAGGTGTGCCCCGACTCCTGGTCGTGGCGTACCAGGGCGCTTTGGCCTGGAAGGCCAATTCGGACTACATTTCAGCGCTGTGCGTTGTACCGACGAATGGCTGCGTACAGTAACCAGCAATAGGTACTCCAAACCATACAGGGACTGGCATCGTGCACCTCCAAACCAAGACGTCGTAGCTGCGTGCAAAGCTGCGAGATCCAGGTGATAGAGACGGCAAGTGATCTTGCCGCGCTGGCTGAGGAATGGAACGGCCTCGCCGCCCGCTGTCCAGGCTATTACCTGTCGCAGACATTTCAGTGGGCAGAAACAGCGTGGGAGACCGTCGCCCGACCGCGGGGACGCAAACTCAACTGCATGACGCTCCGCTCCGAGGGGCGGCTGACAGCGGTGTGGCCCCTGGTCATCTATCGCGACCGGGGCTTGCGAATTCTTCGCCCGCTCGGCTTCGAGGGCAGCGAATACTGCGCCCCGCTGGTCGAGCCGGGCGATGAGGCCGACAACCGGGTCGCTCTTCTGTGGCGGGAGGCGGCACGCTCCACCGATATCGCTTTCCTGCCGCACGTCCGCGCCGACTCCCGGCTGGCGGTCGTACTCGGCAACGGAAACCATTGGAGCTTTACGGAAGGTACTCTCGCGGCGCCCTACGTGGCGCGCGCTGACTATTCCGACTGGGCCAACTATCACGCAAGCATTGGCCGTAACCGGCGCCGCGAGATCAGGCGTATGCACCGCCGTCTGGCCAGGCGGGGCGAGGTCGTTGTGGCGCGCGAAGGCACGGATGCTTCTGCCACTCTGATCGACTGGATGCTCGATCAGAAGAAGCACTGGCTCAATTGCTCCAACCTCACCAATGATTGGATCGCCCGGCCTGACTACCGCGACTTCCTGATGGCGTTGGCTGCCCGGGAGGATGCAGTTGGCGGCGTTGCCCTGTTCGCGATCAGGGTTGATGGAGTGCCGGTCGCCGCCCAGCTCGTCAGTGTCGACCGCAGCCGCGTCGAAGCCTATTTCGCCGCCTACGATCACGAGTGGTCGGTCTACTCGCCGGGGCACCTCATTACCGAACATGTGCTGAGATGGGCGTTCGAGCGAGGCTTTGATTTCGATTTCCGGATTGGCGACGAGCCCTACAAGTACAGCTGGTCCAGGAGGAACTGTGACACCGCTACCTGGCTGGTCGGCACCAGCAAACGAGGCATCCCGACGGTGGTCGGTCTGCGAGCCAGAAAGTGGGCAAGCCGGATACGGCAGAAACTGGCCCTGGGCCGCTTTCTCCCGTCCAAGTATCGCCGCCGCTTGAATTCATGAGTTACTTGCCGAACAGTGCGCCGGTCGAAACGGACGAATACGAGACGAACCGTAGAAGGTCGGAGTGTTGGAATGGACTATCGCCGCCTGGGCCAGGCCGGCCTGAAAGTTTCCGAGATCTGCCTCGGTACCATGACCTTCGGCAACGGTGCCGACCAGGAGGAAGCCACGACGATGGTGAACGCCGCGCTGGATGCGGGCGTCACCTTCTTTGACACGGCCAATTCCTATGTGGGCGGCACGTCCGAGACGATGCTGGGCGTGGCGCTGAAGGGCAGGCGCGAGGACGCCGTCATCGCCTCCAAGTTCTTCAATCCAATGGGCCACCGGCCCAACGATTCGGGCATGTCTCGGCTGCACATCAAGCAGCAGATCGAAGGCTCGCTGAAGCGGCTGCAGACCGATTACATAGATATCTATTACATCCATCACGTCGACCATCAGACGCCGCTCGAGGAGATGCTGCGGGCGCTCGACGATCTCGTGCGCGACGGCAAGATCCTCTACACGGCCTGCTCGAATTTCGAGGCCTGGCGCCTGATGGAGGCGCTCTGGATCAGCGACACGAAGGGCTGGGAGCGATTCGCGGCCTACCAGCCGCAATACAGTCTCGTCGTGCGCGACATCGACGAGGAGATCGTGCCGGCGCTGCAGCTCAAGGGGCTGGGCTGCGTGGCCTGGTCGCCGCTCGGCAGCGGCTATCTCGCCGGCAAGTACACGCCAGGCACTCTCGAGGTGCAGGGAAGCCGCTCGGCCGAGGGTTGGGGTTTCCAGAGCAAGTTCTTCGCGCCCAACCATGCCGAGATCCTGCAGACGCTGCTCGACACGGCAAAGGAGTTGGGCAAGCCGCCGGCCGAAGTGGCGCTGCGCTGGGTGATGGACCAGCCCTTCATGACCAGCGCCATCGTCGGGGCCCGCAACGTCGAGCAACTCGGCGAAACCCTGAAGGCAGGCGGCTGGCGCCTGCCGGCCGACGCGCTCACCAAGCTCGACGAAGTCTCCGCCCAGCCAAACAGATATCCGCGCGCCTTCGAGGACCCGATGCCCCAGCGCCGCGCGAGTGCGCTGAAGATGCCGGGCCGAAAGCCGGACCGATGAACTGATACTCGCGCCGCGGCGGGGCAAGGATCGGGGTCAGCGCTCCCGCGAACCCTCGCGCTGACGTCCTGCGAGCGGCTCATTGCGTTCGCTGCGATACTGCACGTTGCTTACGTTCGGCCATAGTGGCTTTGCCATCGTTCCCTCGATCGCCCCTTGCCGGGTTTCTTCGTCAGAGTGACCACCGCCGCTTACGTCTGCCTGACGAGATATCAGGATAGGTAAGCAGAAACGCTGTCGTCAACTTTGGTTGTGTTTTTTGTCATTGTACTGCAACCAACAGGCTACCCTGCAGGTGACAGAGGCCGCTGTCGGAGGTCGAGGGCCTGCCGGCCAGCGTCTGCACGTCCGGCACGTAGATCGGACGGTTGCCGGCGAAGCCGGCGGTCGAGACGAGACGGGCCTGTTTGCCGGCTTCGGCCTGGGAATAGACGACGGTCACCCCATGGATCAGCGCGAATTCGTCGGGCCAGACGAGGCGCAGGACCGTAACGGGGCGGGATCGCTCGTCACGGGCAAGCCAGCGTTCGACGCGGGGTGGCGGGCCCGGTTTGCCGACGCCGCGATGGACGGTGCCGTCGAGCGTGATGCCGGTCTGGGTCATCTGCCCGATCGGCAGCATCGTGTTGATCTCCTCGCCGTTCTGGCCGACCCAGATCTCCAGATGCGGCTGGTGGATCCATGAGCCGCCGGACGGCACGACACCCGGTATGGGATCGAAGACCTGTACGATCAGCGAGTTGCTGCCGACGCCGATCGTCCGGATCTCGGCCGCCTGGTCGGCCACCGCGGGCTTGCCCCAGACGACGAAGCCATTGTCGCCGGCCGTCGTCATGCCGGGCACGCAATTGCCGAGCGCGGTGCCGGCCGGGATGGCGGCCTTGCCGGGCAGGCCCGGTGCCACCACCGGATAGGCCCCGATCGTGTCCGCATCGATGCGCGCCGCGAAGGTCTGCGGCGGCTTGGGCCAGGACGGACAACCGATGCCGAGATCGCGCCGAGTGCTGTCCTTGGCCAACGCGCGGACCAGCCGTGTCCGGTAGTCGATGTCGGTCAGCGTGCCGCTCTGTTCCGAGCCATTGTGGTAGCTGCAATCCTGCTCGGTCAGGGCGCGGAAGGGCGCCAGCGAATAGGTGACATCCATCGACCAGCGCCAGGCCGAGCCGCCATACTGGTGATGGACGAGGCGGTTGGGGCCGACCCCGACCTCGTCCTCGCCGACGCCCGACGAGCCGTAGCCGTCGTTGCAGAGCTGCAGAACCTGCTTCGGCGCCGCAGTGCCGTCCAGGAGCCAGTATTCCACGCCACCGTCGCGCGCGTTGCCGTCGATGCAGCCTTCGTCCTGGTCCTTCGGCTTGTCGGCGAGGCCGAGGCGGACCTCGACGACGTAGAGCGACGCTCCTGCCGGCGACTTGCCAGCATCATGGGTCTTCCCGACCTTGCAGGTCGTGCGTGTCCCGCAGATCGCGGCGGTCTGTGCAGCATCGGGTGCTGCAAGCGCAGCCAGGGGAAGCAGCGCCAGGCAGGCCGCGACGAGCAGGGGCTTCATGGCGATCAGCCAGCCAGCACGGACTCGCCCACGATCTGGGTCCGGTGCATCAGCCGGCGCAGGCTCTCGTCGAAGGCATCGCGGCGATGCATGACGCAGCGATTGTCCCACATCACCAGATCGCCGGCGCGCCACTTCTGGTACCAGGCGAACTTCTCCTGCGTGGCATGCGCCCAGATCGCGTCGAGCAAGGCTTCGCTCTCCGCGACCTCGAGCCCGTGGATGTAGGCGCCGGGCCGCCGGCCGAGAAACAGCGCCTTGCGGCCGGTGACCGGATGCAGACGGACGAGGGGATGCACGGCTCCCGGCGTGTGACGGACGTCCACCGTGCGCTGGAATCCCTTGCGCAGTTCGCCAGCCGAGTTGCGGCTGGAATCGTGGATGCAGGTCTTGCCCTCGATCGCGCGCTTCAGCTCGGGCGACAGGCTCTCGTAGGCGGCATACATGTTGAGGAAGCCGGTATTGCCGCCGTCGGCCGGCACTTCGAGCGCATAGAGCAGCGAGGCGCGCGGCGGCAGCGGATTGTAGGACATGTCGGTGTGCCAGACGAGTTCGTAGGAGCCAAGCCCGCCCATCTCCTTGCCGTCCTTCTTGGCATTGGCGATCACCGCGACCCAGTCCAAGGCCTCCGGAACGACACCCGAGTTGGCCCGGTCGAGATTGGCGGAGGCAATCGGAACGCGGTCGAGTTCGCCGAAGCGGGTGCTGAATTGCATCAGCATGGGGTCGTCGAGCCTCTGGCCCGAGAAACGCAGCACCAGGTGCTCGGCCCAGGCGTCGGCGATGCGCGCAAACACCGCATCGCTGACCGGCTGCGAGAGGTCGACGCCGTGCACGTCGGCGGCGAGTGCCGCGCCGGTCGGCTGGATCCACAGTTCGCTCATCGGTAGGCTCCTTCATCCATGCATGGTGAGACCACCGGAGACGCTGATCGTCTGTCCGGTGATGAAGCTCGCATCGTCGCTCGCCAGGAAGCAGACGGCCCCCGGAATATCCTCGGGCTGGCCAACGCGTTTCATGGGAATGGCACCGACGAGGGCGGCGCGCACTTTCTGGCCGCGCTCGTCGTCGCCGGCGACGGCGGCCAGCAGCGGCGTGTCGGTCGGACCGGGGCAGACGGCGTTCAGGGTGATGCCCTTGCGGGCGACCTCGCGCGCCACGGTCTTGGTGAAGGCGATGATGCCGCCCTTGCAGGCCGAATAGACGGCTTCCTGGGAGGAGCCGACGCGGCCCGCGTCCGAGGCGATGTTGACGATGCGGCCGCTGCCGCGCGCCACCATGCCCTTCAGCACGATGTGGCTCATGTTGAGCGGCCCGCGCAGGTTGATGGCGATGAGCTGGTCCCAGAGGTCGGGTGTGGTGTCGACGAAGTTGGCGAAGCGGTCCCAGCCGGCATTGTTGACCAGGATGTCGGTCGGGCCGACGCTGCGCTCGAACCCGGCGATCGCCGTTCCGACGGCTTCGTAGTCGGCGATGTCGACGCCCGAGGCGTACCCCTGGATCTCGTCGGCGACTTTCTTCGCGCCCTCGAGATTCTTGTCGAACACCCCGACCCGCGCGCCGTAGCCCGCGAAGCGCCGGCATATCGCCCCGCCGATCGCACCGGCACCGCCGGTGACGATGACGTTCTTCCCGTCGAGTCCGCGCATTGCCAGCTCCTGAAGCGTTACGTCCGATAGAAAAGCAGTGTCATCCCGAGCGTAGGAGGGACCTTTGTCTGCGAGTGAGGAAGGGTCCTTCGCTACGCTCGGGATGACAATGTTGCTGTGGCTACTCAGTGCGTCGATGCAGAGAATGTCACAGCGGCGAATACGGATCGAACTTGGGCTTGCGCTTCTCGAGATGAGAGGCGAGCCCTTCCTTCACCTCGGGTCCGAGGAAGCCCAGCATTTCGAGGCCGAGCGATGTGTCGAAGGTCGGGCCCATCATGCGCAGCCAGTTGTTGAGCGCATATTTGGTGAACCGGATCGAGGTCTGCGCGCCCTCGGCGAGCTTGGTGGCGACCTCCAGGCCCTTGGCCTCGAGCTGGTCGTCCTCGACGCAGAGCGAGACCAGGCCGATCTTCTCGGCCTCCTCGCCGTCGATCGCCTCGCAAAGCAGGAGATAGTATTTGGCCTTGGCCATGCCGCAGAGGAGCGGCCAGACGATGCAGGCATGGTCGCCGGCGGCGACGCCGAGCCGGGTGTGACCGTCGATGATCTTGGCCTTCTTCGAGGCGATCGATACGTCGGCCAGGATGCCGGCAACGAGGCCCGCACCGACCGCGGGACCGCGCATGGTGCTGACGATCGGCTTGGAGCAGTTGATGACGTTGTAGACGATGTCGCGCGCTTCCTTCCAGGTGCGCAGCAGCGCGTTGTAGTCCTTGATGTTCTTTTCGATGATGTCGAAGTCGCCGCCGGCCGAGAACACCTTGCCGCCCGCGCCCTGGATGATCACGCAGTTGACGGTGTCGTCGCCGTCGATGTCGCGCCACACGTCGACCAGCTCGCGATGCATGATCGCGTCCGTCGCATTGTATTTCTCGGGCCGGTTCATCGTGACCCGCAGCACCTTGGGGTGCGGACGGTCGAACAGCAGGCGCTGATAGCGATTTTGCCAGTCGGACATGGGTTTCCTCCGTTGCCCGGACGTTAGCACCCCTTGTTCGCGTCGGGGAATGGCATGCCGATTGCGTTCCAACTGCAGGGTGAACCGGGCAACGGACAGGGGGCCAGTCATGCGGGCGATCAGCTGGGCAATCGGCGCGGTGGCGGCCGCGCTTCTGTCGCTCCCGGGGCAGGGGCAGGCGCAGACGATCCGCGCGGTCATGCATGCCGACATCAAGATCATCGATCCGATCTGGACCTCGGCCTACAACGTCCGGAACTACGGCTATATGGTCTACGACACCCTGCTGGCGATGGACGAGACTCTCGTCGTCAGGCCGCAGATGCTCGAAGGCTGGAAGATCAGCGACGACAAGCTCACCTACACCTTCACCTTGCGGGACGGGCTGAAGTTCCATGACGGCGCGCCCGTCACCTCGGCCGACTGCATCGCCTCGCTGCAGCGCTGGGCGCCCAAGGACGCGATGGGGCAGAAGCTCTTCTCGCTGGTCAAGGAGCTGAAGCCGGTCGACGACAAAAGCTTCACCATGGTGCTGAGCGAGCCCTACGGGCTGGTGTTGGAGTCGCTGGGCAAGCCCAGCTCCACGGTGCCCTTCATCATGCCCAAGCGGGTCGCCGACACACCCAATAACGTGCAGATCAGCGACCCCACCGGATCGGGGCCGTTCGTCTTCCGCAAGGACCTGTGGCGGCCGGGCGAGAAGACGGTCTACGACAAGTTCAAGGACTACAAGCCGCGCAGCGAGCCGGCCTCGGGCCTGGCCGGCGGCAAGGTGGTCAACGTCGACCGGGTCGAGTGGCTCAACATCACCGATGCCCAGACCGCGGTGAACGCGCTGCTGAACGGCGAGATCGACTATATCGACCAGCCCGAGATCGAGCTGCTGCCGCTGCTTGCCAAGGACAAGAACATCGTCATCGGCAACTACAACAAGCTTGGCGGCCAGATGAACCTCCGCTTCAACACGCTGCACAAGCCGTTCGACAATGCGAAGATCCGCCAAGCGGCGCTCTACGCGCTGAACCAGAAGGACTTCCTGATCGCGGGCTTCGGCGACGAGAAGTACTACAAGGAATGCAAGGCGCTGTTCATCTGCGGCACGCCCTTCGCCACCGACAAGGGCTTCGAGGACAAGCTGAACTCCGACTTCGCCAAGTCGAAGGAGATCCTCAAGCAGGAAGGTTATGACGGCACGCCGGTCGTGCTGCTGTTCGCCACCGACACGCAGACCGGCCGGCTGACGCCGATCGTGAAGTCGCTGCTGGAGAGGGGCGGCTTCACCGTCGACATGCATGCGATGGACTGGCAGACCGTGCTGTCGCGGCGCACCCGCAAGGAGCCGCCGGACAAAGGCGGCTGGCACGCCTTCATCACCACCTGGGTGTCGGCCGACCTGCTGGATCCGATCATGATGTCCTACATCGCCGCGACCTGCGAGAAGGCCAATGTCGGCTGGCCGTGCGATCCGCAGATGGAGAAACTGCGCGATGCTTACTCCCGGGCGACCGCTGAGGCCGAGCGCAAGGAGCTGGCGATCGCGATCCAGGTGCGCGCGTCGGAATATCCGATGTATGCCAATCTCGGCCAGTACATCATGCCCGTCGCCATGCGCACCACGATCACCGACCAGCTCAGCGGGCCGGTGCCGATGTTCTGGAACATGAAGAAGAAGCAGTAGGCGGTCGCGCCGACGAAACGCCCGAGGAGGAAACCTTGACCATCGTGATTCACAACGCCGCCATCGTCACCGTCGACGATGCCGACAGCGTCCACTACAACGCCGCGGTCGCCATCGAGGGCGACCGTATCGCCGCAGTCGGCCCCAGCGCCGACATACTGGCGAGCTATCCCGCGGCCGAGAAGATCGACGGTACCGGCAAGCTCGTCATGCCGGGCTTCGCCAACATCCATACGCATTTCACCATGACGCTGGCGCGCGGCGTGTTCGAGGACCTGTCGCCGTCGCACAAGCCACCTTTTTCGGGCGGTCTGTCGCCGATCCCGTTGCCCGAGATGACGCCCGACGAGCGCCGCGCCTTTGCGTTGCTGGGGGCGCTGGAGGCGCTGCGCAGCGGCACTACGCACGTGCTCGAGGATTCCAACGACGTCGACCACTATGCCGGCGCCCTGGCCGACACCGGCCTGCGCTTCCTGCTGGCCGAGCGCGCCTACGACCGCATCGGCACCTCGATCGGCGATCCCGCGCCCTACCAGCTCGACCGCGCGCTCGGCCAGAACCACATCAAGACCATCGAGCGGAACCATCGCAACTGGAACGGCAAGGCGGACGGGCGGATGCGCATCGCCATCTCCGCCTGGGCGCCCGACATGTGCTCGCCGGAGCTGCTGCAGGACCTGAGTGCGCTGCAGAAGCAGCTCGACACCCGCATCACCATCCATCTCAACCAGATCTGGGGCGAGGTGGCCGCCGTACGTGCCCATCGCAACCGCCTGCCGACCGAGTATCTCGCCGATCTCGGCTTTCTCAACGAGCGCATCATCTGCGCCCATTGCCGCTGCATGGAGCCGTCGGAGGAGAAGCTTTTGGGCGAGGCCAAGGTCAATGTCTCGTTCAACTCCGCCATCGCCGCGCGCCGCGGCTTGAGTCCGCGGGTCGCCGACCTCGAAAAGTACGGCTGCAACATCGGCATGGGCTCCGACAACATGGCCGAGGACATGGTCGAGGTGATGCGCACCGGCCTGTTCATGGAGCGGGTGCGCCGCGAGGACGGCCGCGAGCCGACGCCGGAGCGGGCGCTGCGCTGGGCAACGCGCAACGGCTATCGCGCGCTCGGCGTCCCCGACGGCGGCTGGCTGGCGCCGGGTAACAAGGCCGACCTCATCATGATCGACCTGCAGCGCGCCCACCTGATCCCGGTGCTGCGCGTCGTATCCGACTTCGTGCACAACGGCCAGGCGCGCGACGTCCAGTCGGTGATGGTCGACGGCAAGTGGGTGATGAAGGACGGCGCCGTCCTGACGATGGACGAGGAGCAGATCCTGCGCGACGCCCAGCGCATCGCCAACGAGGCCTGGTCACGAACCTTCAAGACCCGCTTCACGCCACCGGCGGGCTTCTCTCCGGACGCGCTGCCTTAAAGGCTATCGGACTGATTGGAGCGCGCAACTCCAGTTGCTCGCTCCTCCGATGCCTGACTCAACGCCGCTTGTTGCCGGCGCTCCACTGGCCGGCGCTGGCGAAGCGGACGGCCTCTTCGGCGGCTCGCACGAGGGCGCGCGCCTTCTGGACGCTCTCCTGGTACTCGGCTTCGAGATCCGAATCGGCCACAACGCCGACCCCGGCCTGCACGTACATCGTGCCGTCCTTCACCAGGCCGGTGCGCAGCAGGATGCAGGTATCCATCGTGCCGTTGGCCGCGAAGTAGCCGGCACAGCCGGCATAGATGCCGCGGCGAACCGGTTCGACCTCGTCGATGATCTGCATGGCACGCACCTTGGGGGCGCCCGAGAGCGTGCCGGCCGGGAAGCCCGCCTTCAGCACGTCGATCGCATCGAGCCCGTCCTCGATCTTGCCTTCGACATGGGAGCTGATGTGCTGGACGTGGCTGTACTTCTCGATGGTGAACTGTTCGACGACGCGCACCGAGCCGATCTTGGAGACCCGGCCGACATCGTTGCGCGCCAGGTCGACCAGCATCAGATGCTCGGCGCGCTCCTTGGGATCGGCCAGCAGCTCTTCGGCGAGCTGCTTGTCCTCCTCCGGCGTGGCGCCGCGGCGGCGGGTGCCGGCGAGGGGGCGGATGGTGACGGTGTCGTCGCGCAGCCGGACGAGGATCTCCGGGCTGGAGCCCACGATGGTGAAGTCGCCATAGTCGAAGAAGATCAGGAACGGCGAGGGGTTGATGCGGCGCAGCGCCCGGTAGAGCGACAGCGGCGGCAGCTTGAACGGCAACGAGAAGCGCTGCGAGGGCACGATCTGGAAGGCGTCGCCCGCGCGGATATACTCCTTGCAGGTCTCGACCATCGCCTTGAAGTCGTCCTTCGACATGTTGGCCTGCGGCTCGGGCAGGGCGTCGAGGTCGTCGGCGCTGTCGCGGCGGAAGGGAAGGGTGCGCTCGAAGTCGGAGACGGCGTCGGCGAGCCGCTCCTGCGCGGCTTCATAGGCGGCGTGGGCGCTGATGCCGGTCTGCGGCCAGACGGGCGTGACCAGGGTGACGTTGTCTTCCAGCCGGTCGAAGATGCAGATCAGGGTCGGCCGCACCATGATGGCGTCGGGCAGGCCGATCGGGTCGGGATTGGTGTCGGGCAGCCGCTCCATGTCGCGGACCATGTCGTAGCCCAGGAAGCCGAACAGGCCCGACGCCATCGGCGGCAGGTCCGCCGGCAGCTCCATCTGACATTCCTTGATCAGACCGCGCAGCGTCTCCAGCGGCCGGCCCTCGAGATTCTCGAAGGCCTGGGAATCGGCCTGGGCGCGGCGGTTGATCTCAGCCTGGCCCTTGCGGCATCGCCACACGATGTCGGGCTTGAAGCCGATGATGGAGTAGCGGCCACGTACCGAACCGCCTTCAACCGATTCCAGCAGGAAGGAGTTGGCGCGGCCGTCGGCCAGCTTGAGATACGCCGAGACGGGCGTCTCGAGATCGGCGACCAGCTTGGTCGAGACGACCTGCGGCGTGCCGGAATCGTAACGCGCCGCGAAGGCGTCGAAGTCGGGCGAGATCGACATGGACGGCTCTCTATTGCTGGGGCGCGAAGGTCGCCTGGAAGGCGGCTTCGTCGACGGTCACGCCGTACTTGGCGCGGAGCGCCGCCACGAGCTGCAGGATCAGGTCGTTCGCCACCATCGTGTCCAGCTGCTTGCCGAAGCGGTCGAGCTGGTCCTTGTCCTTGGCGAGGTCCGGCGGCTCGACGGACTTCACGCGCACCAGCACGCTACCGTCGCCGGTCCGGACAGATTGCGTCTTGTCCGGAGCGAGCTTGAAGAGTTCCTGCACCACCGCCTGGCTGAGATAGTTGCCGGCATCGGCCTCGAAGCGGGTCACCGGCTTGCCGATCCGCGCCTCCAGGCCGAGGTCCTTGGCAAGCGTGACGAAGTCGGTGCCGGCATTGGCCTTCTCGACCGCTTCCTTGACCTTCTCGTCGGCCAGCTTGCGGCGTTCCCCGGCCTGCCAGGCCTCGACCACCTTGGCCTCGACGTCGGCAAGCGCCGGCGTGCGCGCGGGCGTGATGCGGTCGGTGCGCACGATGAAGTATTCGCCGCGCTGCGTCTCCAGCAGCTCGCTCTCGGCGTTCTCGCGCGTGGCGAAGGCCGCCTGCACCAGTTCGGACGACGCCGGGCCGATAACGACCTGCTTGCCGGTGGCATCCTGGCCGCGCGAATCAACGTTCTCGTAGGTCCGGACCTTGAGGCCGAGATCCTCGGCGGCCGCCTTCAGCGACTGCGTCCTGCCCAGCACGCGCTCGAAGTCGGTGACCAGCTTGATGAGCAGGTCAGGCGCCTGCTGCGCCTTCAGGTCCTTCTCGAGCTTCTCCTTGACCTCTTCGAAGGGCACCGACTTGCCGGCCTCGATCTTGTTGATGCGCACGATGTGCCAGCCGAGCGGCGACTGGATCGGCGCCGCCGCAATGCCTTCGGGCAGGCCGAAGATGCCGTCGGCGAGCGGGCCCGGCGGCAGGTCCTTCTTGGTCACCGGACCGAGCTTGATCACGCCGTCGGCGTTGCCGGTCACGTCCTTGGCCGCGTCTTCCAGGGACTTGCCGCCCTGGACGGCCGCAATGATCGCCTTGGCCTTTTCCTCGTTGTCGGTCATGGCCTGGTCGACGTCGCGCTTCTCGGGCGTGCCGAATTCGCCGGAGCGCGCCTCGTACTCCTGGCGCAGGGCGTCGGAGGTGACCGCCACCTGGCTTTCGACGTCGTCGACCGTGATCATGACGTAGGAGAAGGCGCGGAACTCGGGCACCTGGAACTTGGCCTTATTGGCCTCGAAATAGGTGTTGAGCTGCTCCGGCGTCGGCTTCGGCACGTCGACGACGATCGCGTCGGGAATATAGATCGTCTCGGCGGTGCGCTTCTCGCTCTCCAGCTTGAAGACGTCGTTGCGCAGCGATACCGGGGCGAGACCGTCGGAACGCACGACGCCAAAGAGCTGGCTGGCGGCGATCTCGCGGCGCATGTCGACCACGAACTGCGTCTCGCTGATGCGCGCCTGCTGCAGGCGGTTGCGATAGAGCAGGGGATCGAACGAGCCGCCGGTGCCCTGGAAGGCCGGGTTGCGGGCGATGACCGCGCGGACTTCCTCATCGCTGATGATCAGGCCGAATTCCTGGACGGCGTAGTCGAGTACGGCCCGCTGGATGACCTCCTCGAGGGCGCGGACGTGCAGTCCGTAGCGCAGCGCCTGTTCCTGCTCGGGCCGCTGGCCGGTCTGGCGCTGGATGGCCTCGAGCTGGCGGTTGAACTGCTCGCGCACTTCGGTCGCATAGACCGGTGCGCCACCGACCCAGCCATAGAGGGGAATTTTCGTGCCGCCGACATGCGCCACTTCGGTGCTGCGCCCGGCCGCCTTCAGCATGTCGCCGACACCCCACAGGCCGAAGCTGATGATCAGCATGCCGAAGAGAATGGAGAGAACGATGAAGCGGGCGTACTTGCGGAACTGATTCACGGGCCGGACGGGGTTCTTGAAGGGGCGCCATGCCTACCACCGGCCCCTTGGACAGGCAACCAAGCGGCCTTTGACCGCAAACGCCACCGCCTTTAGATACGCCCCAACGGATTGGGCGGAACGGGAAGGGAATTTCGATGGCGCGTACGAGGCGGCCGCTGATCGCGGGCAACTGGAAGATGAACGGTCTCAAGGCCGACGCACTTGCCCTCGCCACGGAACTTGCCGCCGGCGTGAAGCAGGCCGGATGGAGCGACCGCGAGCTGCTGGTCTGCCCGCCGGCAACACTGGTCGCGGCCGTCGCCGACGCCGCCAGGGGAAGCGGACTTCTGGTCGGGGGCCAGAACTGCCACGCCAAGGTGAGCGGCGCCCATACCGGCGACGTTTCCGCCGAGATGCTGAAGGATGCCGGGGCCACGCACGTCATCGTCGGCCACTCCGAGCGCCGGGCCGACTGCGGGGAGACCGACGCGATTGTCCGTGCCAAGGCCGAGGCGGCCTGGCGCGCCGGGTTGGTGCCGATCGTCTGCATCGGCGAGACCCTGTCGGAGCGCGAATCCGGCGACACGTTTCCGGTTCTGGAGACCCAGCTCAGGGGCAGCGTGCCGCCAGGAGCGACGGCCGCCAATCTGGTCGTGGCCTATGAACCGGTCTGGGCGATCGGCACGGGCAAGACGCCGACCGTGGCCGAAGTTGCCGCAGCGCACGCGCATATTCGCACGGTGCTGGGCGGGCTGATGGGCGATGCGGCCGGGGTGCGGCTGCTCTACGGCGGGTCGGTGAAGGGCAGCAATGCCGCCGAGCTCCTGGCCGCCGGCGATGTCGATGGTGCCCTGGTGGGCGGGGCGAGCCTCAACGCCGCCGAATTTTTGGCTATCGCCAAGGCCGCCTAAAGCAGCTAGAAGCGCCCGCTTGCGAAGATGCCCTTCTAGCGCTGGACAAAAATGGACGCCGTAAGACACTTTCTCCACGAATGGCGCCTCGTGCTGCTCGTCATCCATGTCGGTGTGACCAGCGCGATGATCGTCGTGATCCTCCTGCAACGCAGCGAGGGCGGTGGGCTCGGCATGGGCGGCCGGTCGGATGCGCTGTTCTCGGTGCGCGGCCAGGCCAACATCCTGTCGCGGATGACCGCGATCTTCGCGACCATCTTCTTCGTGTTGAGCATGGTGATGGCCTGGAGCATGACCGACCCGGTCCGTGCCACGCGGTCGATCATGGATCGCGTGCCCGTCGGATCGGGTGCGCCTGCCGCCCCCAATGCTCCTGGCGGCATGGCACCGGCGGCTCCCGCCGCACCGGCGCAACCCGCAGCTCCCACCCGCTAAGGGCCGACATGAAATCAGCTTCCCACCTCCGCCGAATTGTCTCCGGCGGGGCGATATCCCCATGGCTGCGCCCCACAAGCGCTTGTATGCTGTAAGCCCATGACGCGCTTTATTTTCATAACGGGCGGCGTGGTTTCCTCGCTAGGCAAGGGGCTTTCCTCGGCCGCGCTCGGCGCGCTGCTGCAGGCACGCGGCTACAAGGTCCGGCTGCGCAAGCTCGACCCCTATCTCAATGTCGATCCGGGGACGATGAGCCCCTATCAGCACGGCGAGGTCTTCGTGACCGATGACGGGGCGGAGACGGACCTCGATCTGGGTCACTATGAGCGCTTCACCGGGGTCGATGCCCGCCAGAGCGACAACATCACCACGGGGCGCATCTATTCGACCGTGATCGCCCGGGAACGGCGCGGCGAGTATCTCGGCGCAACCGTCCAGGTGATCCCGCACGTCACCGACGCCATCAAGGAATTCGTCCTCGCCGACACCGACAAGGAAGACTTCGTGCTGGTCGAGGTGGGCGGCACGGTCGGCGACATCGAGAGCCTGCCGTTCCTCGAGGCGATCCGCCAGGTCGGCAACGAAGTTGGCCGCGAGCGCACGATGTACGTGCATCTCACGTTGCTGCCCTGGGTCCCGACGGCGGGTGAGCTCAAGACCAAGCCCACCCAGCATTCAGTCAAGGAACTGCTGAGCGTCGGCATCCAGCCCGACCTGCTGGTCTGCCGCAGCGGCGACAAGGAAATCCCGCAGAACGAGCAGCGCAAGATCGCCCTGTTCTGCAACGTGAAGCCCGAGCGGGTCATCGAGGCGCGTGACGTCGACACGATCTACCAGGTGCCGATCGCCTACCATAACCAGGGCTTCGATCGCGAGGTCTGCCGCTATTTCGGCCTGCCGGCCGACGAGGAGCCCAATCTCGACCGCTGGCGCGGCATCGTGCGTTCGGTGCGCGAGCCCGAGGGCAAGGTGACCATTGCGGTGGTCGGCAAGTACACGGTGCTGCTCGACGCCTACAAGTCGCTCTCCGAGGCCCTGACCCATGGCGGCTTCGGCAGCAACGTGAAGGTCTCCCTGGAGTGGATGGACTCGGAGATCTTCGAGCGCGACGACGCCGTCAGCCATCTCGAGCATGTCCACGGCATCCTGGTACCCGGCGGCTTCGGCGAACGTGGCACCGAGGGCAAGATCCATGCGGTGAAATTCGCCCGTGAGCGCAAGGTTCCCTTCTTCGGTATCTGCTTCGGCATGCAGATGGCGGTGATCGAGGCGGCGCGGAACCTGCTGGGCATCGAGACGGCCTCGTCGAGCGAGTTCGGCCCGACCGACCATGCGGTGGTCGGCCTGATGACGGAGTGGATGAAGGGCAACCAGCTCGAGAAGCGCTCCGCGGACGGCGACCTGGGTGGCACCATGCGGCTTGGTGCGTACCCGGCGCATCTGCGGCCCGGCACCAAGGTCCACGAGATCTACGGACAGGACGTGATCAGCGAACGGCACCGCCATCGCTACGAGGTGAACGTCAATTACAAGGACCGGCTGGAGCAGGTGGGCATGCGTTTCTCGGGCATGTCGCCGGACGGGATCCTGCCGGAGATCGTCGAGATTCCCGACCATCCCTGGTTCATCGGCGTCCAGTTCCATCCCGAACTGAAGTCGCGCCCCTTTGCGCCGCATCCGCTGTTCACCTCGTTCATCGGCGCGGCCAAGACACAGAGTCGCCTCGTCTAGGCAAGGTCGGGGCCGCGGCCGGGTCGCATTTCCGTCACCTTTTTCAGGTGCATTGGCTTCCATGTTCCGAATTGCCGCCCTCGTCACGCTCGCCGTCCTCACGCTCGGCTCGAATGCCTGGGCACAGGCTGCCTCGCAGTCGCCCTACGGCAAGGCCGAGCGACGCGATCCCATCTTCCTGCGCTTCAGCGAGATGGCAAACCGCTATTGGGTGAACAGCGAGACGAACTCGGCCAGCCACAAGGTCGTGGCGATCCCGATGCCGAAGCAATGTGCCTTCCTCTATGCCGACGCCTATACGCGGGGGCAGCAGAGCGAAAGCGAGGTGCAGCAGATCGCCGTTTCCAACTGCAACCGGCGCCTCGCGGAGCTCGGCCCCCTGGGTGAGAATTACGGCGTCGACTGCCGGTGCCAGGTCGTGATCAGCGACGAGACCTACGTCGTCCCCAAGGCCTCGATGCCGGACGACGCCTACGGCCCCACCTCGATCTTCTATCGCGACGATCGCGGCAACGTCGCACGCCTGAACGGCGTGGTCCGTTACGGCGCGCTGATCGGCCGGGATCGCTCCGTCACCTTTACGGTTGAGAATCCCCGCGGCGAGCAGGTCTGCACCGGCACCATGACCAACGAGAATCCCGGCAGCGGCCAGTTCTCGCTCTCCTGCTTCGGCGGCAAGTTTGCCGGCCGCGGCAGCTACGAGAGCAAGACCGGTGCCCCCAACGACCACATCATCGCCCGCGGCCAGACCGGTCGCGGCCAGCCCGTCGTGATGGCGATCGGTCTGCCGGCGCAGTTGGCGGCCAACACCTATGGCGGCATCTGAGATGCGTCTCGCGGCGAGCGTCGTCTCCCTGGTGCTCCTGGCACCTGCCATCGGATGGGCGCAGAGCGCGGGTGAGGTCGAGCGCTGCTTCCAGAATCCCGCCGCCTGCGCGAGCGGGGGAGGCGGGGGCGCCGCAGCCGCGCCGCCGGCTCAGGCTCCGGCGCCCGTCGCAGCGCGCCCGGCGCCAGCGCCTGATTACGCCACGGTGCTCAACAGTCCCGACGCCGACCGCAGGAAGATCCAGGAGTCCCTGCGCACCCTCGACAAGTACAATGGCCCGATCGATGGCAACCTGCAGTCCGAAGCCACGGTGAAGGCGATCGGTGACTGGCAGAAGGGGCGCAATACGCCGGCCGTCGGCAAGCTGACGCCGCAGGAAGCGGCCCAGCTCAATGCAGAGGCGGCCCGCGCGCCCATCCGCCGGCTCGAATCGGCACCGCAGACGGCGGCGCCTGTGCCTCTGCAGCCGGCCCCGCCCTCCAACGCCGACGCGCTCAAGGCCCTGCAGGCAAGGCTCGCCGAACGCCGCAAGGCCGCCGAGCCGAAAGCCAATGCCGCGGCGCAGGGCCTCGTGCGCGACCTCAAGGCCTACGTTGCAGCCGATGGCAAGGGCGTGGCGGGCGAGCAATTCACGGGCTTCGCCAAGTGGTACGCGGACAACAAGGCAGCCGGCCGAACCGTCGGCGAGATCACGCCGGCGATCGACGACTACGGCGATGCCAAGGCCGGTGCCGCGGCCACGACCGAAGTGAAGTTCGAAACGAAGCAGGGCGACAAGACCTACGGCCAGTGCCTGGTCTTCGCCTGGATCGAAGCCACCCCGCGCAAGAACCCACAGGCCTTCACCTGCGACGACGTCGCCGCGGTCGAGCAGTGGAAGACCGACCAGGCGCTGAAGAGCGCCTGGCGTTGATGCCTGGAATGCTTTCCTTCGCTCCTGAGCGCAGCGAACGGTCCAACTCGCGATTCCCCGGGGCGGCCGCGGCTTGAACAGGCGAGGTGTCGCTGCGCCTCAGAACCAGTAGCGCTTGCCGACGGCGGAGGGCGCCAGAACCTCGTCGCCGAAGGCTTGGCCCAGCGCCGCCATGGCGCGCCAGCCGGTGCAGTGGCCGGCGCCGATACGGGCCAGGCCAAAGCCCTTCAGGGCGGCGATGGTCTCGGGGATGATCTTCTCGTTCGTACCCGAGAGATGAAGACCGCCTAGCACAGCATGCAGCGGCACCGCGGGGAAGCTCGCGCGGGCATGGTGGAGCACGTTCACGATGCCGGCGTGTGAACAGGCGCTCAGCACGACCAGCCCCTTGCCCTTCACGTTCACCGCGATCCAGCGTTCGTCCATGAGCAACTCGTCGCTCTCCCACGGCGCATCGGGCGCCGTGCGCCGCATCTGGCCGGGCAGGCCGCGCTCGAAGGGCGTGACCCGCGGGATCTCGCCGCTCACATGGAACAGGCCGTCGAGCAGGCGCTGCGGCTGGGTCGTCGAGACGATCTCGGCGCCGAGGCCGCTCAACTCATCGGCCGAGGGCACGTCGTCCATCTGCCGTACGCTGCCGTCTGGCAGCTTCATGCCGCGCTGGTGGAACATGCCGGGATGGACGTGGAAAGGTACGTCGCGTCCGCCGTTGCCGGCGCGGATGCGCTGCAGCGCCAGCTTCATGGCCCCGGCATGGTCCCAGTGGCCGTGCGAGAGCACGATGCCCTCGACCCGGCCGAGATCGACGCCGAGCCGCGTCGTGTTGCGCTCGAAGGCGTATTCCTCCGGCCCGCTGTCGAACAGCAGCGTGTGGATGACGTCGCCCTT
This sequence comes from Rhodospirillales bacterium, assembly GCA_947466085.1. Lineage (GTDB taxonomy): Bacteria > Pseudomonadota > Alphaproteobacteria > Reyranellales > Reyranellaceae > Reyranella. Next base: position 20,759 of record CANIEC010000008.1, read on the forward strand.
CTGTACGGTGACGAGGCAGGAGAGCCCGTGGACGCCACAGCACAGGCAGCGGTCCGACGAGGCGCGCAGGCCGCGCCGTGTGGCGAAAGCCCATTCGCCCTCGACGTTGAGTGGGGTGGAGGAGAGGCCATCGACTGCGTTGTCGACCAGGATGTGTATGTCGACGCGGTCGGCTTCGGCGAGGTCGGTCACGCGGCTGGTCCTCCCATATTGATCGGCAGCCTAAGGGCCGGCGGTCCTGTCCGGCAACTGCGGACAGGCATCCGGCGCCCCGGTTGGTACGAACTGGTTGAGAGGCGGACTCACCAGGTGGCGTTGTTCCGACTCCAGTTCAGGAGTGTTGCGGTCGTTCCGCTAGGTCCTTGGCTGCGCTCAGAAAAAATCGTCTGATCAGAACGCGCCGACTACTTCGCGCGCTCCAGGTAGCTCTCGAAGACGCCGACATGGACGAAGGCCGGATCGGCCGCGTCGGACCACAGGTCGCGCGCGTCGAAGCGGACGTCGTAGGTCGGCTCGTGTTCGGCTTCGATGCCGTGGCCATGGGCGTCGGGGAACGGGTAGGGCGGTGACACGCCCACCACCACGCCGCTCTTGCCGCGGATATAGCCCGGCATGCGCACATGGCCATGCACGTGGTGCGACTTGACCGTGACCTTGTCGCCGACCTTCAGCGTCTCGCGCGTGGCGACGTTGGTGCGGCCGGGGGCGCTCGGCAAGGCGAGTGGGAAGGCGCCCTGGGCGCGACGTTCCAGCTCCTCCTGGGTCAGGATGCCCTTCTCGACGCAGAGGGTGGCGAGGCTGGTCAGCGAGCGCTCATAGTAGCTGGCCGACAGATAGTGGCGCGGCTCCATGCGCTCGATGGCGTGGCGGTACTCGTCCATGTTGAAGATGCCGAGCTTGACCGCCAGCGAATAGAGCGCGTTGACCCGCTTCTCCCACGGCTCGTGGAAGGTCTGGGCGCGGAGCGAGTAGCGGACCCGGCCGAAGCCCTGCTTGCCGCCGAGATCGTGCATGCCGTCCATGACTGTCTCTCCGGTCCTAGAGGCGCGAGACGCCGATCATGGCGTCCTTGGTGACCAGCCCGGCGAGTTTCTCCTCGGACCAGCCCTCGGTGCCTTCCGGGCGCACCGGCAGCACCATGTAGCGCGTGTCGGCCGTCGTATCCCAGACGCGGATCTCCATGTCGGCCGGCAGGTCGAGGCCCATCTCCTTCAGCACGGTGCGCGACTGGCGCACGACGCGGGCGCGGTATTCCAGGTCCTTGTACCAGTCCGGCGGCAGGCCGATGATCGAGAAGGCGGTGCACGAGCAGAGCGTGCAGCAGATCACATTGTGGACGTTCGGCGTGTTCTCCAGCACGACCAGGTGCCGGTGATGCGGCGGCATGGACAGGCCGAGCTCGGTCACGGCCTCCCGGCCGTTGGCGAACAGCCGCTCGCGGAACGCCGGATCGGTCCAGGCCTTGGCGACCACACGCGCGCCGTTCTCCGGCACCCATTCCTCCTCGGCGAGGTGCTTGAACTCGCGGATGAAGTTGGCGGGCTCCATGCCGCGTTCGTGGAAGGCGGCCTCGATGGCATCGGTCCGCGCTTCGACGGAGGCGGTGGCCTGATGCTGATGGGTCTGGTCGGGCATTGTTTTCTCCCAGGCGGCGGCAATTCTTGCGGGGAAGTATAGGAAGTGCGCGCCATCGCGTCACTTGCTCCCCGCCGTCGGCGCGGGCTAGACAGGCCGCGCCTAACAGGAGTTTTTCTCATGAGCGCCATAGCTGAAGTCCGCGGTCGCGAAATCCTCGACAGCCGTGGCAATCCCACCGTCGAAGTCGAAGTCGAACTCGACAGCGGCGCGATCGGCCGCGCGGCCGTCCCGTCCGGCGCCTCGACCGGTGCGCACGAGGCAGTCGAGCTGCGCGACGGCGACAAGAAGCGCTATGGCGGCAAGGGCGTGCTGAAGGCGGTCGCCGCCGTGAACGGCGAGATCATGGACCTGCTGTCCGGCCTCGACGCGCTGGAGCAGATCAAGATCGACCGCGCCCTGATCGAGCTCGACGGCACCCCGAACAAGGGCCGCCTCGGCGCCAACGCGATCCTCGGCGCCTCGCTCGCCGTCGCCAAGGCCGCGGCGATGGACAGCGGCCTGCCGCTCTACCGCTATGTCGGCGGCAGCCAGGCCTCGGTGCTGCCGGTGCCGCTGATGAACATCATCAATGGCGGCGCCCATGCCGACAATCCGATCGACATCCAGGAATTCATGATCATGCCGGTGAAGGCCGACCGCTTCGCCGATGCGCTGCGCATGGGCGCGGAGGTCTTCCACGCGCTCCGCGGCCAGCTCCATGACGCCGGCCACAATACCAACGTGGGCGACGAGGGCGGCTTCGCCCCGAATCTCGCCACCGCCGACGAGGCGCTGTCCTTCGTCATGAAGGCGATCGAGAAGGCCGGCTACAAGCCCGGCGAGGACGTGATGCTGGCGCTCGACCCGGCCTCGACCGAGTTCTTCAAGAAGGGCAAGTACGAGATGGAGGGCGAGGGCAAGTCGTTCGATGCCGCCGGCATGGTCGACTACTACGCCGATCTCGTGAAGCGCTACCCGATCGTGTCGATCGAGGACGGCATGGCCGAGGACGACATGAAGGGCTGGAAGGCCATCACCGACAAGCTCGGCAAGAAGATCCAGCTGGTCGGCGACGACCTGTTCGTCACCAACCCGAAGCGGCTGGAGCAGGGCATCAAGGACGGTCTGGCCAACGCCATCCTGGTAAAGGTCAACCAGATCGGCACGCTGACCGAGACGATGGAAGCCGTGTCCATGGCGCGCAACGCCAGCTACGGCGCCGTCATGTCCCACCGCTCGGGCGAGACCGAGGACGCGACCATCGCCGACCTCGCCGTCGCCACCAACTGCGGCCAGATCAAGACCGGCTCGCTGTCGCGCTCGGACCGCCTGGCCAAGTACAACCAGCTCCTGCGCATCGAGGAGCAGCTCGGCACCCAGGCCCGCTACGCCGGCACGTCGATCCTGCGTGGCTGAGCCAGGCTGAACGGGATGAGGAAGGGTCGCTGCGGCGGCCCTTTTTCTTTGGGAAAGAGCGAAAGGTCCTTCGCTGCGCTCAGGATGACAATTTTGCTCGAATCTATGCACTGCGCCGATCCAGAAAACGCTGTCATCCTGAGCGCAGCGAAGGACCTTTGCTTGATTGCCAATAGTTGACTACGGCAAGTAACTGATTGACGATGGCAATCTTCCTGGAGATTGCCATGGCAGCATCGTCGCTCGCGTCCCGCATCGAGGCGGTCCGCCGTTTCTCGCGCTTTTATACCCGCCGAATCGGCGTGCTCGAGGAAACCCTGCTGCACAGCCCCTTCACCCTGCCCGAGGGACGTCTGGTCTACGAGATCGCCAATCGCGACCGGCCGACGGCGCAGGAACTGTGCCGCGATCTCGGACTCGACCCGGGCTATGTCAGCCGCCTGCTGAAGGGGCTGGAGAAGAGGGGCTGTCTCGCCCGCACACGCAGCCAGCAGGACAAGCGCGAGACGCAGCTCGCGCTCACCGCCAAGGGCCAGCAGCTCTGGGCCGCCATGAACGAGCAGTCGCGGCAGGACATCGCCAGACTGCTGGCCGAACTGCCGGTCGAGCGGCAGGACAAGCTGGTCAAGGCGCTGGCGACGGTCGAGAAGCTGCTCGACGAGCCGCCGGAGACGCGCACGCCCTTCACCCTGCGGCCGCATCAGCCCGGCGACATGGGCTGGATCATCCGCCGCCAGACCCAGCTCTATGCCGATGAGCATGGCTGGGACGGCAGCTTCGAGGCCATGCTGGCGGAGATATCGGCGAAGTTCATCCGCAAGTTCGACCCCAAGTCGGACAATTGCTGGATCGCCGAGCGCAACGGCGAGATCGTGGGATCGGTCTTCCTGGTGCGGGCGGGCAAGGCCACGGGGCAGCTGCGCATGCTCTATGTCGAGCCGACGGCGCGCGGGCTGGGCATCGGCCAGAGCCTGGTCGCGGCCTGCATCGAGGATGCCCGCGCCAAGGGCTACCGGAAGCTGATGCTTTGGACCAACGACATCCTGGTCTCGGCGCGCAAGATCTACATCGCCGCCGGCTTCCGGCTCATCAAGGAAGAGAAGCACGAGAGTTTCGGCAAGAAGCTGGTCGGGCAGTTCTGGAACCTCGACCTGTGAAGCGGCCCGGCCCGCTCTGGGCCGCGGCCGGGACCGGCATCCAGGTCGGCGCCGCCATGGTGGCGACCCGCTACGTCGTCGATGCGGCGGGGCCGGGGTCGCTCGGCTTCCTGCGCTATCTGGTCGGGCTGATCTGCCTGGTGCCGGCGCTGTGGCTGCGGCCGTGGCGGGGCATCGCCGGCCGCGACCTCGTGCCGATCGGGCTGCTGGGCATCGGACAGTTCGCGGCGCTGATCGTGCTGCTGAACTATTCGCTGCTGCACATCCCGGCGGCGCGGGCCTCGCTGCTGTTCTCGACCTTTCCGCTCATGACCATGATCCTGTCGGCACTGCTCGGCCGGGAACGGTTGACGACGGCGAAAGTCGGCGGCTCGCTGCTCACCGTCGGGGGCGTCGCGATCGCGCTGGGAGGGGCCGCGCTGACGGCGCAGCCGGAACACGGGTCGGTCTGGCTGGGCACGCTGTCGGCCCTCGGTGCGGCCTTGTGCGGCGCGCTCTGCTCGATCTTCTATGCGCCCTATGTGGCGCGCAGCTCGGCGCTGCACGTGACCGCCTTCGCCATGTTCGTGGCCGTCCTGGCGCTCGCCGGTATTGCCGCTGGCGAGGGCTTTTTCGCCACCTGGCCGTCGTTCACGGCAGGCGAGGTGGCCGCGGTGGGCTTCATCGGCGTGTCGAGCGGCATCGGGTTCTTTCTCTGGGTCTATGCGCTGGGCAATGCGCCGCCGAGCCTGGTCACGCTGTTCCTGGGCCTCGGTCCGGTGACCGCGGCGCTGGGCGGCACGGCGCTGCTGGGCGAACCCTTGCCCGTCGCCGCTCTGCTGGGGCTCGGCTGTGTCCTGGCGGGCCTGTGGTGGGCACTGAAGCCCGACCGGCGGGCCGCACAGACGAAACAAACGAAATAACCGAAACAGTCGAAACGAATGTCGCACCCCGGGCGATCCATGGGGTCGGAGTGGCTTGATGTCGCCGCGCCAATCGAAAAATTCTTGACGGAAGGTCACCATATGTTGCCATATCCCTGCAGGAACGCAGCATATGTTGTTGAGACCACGTCAGATTCTGGCTCCCGTCATCTTCGCCACGGTATTCGGTTATTTCGGGTACCATCTGGTGAACGGTGATCGCGGCCTGCTGGCCATGGCCCATCTTCAGCGCGAAGTGCTGATCGCCGAACAGAACCTCGCCGAAGCCGAGACCACCCGGAAGATCTGGGAGCGGCGCGTGGCGGCCCTGCGCAACCAGAGTCTCGAGCCCGACATGCTCGACGAGCGGGCGCGCGTGCTCCTGAACTTCGCGCGCAAGGACGACATCATCGTCTTCATGCCGACGCGCTGACGGTCACGTCACGCGACGATGACGCCTCGTTCAGCGTTCGCCCCGCGGCCGTCTGAAAGAAACTGTCCGGCGCGATCCATCGTAGGCAAACAATCGCTCAATTGCTGCGGCGCACCCGCCGAGAGTCTGTTTTTTCCTGCTAGATCAAACACATCGCCCTGAGCGATGTTATAAGCCGAAGCGCGTTCACGAGGGGACTGCCATGGCGAAGCCGGCCACGAAGCCGAAAGACGATCCTTCTCCCGCCAAGGCGAAGTCGCCTGCGACTCCGGGCGACAACAGCGTGAGCCCCGACGAGCTCAAGGCGCATTACCGCGACATGCTCCTGATCCGCCGCTTCGAGGAGCGGGCGGGCCAGCTCTACGGCATGGGCCTGATTGGCGGCTTCTGCCATCTCTACATCGGCCAGGAAGCGGTCGTGGTCGGGATGCAGGCCAACGTCCGCGACAAGGACGCCGTCATCACCTCCTACCGCGACCATGGCCACATGCTGGCCTGCGGCATGGACCCCAAGGGCGTGATGGCCGAGCTGACGGGACGCAGCGGCGGCTACTCCAAGGGCAAGGGCGGCTCGATGCACATGTTCAGCCGCGAGAAGAGCTTCTACGGCGGCCACGGCATCGTCGGCGCCCAGGTGCCGATCGGTACCGGTCTCGCCTTCGCCCACAAGTACAACGGCAACAAGAACGTCTCGCTGACCTATTTCGGCGACGGCAGCGCCAACCAGGGCCAGGTCTACGAGGCCATGAACATGGCGGCTCTCTGGAAGCTGCCGGTGGTCTACATCATCGAGAACAACCGCTACGGCATGGGCACCTCGGTCGAGCGCGCCTCGGCCACGACCGAGCTCTATCGCCACGGCGAAGCCTTCGGCATCCCGGGCGAGCGGGTCGATGGCATGGACGTGCTGGCGGTGCGGGCGGCCGGCGAGAAGGCCATCGAGCATGCGCGCAGCGGGCAGGGGCCCTACATCCTCGAGATGCAGACCTATCGCTACCGCGGCCATTCGATGAGCGATCCGGCCAAGTACCGGACCAAGGAAGAGGTCGACAAGTTCCGCAACGAGCGCGACCCGATCGAGCATATCCGCAAGCGCCTGCTCGACGCCAAGATCGTCGACGAGACCGCGCTCAAGGCGGTCGATGCGGAGATCCGCAAGATCGTGAACGACGCCGCCGAATTCTCGCAGCAAAGTCCCGAGCCCGATCCGTCGGAGCTGTGGACCGACATCCTGGTTGAGGCCTGATCCCATGAGCATTCAGGTTCTGATGCCTGCCCTGTCTCCCACCATGACCGAAGGCAAGCTCGCGAAGTGGCACGTCAAGGTTGGCGATGAAGTGAAGTCCGGCCAGGTGCTCTGCGAGATCGAGACCGACAAGGCGACCATGGAAGTCGAAGCGGTCGACGAAGGCACGGTCGCCAAGATCCTCATCGAGGAAGGCACCGAGGGCGTCCCGGTGAACACGCCGATCTGCGTGCTGGCCGGCGAAGGCGAGAGCGCCGCCGATGCCGCGACGCCGGCCGCCAAGGCCGAGGCCTCGAGGGAAACCCCGAAATCCGAAGAGAAGCCCAAGGCCGAGACAGCGCCTGCAGCACCTGCCGTCGTTGCGGCGGCGCCCGAGCCGGAGTGGAAGGGCGGGACTCAGCACATCACGGTGCGCGAGGCCCTGCGCGAGGCGATGGCCGCCGAGATGCGCGCCGACAAGTCCGTCTTCCTGATGGGCGAGGAAGTCGCCCAGTACCAGGGCGCCTACAAGATCAGCCAGGGCCTGCTCGAGGAGTTCGGCGAAAAGCGCGTCATCGACACGCCGATCACCGAGCACGGTTTCGCCGGCCTGGGCGTCGGCGCGGCGTTCGGCGGGCTGAAGCCGATCGTCGAGTTCATGACCTTCAACTTCGCCATGCAGGCGATCGACCAGATCATCAACTCGGCGGCCAAGACGCATTACATGTCGGGCGGCCAGATGACCTGCCCGATCGTGTTCCGTGGTCCCAACGGCGCGGCCTCGCGCGTCGCCGCCCAGCATTCGCAGTGCTACGCGAGCTGGTACGCCCATGTGCCGGGCCTGCGCGTGCTGGCACCATGGAGCGCCGCCGACGCCAAGGGCCTGTTGCGCGCGGCGATCCGCGATCCCAACCCGGTGATCTTCCTCGAGAACGAGATCCTCTACGGCCAGTCGTTCGACGTGCCGGAGGATCCAGACTTCGTGCTGCCGATCGGCAAGGCGAAGATCGAGCGGGCCGGCAAGGACGTCACGATCGTCGCTTTCTCGATCATGGTCGGCAAGGCGCTGCAGGCGGCTGAGGAGCTGGCCAAGATCGGGATCGAGGCCGAAGTGATCAACCTGCGCTCGCTGCGCCCGTTCGACACCGAGACCATCGTCCAGTCGGTGAAGAAGACCAACCGGCTCGTCTCCTGCGAGGAGGGCTGGCCGTTCGCCGGCATCGGCTCCGAACTGTCGGCGCTGATGATGGAGCACGCCTTCGATTACCTCGATGCGCCGGTCAAGCGCGTCGCCGGTCTCGACGTGCCGCTGCCCTATGCCGCCAACCTCGAGAAGATGGCGCTGCCGCAATCCTCTCACATCGTCGAGGCCGCTCGCGCGGTCTGCAATCGCTGAGGCGGGAGAGACGGCATGTCCATCAACATCCTGATGCCCGCGCTCTCGCCCACCATGACGGAGGGCAAGCTCGCCAAGTGGCACGTCAAGGTCGGTGACACGGTCAAGTCAGGCCAGGTCGTCTGCGAGATCGAGACGGACAAGGCCACTATGGAAGTCGAGGCCGTCGACGAGGGCAAGATCGGCCAGATCCTCGTCGAGGAGGGCGCCGAAGGCGTGAAGGTCAACGCCGTCATCGCCGTGCTGCTCGAAGAGGGAGAAAAGGAAGCCGGCAAGTCCGTGGCACCTGCCGCTGAAAAGCCGGCTCCCAGGGCCGAGGAGAAGCCTGCCGAGAAGCCGGCAGCAGCGGCGCCCAAGCCGGCCGCACCAGCGGCTTCCTCCGGCGGCACCCGCATCTTCGCCTCGCCGCTGGCCAAACGCATCGCGGCGGAGAAGGGGATCGACCTCGCCGGCCTCAAGGGCTCCGGTCCGAACGGCCGCATCGTCAAGGCCGACGTCGAGAATGCCAAGCCCGGTGCCGCGCCCGCGGCAGCCCAGGTCCCGAAGGCCGCGGCCAAGGCATCGGCGCCGCCCGCCGGCGGCCAGCCGGTGTTCGTGGCGCCCGGCGATAGCCGCGTGCCGCACACCAGCATCCGCAAGGTCATCGCCCGGCGCATGCTCGAGTCCAAGCAGACCGTCCCGCACTTCTACCTGACGGTCGACTTCGAGATTGACGCGCTGCTGACGGCACGCACCGCGATCAACGCCGTGGTCGAGAAGAAGGGCACCAAGGTCTCGGTCAACGACATGGTGATCAAGGCCTGCGCCAAGGCGCTGCGTGACCATCCGGAGTGCAACGCCTCGTGGACCGAGGACGAGATGATCCAGTACGGCGCGGTCGATATCTCCGTCGCCGTCGCCACCGATCGCGGCCTCATCACGCCGATCGTGCGCAATGCCGACATGAAGGGCCTGGCGCAGATCTCGATCGAGATGAAGGACCTCGCCAGCCGCGCCAAGAGTGGCAAGCTGAAGCTCGAGGAGTTCCAGGGCGGCGGCTTCACCATCTCGAACCTCGGCATGTTCGGCATCCGCGACTTCGGCGCCATCATCAACACGCCGCAGTCCATGATCCTGGCCGTCGGCGCGGGCGAGGAGCGGGTCGTCGTTCGCAAGGGCGAGATGGTCATTCGCAACATCATGAGCTGCACGCTGGCCGTCGATCACCGCGTGGTGGACGGCGCGATGGGCGCGCAGTTCCTGCAGACGCTCAAGGCGTATGTCGAGCAACCCGCCGCGATGCTGGCCTAGGAGTACGTCATGGCCGAAACCAGTTTCGATCTCATCGTCGTGGGCGGCGGACCGGGCGGCTATGTCGCTGCCATCCGCGCGGCCCAGCTCGGAATCAAGACCGCGGTGGTCGAGCGCGAGCATATGGGCGGCATCTGCCTCAACTGGGGCTGCATTCCGACCAAGGCGCTGCTGCGCACCTCGGAGGTTTACGGCCTCATCAAGCATGCCGACGCCTATGGCCTGTCGGTCAAGGACGTGTCGTTCGATCCCAAGAAGATCGTCGAGCGCTCGCGCAAGGTCGCGAGCCAGCTCAGCAACGGCGTCTCGATGCTGATGAAGAAGAACAAGATCACGGTGTTCGACGGCACGGCGAAGCTCGCCGGCACCGACGGGGCGAAGCGCAAGGTCGCGGTCGCGCTGAAGGACAAGAGCAACGTCACCCTGACGGCCAAGGACGTGATCCTGGCCACCGGCGCCCGCGCGCGCCAGCTTCCCGGCCTCGAGGCCGACGGCAAGCTGGTGTGGAGCTACAAGGAAGCGATGGTGCCGCCGGAATTCCCGAAGTCGCTGCTGGTCATCGGCTCGGGTGCGATCGGCATCGAGTTCGCGAGCTTCTACCGCACCATGGGCGCCGAGGTGACGGTGGCCGAGGTCATGGACCGCGTGCTGCCGGTCGAGGATGCCGAGGTCTCCGCCTTCGCCAAGCGTGCCTTCGAGAAGCAGGGCATGAAGATCCTGACCAGCGCCACGGTGTCGAACCTGAAGAAAGGCGCCAACAACGTCACGGCCACCATCACGGTCGGCGGCAAGGCGCAGGAGATCACGGTCGACCGCGTCATCAGCGCCGTCGGCATCGTGGGCAATGTCGAGAATATCGGCCTCGAAGGCACCAAGGTGAAGGTCGAGAAGACCCACATCGTGATCGACCCGTGGGGCTTCACCGGCGAGCCCAACGTCTATGCGATCGGCGACGTCGCCGGCCCGCCCTGGCTCGCCCACAAGGCAATGCACGAGGGCGTGCTGGTGGTCGAGAAGATCGCCGGCGTGAAGGGCGTGCACCCGATGAAGACCGAGAACATCCCGGGCTGCACCTACTGCCAGCCGCAGGTCGCGAGCATCGGCCTCACCGAGGCGGCGGCCAAGGCCAAGGGGCTGGAACTCAAGGTCGGCAAGTTCCCCTTCATCGGCAATGGCAAGGCGATTGCCCTGGGCGAGCCCGAGGGCTTCATCAAGACGATCTTCGACGCCAGGACCGGCGAGCTCTTGGGCGCCCACATGATCGGCGCCGAGGTCACCGAGTTGATCCAGGGCTACAGCATCGCCAAGACGCTGGAGACCACCGAGGTCGAGCTGATGGCCACGGTGTTCCCGCATCCCACCCTGTCGGAGATGATGCACGAGTCGGTACTGGCGGCCTACGGCCGGACGCTCCATATCTAGGCGATCATGGACGGAACCCTCGACAAGCTTTCCCTGAGCCGGGCGGAGCGCCACCCGGAGAAGGCCCACCGCCCCGACAATCCCATCCAGCGCAAGCCGGATTGGATCAGGGTACGTGCGCCCAACTCGCCGGAATATGCCGAGACCAAGCGGCTGATGCGCGAGCTCAAGCTCACGACGGTATGCGAGGAAGCGGCCTGCCCGAACATCGGCGAGTGCTGGAAGCAGAAGCACGCGACCTTCATGATCATGGGCGAGACCTGCACGCGGGCCTGCGCCTTCTGCAACGTGGCGACCGGCAAGCCGGGCGCGCTGAACCCGCACGAGCCGGCCAATATTGCGGAGGCGGTCGGCAAGCTCGGCCTCGGCCATGTCGTGGTCACGTCCGTCGACCGCGACGACCTCGCCGATGGCGGGGCAGGGCACTTCGCCGAGGTGATCACCGCGCTGCACAAGTCGGCGCCGGCGACCACGGTCGAGATCCTGACTCCCGACTTCATGCGCAAGCCCGGCGCCATCGAGACGGTGGTCGCGTCGCGTCCCGACGTCTTTAACCACAATCTCGAAACCGTGCCGCGGCTCTATCCGACCATCCGTCCCGGCGCGCGCTACTTTACCTCGCTGCGCCTCCTGTCGCGCGTAAAGGAGATCGATCCCGCGATGTTCACTAAGTCCGGCCTGATGGTCGGGCTGGGCGAGACGCGCGAGGAGATCCTGCAGGTGATGGACGACCTGCGCGCCGCCGACGTCGACTTCCTGACGATCGGCCAGTACCTGCAGCCGACGCCCAAGCACGCCGCGCTCGACCGCTTCTGGACGCCGGCCGAATTCTCGGAACTCGCCCAGATGGCGCGGGCCAAGGGCTTCCTGATGGTCTCGTCCTCGCCGCTGACGCGGTCGAGCTATCACGCCGGCGACGATTTCGCGCGCCTCAAGGCCGCGCGCGTGGCCCAGCTAGAGCAGCTCAAGGGCTGACGGCTTCTTGGCGACCCGTCATCAGGAACGGCGCGTCGTTCCGTTCCAGCCGCGGCAGCTCTTCGACCTGGTCGCCGACGTGCCGCGCTATCCCGAATTCCTGCCCTGGTGCTTCGCCGGTCGCATCCGCCGGCGTGAAGGGCCCAATGTCGAGATCGCCGAACTGGCGATCGGCTTCGGCCCGTTCCACGAAAAGTTCGTCTCGCGCGTCGAGCTGTCACCCGACGATCCCGAGGGTCCGCGTATCGTCACGACGGGAATCGAGGGTCCATTCCGGCTGCTGAAGAGCCGCTGGATCTTCAAGCCTCATCCCGAGGGCACGCAGATCGACTTCGAACTCGAGTTCGATTTCCGCTCGCTGCTGCTGCAGAAGACTGTGCAACTCCTGTTCGCCGAAGCCGTCCGCCGCATGGTCTCGGCCTTCGAGGCACGAGCGTCGCAGCTCTATGGTGCGCCCACGAAACCGGCCAACGCCAAACAGTCGTCCTGAGCGCTGCGCCGCCCTTCGGGCGGCTCCCTCGGACGACGGGTGTTTGTGTCTCTACCGCTCCGCCAGCTTCGCCAGCATGGCCAGCGCGGTGATGACCGCGAGGCGGCGGATGGCGTCGCGGTCGCCGGGGAAGACGTGGCGTTCGGTCACCGGCTCGAAGCCCGCGCGGGCTGCGCCGAAATGGACCAGGCCGACGGGCTTTTCGGCCGAGCCGCCGCCGGGGCCGGCGACGCCAGTCACCGAGACGGAAAGCTGCGCGCCGGAGCGGGCGAGGGCGCCGGTGGCCATCGCTCGTGCCACCTGCTCGCTCACCGCGCCGTGGCTCACGATCGCGTCCCACGGCACGTCCAGCATCTCGCGCTTGGCTTCGTTGGAGTAGGTGACGAAGCCGCGGTCCACGACGTCGGACGAGCCGGCGATGGCGGTGAGGGCGGCGGCGATCAGGCCGCCGGTGCAGGACTCCGCCGTGACGACCTTGAAGCCGCGCTTGCGGCAGGCGAACAGGACGTGCTCCGCGGCTTCCCGCATTTCGTGATCGAACATGTGCCGCTCAGCTCCCTGGCAGTTCCACGGTTGCAATGGCCTGGGCCGCGATGCCTTCGCGCCGCCCGGTGAAGCCCAATCCCTCGGTCGTCGTCGCCTTCACGCTGACCCGTCCGGAGGCAACGCCGGCGATGGCGGCGATGCTGTTCACCATGGCGTCGCGATGCGGCCCGACCTTGGGGGCTTCGCAGACGATCGAGACATCGAGGTGAACGATGCGGCCGCCGCGCGCCGTCACGAGATCGACGGCGTGACGCAGGAAGCGGTCGGAGGAGGCGCCGCGCCATTGCGGATCGGAGGGCGGGAAGTGCTTGCCGATGTCGCCGGCGCCGATCGTGCCCAGGACGGCATCGGTCAACGCATGCAGCGCCACATCGGCGTCGGAGTGACCGGCAAGCGCATGTGTGTGCGCAATGGCGACGCCGCCCAGCATGACGGCATTGCCCGGCGCGAAGCCGTGCACGTCGAAGCCGAGGGCGGTGCGGGTTTCCATGTGAGGCAAGGAGAGGTCGGCGGTGTTGGTGATCTTGCGGTTATCTTCGCTGCCCGCGACCATGACAAGCTTCAGCCCCGCCCGCTCGGCGACGGCGGCATCGTCCGTCAGCGCGGTCGCTTCGTCGGCGGCGAGCGACGCCGCTGCGCGGTGCGCCATCAGAAGGGGCGCGAAGCGAAAGACCTGCGGTGTCTGCGCGCGCCACAGGTCGAGGCGCGGCACGGTCTCCGTGATCGCCTGGCCCGCGCCGACGCGCTTCAACGTATCGGCGAGGGGAATGCCAAGGATGGCGCCATCGATCCCGTCGGCCGAGGCGGCGGAGAGGCACGCCTCGATGTCGGCAGGCCGCACGAAGGGGCGGGCCGCGTCGTGGATGGCGACGAAATCCGGCGCCGTAGAGGCCAGGGCTTCGAGGCCGTGCAGCACGGACTGCTGGCGGCTGCTGCCGCCCGGCACCGGCTGGGGCAGGTCGAGCCCGCGTGTCGCGGCCTCGTAGCGCGCGTCATCTCCCGAACCGATCACCACGATAACGCGGCCGACGGCAGGCGTGGCTTGAAAGGCGGCGATGGTCCGGCGCAGGACGGGCTCGCCGTCCAGAAGCGCATATTGCTTGGGCAGTGGGCCGCCGAAGCGGCTACCGCGGCCGGCCGCGACGATCAGGGCGGTAACTCTACGCATTATGCGCAATCTAGCAGGCTTTGACGGGCGCGTACTTCCGGCCCTTGCGCCCGTCGTCGGGACCCGCTATTGCTCGCTTAATTATTGTGCACTGCACAAGATGCCTAATAACTGAACAAAGAATGCCAAACGCACACAGCCTCAAACCCATCGACATCGGCCCCGTTCGTATCGAGGACCCCGTCATCCTGGCGCCGCTATCGGGTGTCAGCGACATGCCGTTCCGACAGATGGTGAAGCGCCGCGGGGCAGGGCTCGTCGTTTCCGAGATGATCGCCTCGGCCGCGATGGTCCGCGAAAACCGCAAGACGTTAATGATGGCCAAGACGACGCCGGAAGAGTTTCCGATGTCGGTCCAGCTCGCAGGCTGCGAGCCCGAGGTCATGGCCGAAGCCGCCAAGCTCAACGAGGATCGCGGCGCGGCGATCATCGACATCAATTTCGGCTGCCCGGTGAAGAAGGTCGTGAACGGGCACGCCGGTTCGTCGCTGATGCGCGACGAGGTCCATGCCGCGAAGATCCTCGAAGCGACGGTCAAGGCCGTTAAGCTGCCGGTCACGCTCAAGATGCGGACCGGCTGGGATTCGACCAACCGCAACGCCCCGAACCTCGCGCGCATCGCCGAGGCGTGCGGCATCAGGATGTTGACGGTGCATGGTCGCACCCGCTGCGACTTCTACGAGGGTCACGCCGACTGGGCCTTCGTCCGCACCGTCAAGGCGGCCACCAAGCTGCCGGTGATCGTCAACGGCGACATCAACACGCTCGACGACGTCGACCAGGCGCTGGAGCAGTCGGGTGCCGACGGCATCATGATCGGCCGCGGCGCCTATGGTCGCCCTTGGTTCCCCGCCCAGGCGATCCATTACCTTCGGACCGGCGAGCGTCTGCGCGATCCCTCGATCGCCGAGCAATACGCGACGGTGCGCACGCATTTCGAGGCGATGCTCGAACACTACGGTCTGGAAACGGGCGTACGCATGGCCCGCAAGCATCTCGGCTGGTATTCCAAGGGCCTTCCGGACTCCGCCGATTTTCGAGCGGCGCTCAACCGCGAAACCGACGCCGACAAGGTGCGGGGCATGCTCGCTTCGTTCTTCCTGCCGGCCGCGGAGCGACAGGCAGCCTGATGTCCCTGCGCCCTCTCAAACGGAACGGCATGAGCGATCAGTTTCCGACGGCTCTCCTCGATTCGCTCTCGGAAGCGATCATCGTCGTCGATGCGAACGGCCTGATGCACTACGCCAACCTCTCGGCCGAGCAGTTCTTCGGCGTCGGCCGGGCCCGCCTGGTCGGTCATCCGCTGAGCGAGTTCGTTCCCGAGGACACGCCGCTCTTCTCCCTGATGGAGCAGGTCCTGGCCACCGGCGGCGCGGTCGCCGAGAACGGCGTGACGCTCGCGTCGCCGCGCATCGGCACGCGTTTCTGCGCGCTCCGCCTCTCGCCGATCGTCGACAGCGAAGGTCTGGTCGCAGTTTCTCTGGTCGAGCAGACGATCGCCCGCAGCATCGACCGCCAGCTCTCGCATCGCAGCGCCGCCCGCTCGGTGAGCGCGCTGGCCGCGATGCTGGCGCACGAGGTCAAGAACCCGCTATCCGGCATCCGTGGCGCCGCCCAGCTCCTCGAACAGTCGGTGCCGGATTCCGATCGTGAGCTGACCGAGCTGATCTGCGAGGAGACCGACCGCATCGTCGCGCTGGTCGACCGCATGGAGGCCTTCGCCGACGGCCGCCCCATCGAACGCGGGCCGATCAACATCCATCAGGTCCTCAACCATGTGCGCCGCCTGTCGCAGAACGGCTTCGGCAAGGGCGTGCGCTTCATCGAAACCTACGATCCGTCGCTGCCGGATGTGCACGGAGATCGCGACCAGCTCATCCAGGTGTTCCTGAACCTGGTGAAGAATGCCTGCGAGGTCCCGGGCGACGTCGATCGCGAGATCGAACTGTCGACCGCCTATCGCCACGGGCTGCGGCTGGCCGTGCCGGGACAGCAGACGAGGGTGAACCTGCCGCTGGTCGTTTCCGTACGCGACAACGGCCGCGGCGTGTCGGACGAGATCCGCAGTCACCTGTTTGACGCGTTCGTGACCAACAAGCCCACCGGAACCGGCCTGGGTCTTGCTTTGGTCGCCAAGATCATCAACGACCACGGCGGCGCTATCGAGTTCGATAGCGAGCCTGGCCGCACATCATTCAGGGTCATGTTGCCGCTCCAGTTCCCGCAGGCCACGCCATGAGCGAAGGCACCACCATTCTCGTCGCCGACGACGATCGCGCGATTCGCACCGTCCTGCATCAGGCCCTCGGCCGGCAGGGTCATACGGTGCGGAGCACTGGGACCGCTTCCACGCTCTGGCAATGGATCCAGGAAGGCGAGGGGCAGCTGGTCATCACCGACGTGGTGATGCCCGACGAGAACGGCCTCGACCTCGTGCCGCGCATCCGCAAGCTGCGGCCGGACCTGCGCATCATCGTCATGAGCGCGCAGTCGACCCTGCTCACCGCGGTGCGGGCGACCGAGCGTGGCGCGTTCGAGTACCTGCCCAAGCCGTTCGACCTCAACGAACTGATCTCGGTGGTGAACCGCGCGCTGTCGGCGCCGGCCGCTTCCATACCGCGCTCGGTGCAGCCGCGGGAAGAGGGCGAGCGCCTGCCACTGATCGGCCGCTCACCCGCGATGCAGGAAATCTACCGCTCGCTCGCCCGCTTAATGGCGACGGACCTCACGGTGATGGTCACGGGCGAGTCGGGGGCCGGCAAGGAACTGGTCGCGCGTGCGCTGCACGATTACGGCAAGCGCCGGAAGGGCCCGTTCATCGCACTCAACATGGCCGCGATCCCGCGCGAGCTGATCGAGAGCGAGCTGTTCGGTCACGAGCGCGGCGCGTTCACGGGCGCGGTGCAACGGTCGGCCGGCAAGTTCGAGCAGGCCTCCGGCGGCACGCTGTTCCTCGACGAGATCGGCGACATGCCGCCCGAGGCCCAGACCCGCCTGCTGCGCGTGCTGCAGGAAGGCGAATACATGACGGTCGGCGGCCGCACACCGATCAAGGCCAATGTGCGAATCGTGGCGGCGACCCATCGCGACCTGCGTCGCCTGATCCAGCAGGGCCTGTTCCGCGAGGATCTGTTCTACCGCCTCAACGTCGTGCCGATCCGCCTGCCGCCGCTGCGCGAGCGTCTCGACGACATTCCCGAACTGGCCAACCACTATCTGCAGATGGCCACCGCCGACGGCTTGCCGACCAAGGTCCTGTCGCCGGAGGCGATGGCGCGGCTGAAGCAGCATCGCTGGCCGGGCAACGTGCGCGAACTCGTGAACCTCGTTCGCCGCCTGTCCGCGCTCTATTCCGAGGAGATCATCGGCGTCGAGACGATCGAGAGCGAGCTTGCAGACGCGGTGTCGGCGATCGATCACGGGCCGTCCTCGTCGGAGGCGGGCGAGGACATCTCGCTGGCCGATGCCGTCGACCGCCATCTGCAGTCGCTGTTCGCGGCACACGGGGACCGGCTTCCGCCGGACGGCATGTACGATCGTGTCATCTCCGAGGTCGAGCGACCGTTGCTCGCCCTGGCCCTGGGGGCTACACGCGGGAATCAGTTGCGCGCGGCCCGCCTTCTGGGGCTCAATCGCAACACGTTGCGCAAGAAGATAAAGGACCTCGACGTCCCCGTGGTTCGCACGCCGCAGGTTCGCCGAGGCGGGTGATTTCGTGACAGCTGCGCTGGGCGTCTCACGCTTGGGCGACAAGATGAGCGCGGTGCTTCGCAGCCTTAGCGGTCGCATTGCCGCCGTCTCGTTGGCCATCCTCGCCATGGCCGCGGGCGGCGCGACCTATGCGTGGCTCGCCGGCTTCGTGCCGGAATCGTTCGGCACGCGCGGCTGGATGACGGGCCTGCTGGTGGCCGATCTGGTCATCGCGATTGCCCTGGTCTCCGTGGTTGCCGTTCGCCTGACCCAGCTCTGGCTCGACCGTAGGCGCGGCGCCGCAGGCTCGCGCCTGCACATGCGGCTGGTGCTGGTCTGCAGCGTCTTCACGATCACACCGACGGTCATCGTCACCATCATCCTGTCGATGCTGGTGATCAGCCTCACCGACTTCGTCGTAAAGCCGTCGCAGGCCTCCTACGAGGCCGCCCGCGCCATCGGCGAGCCGGTGCGGCGTGCCCGCGAGCAGGAGATCCTGAACGACATCGGGGCTATCTCCGCCCCGCTGCAGGCCGAAGGCGTCGACGCGGTGCGCGACCCGGCGGCAACGAAGGCGCTGCTGGAGCGCCTGATCGAGGGACGACCGATCATCGAGGCGACCGTGCTCGATGCGGACAAGGGGGTGATCGCCCAGGCCAAGGCGCCGGATGCGACGGGCATGGCCAATCCCGTCCCGCCGGCCCAGTTCCTCTGGCAGGCGGTGAACCAGGCGCGGCCCGTGCAGATCGAATCGCCGACCGGCGCCTACTTCGTGATGCAGCTCTTCGTCGGCGAGCCGCTGTTCCTGGCAACCGGCCACGCCGTCGACCTCAGGGTCGTCGACTACATCAAGAGCATCGAGTTCGCAGGCTCGTTCTATTCGCAGATCGAATCGGCGCTGCGGCGCAGCCAGCTCATCATCTTCGTGGTGTGCGGCGCCATCGCCTTCCTGATGCTGCTGGCCGCCGTGTGGCTCGCCATCCTATTCGCCACACGCCTGACCGAGCCGATCGGCGGCCTGATGCAGGCGGCCGAGAAGGTGCGGGGAGGCGATCTCAGCGCCCGCGTGGAGGAAGGACCGCCCAACGACGAGCTGGGCCAGCTCGCGCGCTCCTTCAACCGCATGGCCAGCCAGATCGAGCAGCAGCGTGGCGAACTGGTGCACGCCAATACAGAGCTCGACACGAGGCGCCGTCTCACCGACGCGGTTCTGGCGGGCGTCTCCGCCGGCGTGTTGAGCGTCGACGGCGAGGGCATCGTGATGCGCTCCAACCGGTCGGCGCTCGACCTGCTGGCGCTGCCCGAGGACGGCGTGCTGGGACGGCCGCTGATCGCGGTGATGCCGGAACTTGGGCCACTGGTCGCACAGGCGGCGGAGCGGCCAGATCGGATGACCCAGGGTCAGGTCGAGATCCTGCAGCGCGGGGCGCGGCAGATCCTGCTGGTTCGTATCAGCGCCGCCACGGGTGCCGGCTTCGTCGTCACCTTCGATGACGTCACCGACCTGATGTCGGCGCAGCGCATGGCGGCGTGGGGCGACGTGGCCCGCCGAATCGCGCACGAGATCAAGAACCCACTGACGCCGATCCAGCTCTCCGCCGAGCGGCTGAAGCGGCGCTACCTGAAGCAGATCAAGGACGATCCCGAAACCTTCTCGATGTGTACCGACACCATCATCCGGCAGGTCGGCGACATCGGGCGCATGGTCGACGAGTTCTCCTCCTTCGCCCGCATGCCGCGGCCGACGGTCAAGGAGGAGGATGCGAAGGAGTTGTGCCAGCAGGCCCTGTTCCTGCAACGCAACGGTAATCCCGATATCCGCTACACCGCGAACCTGCCCACCCATCCGGCGCCGCTCAACTGTGACCGGCGCCAAGTCTCGCAGGTGCTGACCAACATCCTCAAGAACTCGGCTGAGGCGATCGAGGGCAGGGACGAGAAGTCGGACACGCCCTTGCCACAGGGAGAGATCAGCCTGTCGCTGATCGAGGACGAGTCCGGCATGCGCATCGTCGTGGAAGACAACGGTCGGGGACTGCCGAAGGAGGGGCGCGAGCGGTTGACAGAGCCCTACATGACCACCCGGAGCAAGGGCACCGGCCTCGGTCTCGCGATCGTGAAGAAGATCATGGAGGACCATGGCGGGTTCCTGTCGCTGCAGGATCGCGAGGGTGGCGGCGCGCGCATCAGTCTGGTATTCCGACGAGACGCGAAGGAAATCGCGTCGGCTCGACCGCAGGCGACAGCCGCACAATGACCCGCCGTTCCATGCGGGCTGCTTGAAGTGACATGGCCCACGATATTCTGATCGTCGATGACGAACGCGATATCTGCACGCTGATCGCCGGCATCCTCGAGGACGAGGGTCACACCGCGCGCCGTGCCCACAACAGCACCGAAGCGATCGAGGCCGTGCGACAGCGTAGGCCGGCCCTGGTCATTCTCGACGTCTGGCTGCAGGGCAGCGAGCTCGACGGGCTGCAGATCCTCGAAGTCATCCGCCGCGAGGATCCGCCGATCCCCGTCGTGATGATCAGCGGCCACGGCACGATCGACACCGCCGTGTCTGCGATCAAGAGTGGCGCCTACGATTTCGTCGAGAAGCCGTTCAAGGCCGACCGCCTGCTGCTCGTCGTCGACCGCGCCATCGAGGCCGACAAGCTGAAGCGCGAGAACGTGGCGCTGCGCCGGCGCGCCGGCGGCGAGGTGACCTTCGTGGGCTCCTCCAGCGACGCCGCCAACGTGCGTGCGCAAATCGAGAAGGTGGCGCCGACCGGCAGCCGCGTCCTCATCACCGGCGCCTCCGGCTCGGGCAAGGAAACGGCGGCTCGGCTGATCCACCAGGGGTCGAAGCGAGCCGACGGGCCCTTCGTGGTCGTCAATTGTTCGACCCTGCCGGCCGAGCGGCTGGAGATCGAACTTTTCGGCACCGACGGTGACACCGATGCCGAGGCGCTGCGCGTATCGGGTGCGTTCGAAATGGCGCATGGCGGTACGCTGGTGCTCAAGGAAGTGGCCGACCTGCCGCTGGTGCTGCAGGGAAGGCTGGCGCGCCTGTTGCAGGAACAGTCCTATGCGCGCGACGGCGGCAAGACCAAGGTCGAGGTCGACGTACGTGTCCTGGCGACGACGGCGCGCGACCTGCAGGAGGAGATTGCTGCCGGCCGCTTCCGCGAAGATCTGTTCCACCGCCTGAACGTCGTGGGACTGCGCGTGCCGCCGCTCAGCGAACGCCGCGAGGACATCCCCGAACTGGCGCTCGACCTGCTGAAGCGGGTCGCCGACGCCACCGGCCTGCCGGCGCGCTCGATCGGCGAGGATACGCAGGCGGCCCTGCAGGGTCACGACTGGCCGGGCAACGTGCGCCAGTTGCGCAACGTCATCGAGCGGCTGCTGATCCTGGCGCCGCCGGGCGGCGCGCCGATCCGCGCCGACGTTCTGCCCAACGACGTCAGCGAGGACGCGCCGTCGGTGCTGCGCTGGGAGAAGGGCGGGGAGATCATGCAGCTGCCGCTTCGCGACGCGCGCGAGGTCTTCGAGCGCGAGTACCTGCTTGCCCAGGTGACGCGTTTCGGCGGCAACATTTCACGGACGGCGACCTTCGTCGGCATGGAGCGCTCGGCCTTGCATCGCAAGCTGAAGTCGCTCGGCCTGCACGGCGGTTCGCTGGAGGGCGGCGGCGAGCCGCCGGTCTGAGGAGGAGAGGGCGTCATGGCGCGTTATGCCTATGTCAACGGTCGCTACGTCGACCATCGGGAAGCGAGCGTCCACATCGAGGATCGTGGCTACCAGCTGGCGGACGGCGTCTACGAAGTCGTGGGCGTACGCGACGGCAAGTTGATCGACGAGAAGCCGCATATCGACCGGCTCGACCGCTCGCTGAAGGAACTCAGGATCGACTGGCCGGTATCGCGCAACACGATGGGCTTCATCCTGCGCGAACTGATGCGCAAGAACCGGCTGCGCGACGGCCTGGTTTACATGCAGGTGACGCGCGGTGTCGCCCGTCGCGACCACGGCTTTCCGACTACGCCGGTGAAGCCCGCCCTGGTGATGACGACCAAGGCCACCAAGCATATCGAAGCCGATGCCGGCCCCGGTGTCGCGGTGAAGAGCATGCCCGACATCCGCTGGGAGCGTTGCGACATCAAGACGGTGGCGCTGCTGGCGAACGTGCTCGCCAAGCAAGCCGCTCGCGAAGCCGGCGCCTACGAGGCCTGGCTCGTCGACGACAAGGGCTGCGTCACCGAAGGCGCGTCGACCAACGCCTGGATCGTCACCCAGGACGGCGAGTTGGTGACCCGCCAGACCGACAACGCCATCCTCTCCGGCATCACGCGGCAGACGCTGAAGTCTATCTGCAATTCGCTGCAGCTCAGGTTCGTCGAGCGGCCGTTCACGGTCGAAGAAGCCAAGAAGGCGAAGGAAGCCTTCATCACCAGCGCCACATCCTTCGTGACGCCGGTCGTCAGGATCGACGGCGACAAGGTCGGCGACGGCAAGGTCGGCGCCACGGCGAGGCGCCTGCGCGAGGAATATGTCCGCTTCTCGGAGGCGGGCGAGGCCGTGACGTGAGACTGCCGGAGGGCCTGAAGCCGCCGCGCGCCGTCCTGTTCGACTGGGACAACACCCTGGTCAACACCTGGCCGACCATCGTCGAATGCTACCGCGACACCTTCACGGCGCTTGGCCTGATGCCGTGGACAGCGGCGGAGGTCCAGGACCGCGCCCACGGCTCCTTGCGCGAGCTCTTCCCCACCCTGTTCGGCCCGCGTGCCGGCGAGGCGGAGCAGGTGTTCTACGACACCTTCCGTCGCATTCACCTCGAACGGCTGGAGCCGTTGGCCGGCGCGGACACGCTGCTGGCGCGCTGCCACGCCAAGGGACTGTACGTGGCGATCGTCAGCAACAAGGTCGGCGACAATCTGCGGACCGAGGTCGCCCATCTCGGCTGGGGCAAGTGGATCGCCCGTTCCGTCGGTGCGCGCGACGCCGCCCGCGACAAACCAGCACCGGACCCCATCTACCTGGCGCTCGACGGCACGGGAATTGCCCCGGACGACAGCGTGTGGATGGTCGGTGACACACTCGCCGACCTCAAGAGTGCACACGCGGCGGGGTGTCTGCCCGTTCTCGTGGGAGGCGCGGACGAGTTGTCCGGCTCCCTGCTTGAACATCCGCCGAGACTGCGAGCGCGTAATTGTCATCAGTTGCTGGCATTGCTTTGAGACCAACCTCCCCTATATACGAGGCGACTCGGTAGCGGGGAGAGACCCCGTACCCCCAACCGGCCGCTTTCGGGCAGCCGGACGCCCACCAAGAGGCCAAGAATATGAGCGAAAAGGCACAAAACGTTCAGGACGTCTTCCTGAACCACCTTCGGAAGAACAAGACTCCGGTCACGATCTTCCTCGTGAACGGCGTGAAGCTTCAGGGCATCGTCACGTGGTTCGACAATTTCTCGGTGCTGCTGCGCCGCGATGGGCATTCGCAGCTTGTCTACAAGCATGCGATTTCGACCATCATGCCGGTCACGCCGGTGCAGCTGTTCGACGGGGACAAGGCCGACGCGGGCTGATTTGATCGACGAATTCGAGCAGGACCCACAGGAAAAGCGCGCACGACAGCCGTTGGAGACCGTGCGTCCCGCGACGGTCGCCGCGGTCGTGTGCCCCTACATGGCGGGCCCACGGGGTCGTGGCCGTGAACGCGACAGCGATGCCAAGCTCGAAGAGGCGGTGGGCCTTGCCCGCGCGATCGATCTCGACGTTCGGCTGCAGCAGGTCGCACCGCTGCGGCAGGTCACCCCGGCGACCTTGCTCGGCAAGGGCGTCGTCGCCCGGATCGCCGCCGCGGTCGAGGAGTTGGGTATCGGCCTGGTCGTCGTCGACGACAAGCTCACGCCCGTCCAGCAGCGCAACCTCGAGAAGGCGTGGCAGGCCAAGGTCATCGACCGCACCGGCCTGATCCTGGAGATTTTCGGCGCGCGCGCCCGCACCCATGAAGGACGCCTGCAGGTCGAACTGGCCGCGCTCGACTACCAGCGTGGCCGACTCGTGCGGTCGTGGACCCATCTCGAGCGGCAGCGCGGCGGCTTCGGCTTCCTCGGTGGCCCCGGCGAATCGCAGATCGAGATCGATCGCCGCCTGATCGGCGAGCGCATCGTGCGGATCAAGCGCGACCTCGAAAGCGTACGCAAGACGCGCGCCGTCAACCGCGCCGGCCGCAAGAAGGCGCGCCTGCCGACCGTGGCGCTGGTCGGCTACACCAATGCCGGCAAGTCGACGCTGTTCAACCGCATGTCGGGCGCCGAGGTGATGGCCAAGGACCTGCTCTTCGCCACGCTCGATCCGACCATGCGGTCGATCAAGCTGCCGAACGGCAAGTCCTGCGTCCTTTCCGATACGGTGGGCTTCGTCTCCGATCTGCCGACGCACCTGGTCGCAGCCTTCCGCGCCACGCTGGAGGAAGTGATCGAGGCCGACTTGATCGTGCACGTGCGCGACATTTCCCATCCCGACAGCGAGCAGCAGCGCGCCGACGTCGAAGAGGTACTGCACGAGCTCGGGGCGCTGGACGAGGCGGGGGGCCGCCCGTTCATCGAGGCGCTGAACAAGGTGGACGCGCTGCCGGAAGAGCTGCGCTCGACCCTGGAGACCCGCACTGCCACCGGCGCCGAGCGCGCCCGCCAGTACCCGGTGTCGGCGCTGACCGGCGAGGGGGTCGACCGGCTGCTGGATGCCATCGCCGACCTGCTGGGTGCGGCCGGCGAGGCGCGCGAGGTCTCCGTGCCGCTGTCCGACGGCGCCACCATCGCCTGGCTCTACCGGCACGGCGAGGTGCGGAGCCGCCGCGACGAGGGCGATACCGCCTGGCTCACGGTGGCGCTGGACGACGCCGCGGCCGCCCAATTCGAACGCCGCCAGCAGGCGCGCTGATAGCTCTGCGTTGACACTTAGCGGGCGCCCTTCCTATAAGCGCCGAAACCTCAGGACGAAGGAAACACCATGGCTTTCAAGCCCTTGCACGATCGAATTCTGCTGAAGCCGGTGGCCGCCGAGACCCGCACCAAGGGCGGTCTGATCATTCCCGACACGGCCCAGGAAAAGCCCATGCAGGGCAAGGTCGTCGCGGTTGGCAAGGGCCGCCGCCTTGAGGACGGCCGCCTGCAGGAACTCGGCGTCAAGGTCGGCGACACGGTCCTCTACGGCAAGTGGTCCGGCACCGAGGTGAAGCTCGGCGGCGTGGATCACGTGATCCTGAAGGAAGAGGACCTCTTCGGCGTCGTCGGCTGAGGCCGATGCTCGATTCCGGCGGCTTGGAACGGGTCGCCGAACTCATGCGCGAGACGGCGGCAGCCGAGTTGCTGCCGCGTTTCCGCAATCTCTCCAAGGACGAAGTCCGCCAGAAGCGGCCGGGCGACATCGTGACGGTGGCTGACGTCGCGGCCGAGCACCGGCTCGCGGCCGGCCTCGCGAAAATCCTGCCGGGTGTGCCGGTCGTGGGCGAGGAGGCCGTTGAGCAGGATGCCGGCCTTCTCGACCTGATCGGGCGTCCCGGCGAGGCCTGCTGGATCGTCGATCCGCTCGACGGCACCGCGAACTTCGCCGCCGGCCGCGACCGCTTTGCCATCATCATCTGCCTGGTGCAGGATGCGACCGCAGTCGCGGGCTGGATTCTCGACGTGCCGAACGACCGACTGGCCGTTACCCAGCGCGGCTGCGGGGTGAGCTTCGACGGCACACCGGTACTGGGCAAGCCCACGCCGGAACCGCTGAACGGCTTCGTGGGCTACAAGATCACCAAGTCGTTCGACGAACAGCTGGGCCCCGGGCAACGTGCCCGACTGGGCAACATTACCACCTTGCGCTGCGCCGGCGCCGAATACCTGGAGATACTCGCGGGCCGCGCAAATTTCAGCCTCTACCGCACGACCAAGCCGTGGGACCACGCTGCCGGCACCCTGATGATGCGCGAGGCGGGCGGCGACGCTGTCCAGTTCGGCGCTGCACCCTACACGCCGGCCCAGCCCCACAATGCCGGCCTGATCGCCGCCTCGACCGAAGAGGCGCTGAACGAGGCGAGGGCGCTCCTCGAAGCGTCGCGCATGCCGCTGCTGACGCCGCGGCCGTAGCCTCAAACCTGCCCCTTGGCCTCCTGCCAGAGGATTTCCATTTCTTCGAGGCTGGCGTCGGACGGCTTGCGGCCGGTCTCGGCCAGGCGGCGCTCGATGTGGCGGAAACGCTTCTCGAACTTGTCGTTGGTGGCCCGCAGCGCCACCTCAGGGTCGACCTTGCAGTGGCGGGCGAGGTTGGCGACGGCGAACAAGACATCGCCAAGTTCGTCGGCGACCTTGGCTTGCTCCATCTTTCCGGCTTCCAGTTCGGCTCGCAATTCGCTCAGCTCTTCCTCGATCTTTTCGATGACCGGACCGATCGTGGCCCAGTCGAAGCCGACCCGCGCGGCGCGCTTCTGGATCTTCTCGGCCCGCATCAGGGCGGGAAGGGCCAGCGCGACCCCGTCCAGCGCCCCTGGCGTGCCTTCGGTGGCAGCCTTGGCCGCGCGCTCGGCGGCCTTGCGGGCTTCCCAGGAGACGGTCTGGGCGTCAGCCGTCCGGATGTCCAAGTCGCCGAAGACGTGCGGATGGCGGTCGACCATCTTGTCGGCGATGGCGGCGGCCACGTCGTCGAAGCCGAACGACCCGGCCTCGCGGGCGATCTGGCTGTGATAGACGACCTGCAGCAGCAGGTCGCCGAGTTCTTCCTTGAGCGCCGGCATGTCGTCGCGCTCGATGGCGTCGGCGACCTCGTAGGCTTCCTCGATCGTGTACGGCGCGATGGTGCGGAAGGTCTGGTCGATGTCCCAAGGGCAGCCATGCTGGCGGTCGCGCAGCCAGGCCATGACGGCCAGCAGCCGCGGGAGCGGTTCCTTGGGGAGGGATTCCGGCGTGGGCTTGCCTGAAGTCATGCTGCAGAGCTCATTCCCAATTATCGTATAATATATATTATGACAAATACTGATATTCCATAAATATCAATCTATTGCCAATCGATCCGCATGTTCTGAGTTATCAACGCTAGCAGCTGCAGGCCGCGGGCGGCTTCGGTGGTCGGCAGGCCGAGCGTGACCAGGACACCGGCCTTCGGGTTCCTCGGACTGGGAATGACCAGGTCGAACACGGTCCGCGGACCGCCGCTGTCGGACGGCCCCTTCGGTACGTTCTCGTAGACGATCAGGAAGCTTCCGTCGCGCAGCTTGCGGGCCTGGGCCTCGACGCCCGGCCGGCGGGCCTTTATGGAGCCGGCCTTGGTGGCGGCGTAGTGCTCGGCGTCCTTGACACCCTCGTAGGTGAAATCGACCCGCCAGACGATCAACCGGACGCGCTTGTCGGTCGTATAGGCGATGCCCCGCTCCCCGTCCTCGGTTGCCTGCCAGCCCATCGGCAGAAGCAGCTCGATCTTGACGGAGTCGAAGCGCAGCCGCACGGCTTGGCTTGCCGGATCGATGCCGAGAACACGCGTAAATTTCTGGGTGGTCCCGCCACCGATGCTCTGCTCGCCGCGGGTGTAGCTCGAGCCGTTGTCGGGGGTCCCAAAATCGCGAAACGTGAGCCCCCCGGAGTCCAGCCGGTTGGCCGTCTGGGCATGGAGCTGTGTCGCGAAACCCGCGAACGCCGCCGCCGCCGAGCCAGACAGGAACATCCGGCGTCCGGACTCCTTTCGTTTACGCTCGCGCGTCAGATGAGATTGGCCCGGTATCCATCTGGAATAAAACAATATTTCACCCTAGAGGTCGATTTGAAGACCGTCATGGCAAGGCGTCACGTGGGCCGGCGTCGTCCGGTCGACTTCGGCATAGTCCATATCGACATGCAGGTTGGTCAAGAACGCCCGCCGCGGCTTCAGCCGGTCGATCCATTCGAGCGCACGATCGAGATGGGCATGCGTCGGATGCGGCCGATAGCGCATGGCGTCGACGATCAGCACCTCCACGCCCTCGAGCGCCTTCAGAGAGTCCTCGGGCAGCATGACGACGTCGTTGGCGTAGCCGACGGCGCCGAAGCGGAAGCCCAACGACGGGATCGTCCCATGGTCCTGCAGAAACGGCACGACCGGCAGGCCGGCGGCCTGGAAAGGACCGGAAATCACCGTGTGGCGGTAGATCGGATTGTAGAAACCGTTTCCCTCCGCATGGAAGCAGTAACCGAAGCGCCGACTGAGCACGCCGTAGGTGCGCTCATCCGACCACGACTCGATCTGACCCTGCCGCAGCGCAAACGGCCTCAGATCGTCGATGCCGTGGCACTGGTCGGCATGGTCGTGTGTCCAGATCACCGCGTCGATCCGCTCGGCCTCGGCGGCCAGGAGCTGGCTGCGCACGTCGGGCGAGGTGTCGATCAACAGGGTCTTGCCCTGGTCCTGCACCAGGATGGAGCAGCGGGTGCGGAGGTTGCGTGGGTCGGAGGGGTTGGCCGCCCCCCACTCGCCCTTCCCGCCCGGACCGCCCACCCGGGGCACGCCGGCAGACGTGCCGCAGCCCAGGATGGTCACGCGCACCGCGAACGCTCCGCCTTGGTGAACAGCCGGAAGAAATTGTCGGTCGTCGCGGCCTCCAACTCGGCGAGGCTCACGCCCTTGAGTTCGGCGACCTTGGCTGCGGTGTGGGCGACGAAGGCTGGCTCGTTGGTCTTGCCGCGCTTGGGGATGGGCGCGAGGTAGGGCGCATCGGTCTCGACCAGGAGACGGTCGAGCGGGACGTGGCGCACGATGGCGCGTAGCTCCTCGGCCGCCTTGAAGGTCACGATGCCCGAGATCGAGATATAGAGGCCGAGCGCCAGGGCACGTTCGGCCACGGCGTGGCCCGAGCTGAAACAGTGGATCAGGCCGGGGAAGGCGCCCTTCCCGTGCTCCTCCTCGAGGATGTCGCAGGTCTCGGCATCGGCATTGCGCGTATGGACGATCAACGGCAGGCCGGTCTGGCGCGACGCGGCGATGTGGGAGCGGAAGCTCTCGGCCTGCTCGTCGCGCGGGCTATGCTCGTAATAGAAGTCGAGGCCGGTCTCGCCGATGCCTACGACCTTGGGATGGTGCGCCGCTTCGATCAGCCGATCGGGGGTGCGTTGCCCTTCCTCCTTCGCCTCGTGCGGATGGACGCCGACAGAGCACCATACATTGTCATGGCGCTCGGCGATCGCCCGCACCCGCTCGAACTGGTCGAGCCGCGTACCGATCGTGAGCATGCCGGCGACGCCGGCCGTCCGGGCGCGTGCCAGCACGCCCGACTCGTCGGTCGTCAGCTCCGGAAAGTCGAGATGGCAGTGGCTGTCGATCAGCATGTCAGGCCGCAGCCTTCGGCGGCTTGGGGGCCTTGGGTGGCTTCGGTGGCTTGGCCGCGGGCTCGGCCGTCGGCTCGATGAAGCGCGGGAAAACGCCCTGCGGCGGCGGCAGCGCCGTGCCGGAGACCAGCTCCTCGTCGAAGGCCGCGTAGACGCGCTTCTCTGGCTGCACCGCGAGCTGATCGAGGATCCTGGCCGTCGAGTCGGGCATGAACGGCTGCGCCAGCAGGGTGATCCGCCGGATCGTCTCGGCAAGCACCCACAGGACCGTGTCGCGCCGCACCGGGTCGATCTTGGCCAGCGCCCACGGCGCCTGCGCGTCGACGTAACGGTTGGCGTCGGCGATCACTTCCCAGAGGGCGGTCAGCGCCTTGTGGAAGGCCTGCTCATCGAGCTCGGCGCGCACGATGGCCAGCAGGCCGCGCGCGCGGTCGAGCAGCGCCGTGTCGGCCTCGAGCAGCTGGCCCTTGGGCGGAACCTTCTCGCCGCAATTCTTGGCGACGATCGACAGGACGCGCTGGCAGAGATTGCCGTAGGCATTCGCCAGGTCGGCATTCATGCGGCCGATCAGGGCGCGGCGCGAGAAATCGCCGTCGTTGCCGAACGGCACTTCGCGCAGCAGGAAGTAGCGGACCTGGTCGAGCCCATAGGTTTTCACCAGGTCGACCGGGTCGATCACATTGCCCAGAGATTTGGAGATCTTCTGGCCCTCGTTGGTCCACCAGCCGTGCGCGAAGACGCGCTGCGGCGGCGGCAGGCTCGCGGCCATCAGGAAGGCCGGCCAGAACACGCAGTGGAAGCGGATGATGTCCTTGCCGACCATGTGAAGGTTGGCCGGCCAGTACTTCCAGAGCGGATTGGACTGGTCTGGGTAGCCGCACTCGGTGATGTAGTTGGTGAGCGCGTCCAGCCACACATACATGATGTGCTTCTCGTTGCCGGGCACCGGAATGCCCCAGGAGAAGCTGGTGCGTGAGACCGAGAGGTCCTGCAGGCCGCCCTTCACGAAGCTCATCACTTCGTTGCGGCGACTGTCCGGACCGATGAACGCGGGATTCTTCTCGTAGTATTCGAGCAGCCGGTCGGCCCAGGCCGAGAGCCGGAAAAAGTAGGACGGCTCCTCGACCCACTGCACCTCGGCGCCGGTCGATGTGGCGCGGCGCTTGTTGTCGGGGCCGACCTCGGTCTCGCCCTCGACGAAATAGGTTTCGTCGCGCACCGAGTACCAGCCGGCATACTTGCCTTCATAGATGTCACCCGCTGAGACGAGCTTCTCCCACAGTGCCTGGCAGGCTGCGTAATGGCGCGGCTCGGTCGTGCGGATGAAGTTGTCGGGGCTGTAGTTCATAACGCCGATCAGGTCGCGGAACGACTGGCTCACCTTGTCGGTGAAGGCCTGTGGCGGTAGGCCGGCGGCAGCGGCGGCCGTCTCGATCTTCTGGCCGTGCTCGTCGGTGCCGGTCAGGAAGTGGACGTCATAGCCGTCGAGTCGCTTGAAGCGCGCCAGCACATCGCAGGCGAGCGTGGTGTAGGCATGCCCGATATGGGGCACGTCGTTGACGTAGTAGATCGGCGTGGTGACGTAATAGGTGCTGTTGCCCGACATAATGACTGAACTCCGAACGGCCGCCCCTTCCGGGGCACGAGACTCAAGCGCGTTCAGCCCCGCATTCGTTCGCAGGGCAGAGAGTCTCCGATGTCGGACCGGGGCAACATGGGTGGTCTTTTCTCATGGCTCCCTTTGGCGATCAAGGCACGCGCTCAGCGCGTCGCGGATTGCAGCGCGAGGAAGCTACCCATGACAGTCTGCTTGCGGTCGAGATTGACCGCGTCGGCCCGTGAAAAGAGCATCGCGACGTGCTCCGAGGCCGCCATCCAGCGATCCAGGCTGGCCGCCGCCAGCAGCCTGCCCCGCAGCCCGCTCTCCATCGGCACGACGGGTGCAGCTTCCGTGGCGAGCGCTGCTTGCCGCATCAGGCCCTTTAGCCAGCCGTCGAAGAGATAGTTGAGGGCGCGCCAGTCGGCATTCGCCTCCTCGCCGCGCCTGGCAAAGCGTTCGGCGAAACCATGCAGCCGGGGCATGTCGAGGTCGGGCAGCGTCGCCAGCACCTCGACCATCTCACGATAGAGGTCGAGGCTGCCCGCTCCCGCCAGTTCGAGCGCGCGGCCGATGCTGCCTTCCGCGAGACGGGCGAGCGCCCTTCTCTCCTCGTCCTTCGTCTCGGGCGCATAGTCGCCGAGCAGCCTGACGACGGTCTCCTCGCCGAGCGGCTGCAGCGCCAGGCGCCGGCAGCGCGAGCGGATGGTCGGCAACAGCCGGCCCGGCGCATGCGAAACGATCAGCAGAACCGCATTGGGCGGCGGCTCCTCGAGGATCTTCAGCACCGCGTTGGCGCTGTTGCGATTCATCTCGTCGGCCGAATCGACGATGGCGACGCGCCATTTCCCCATCGCCGGAGTCATATGCATGAAACCGCCGAGCCCGCGCACGTCGTCGACGGCGATCTCGGCGCGGATGCGGCCGGTATCGTGGTTGAGAGCGCGCCGCAGGTGGAAGAGATCGGGATGCGAGCGCGCATCGATCAGATGCCGGCCCGGCGCGTCGGCCGAGACGTCGAGCGACTCAGGCCCGCCGCCGAACAGGCCGCCCTGGTCCTGGCCCGCCAGCAGGAACCGTGCGAAACGCCACGCTAGGGTTGCCTTGCCGATGCCGCGCGGACCGGTCAGCAGCCAGGCGTGATGCAGCCGGCCGCTCTGCTGTGCCGCCAGCATCGTCTGTTCGGCCTGCTGATGGCCGACCAGACGGTCGTTGCGCCACGGCGGCGGCCAGCCGTAGGGCCATTCGAGCTTCTCGAGTTCGGCCGGATCTGACGGCGTCTTGCCCCGCGCCACGGCTCAGGCTTCCAGACGCGCGGTCACCGCGGCGGCAATCGCCTGGGCGATCTCGTCGATGCCGGCGGTGGCATCGATCACGACGCAGCGCGTGGGATCGGCCGCGGCGATGTCGAGGAAACCCGCGCGGACGCGCTCGTGGAAATCGACCGGGAGAGATTCGTAGCGCGTCTCGGTGCCCCGGCGGGCCGCCGCGCGCTTCAGGCCGGCCTCGACCGGCAGATCGAGAATGAGCGTGAGGTTGGGCCGGAAATCGCCCACGGCGATATCGTAGAGCGTGCCGAGCATCGCGCGGTCGGTGCCGTGCCCATAACCCTGGTAGGCCATGGTCGAGTCGGCGAAGCGATCCGAGACGACCCAGGTGCCGCTGCGGATGGCAGGCAATACCGTGCTGCGCAGATGCTCTCGGCGGGCTGCGAAATGCAACAACGCCTCGGTGACGCCGTCCCAGCGCTCCACGGGGCCCTCGACCAACAGCTTGCGCACCATCTCGGCGCCCGGCGCGCCGCCAGGTTCGCGCGTGGCGATGCAGGTGTGGCCGCGCTTCTCGATCCACTCCCTGAGGCGGGTGACCTGTGTCGACTTCCCGGCCCCTTCTCCGCCCTCCAGCGTGATGAAGAGCCCATCGGCACCTTGCGTCACGACAGCCAGCCGAACATGTAGTGCTGGAGCATCGTGGTGACGCGGCCGAACACGCCCATGCGCGGCACGTCGGCCCCCGCTTCGAGCGGATACTCCATCGTACGGTTGTCGGGGAGCGTCACGACGGCGGTGCCGATCTTCGTACCCTTGATGATGGGCGCAGCGATCGGGCCGTCGAAGCGCGCGACGACGCGCGGCGTCACCGTCTGGCCTGTCGGCATCGTGAGCTGTACGGTTTTCGGAATGACCAGCGGCACCTTCTCCTGTGCGCCGAGCCACACCGGCGCCTCGACCAGCATGTCGCCGGCGCGGAACACCGTGATGTTGGTCGACTCACGGTAGCCCCATTCCATCAGCCGTGCCGTCTCCTGTGCACGCTCCGCCATCGACGCGAGGCCGTTGACGACCAGGATCAGGCGACGCCCGTCGCGCACGGCCGAGGTGGTCTGGCCGTAGCCGCCCTCTTCCGTATGGCCGGTCTTGAGACCGTCGGTGCCGGGCGTGATCTTCAGGAGCCGGTTGCGGTTTTCCTGGCGGATGTTGTTGTAGGTCCAGTTCGTCTCCGCATAGTACTTATAGTACTGCGGGTAGTCGTCGATCGTATGCCAGCCCAGCACCGCGAGATCGCGCGCCGTTGTGTACTGTCCCTCCGCCGGCCAGCCCGACGAATTCTTGAACACCGTTTTCGTCATGCCGATTTCCTTCGCGCGCTTGTTCATGCGCTCGGCGAAGGCTTCCTCTGTGCCCGCCAGTCCCTCGGCGATCACGACACAGGCATCGTTGCCCGACAGGATGATGATACCCTTGATCAGATCCTCGACCGTGGGTTCGCTGCCGATTTCCAGGAACATGCGCGAGCCGCCCATGTTGCGTGCGCGCTCGCTGACCCGGAAACGCGTGTCGAGCTTGAGGCGGCCGGCGGCCAGTTCGTCGAAGATGATGTAGATCGTCATCATCTTGGACATCGACGACGGCGGCATCGGCGTCTCGGCGTCCTTGAACAGAAGCACCGTCGAGGTCTGCGGATCGACCATGAAAGCGTGGCGTGCCAGCGTGCCGATGCCGACCTGCGAGGGCGGCAGCGACTCGACCTTGGGCCCAGCCGGCTCCTTGGGCGCGGGCTTGGCGGTGGCGGCGGCCGGCGGGCGTGGCTTGGGCGGCGGCTTCTGCTGGGGCGCCGGTTTCTTCGGCGGGTCCTGCTGGGCGTAGGCGGCGAGCGAGAGGCCGGCCAGGCCGGCGACGGCGAGCAGCGCCAGTCCGGCGCGATAGAGCCTATTCAGCGACCACACGGGCATCCCCATAGCCTGAACGCTTGAGCCGGTCGGCGACAATGCCGGCGGCATCTTGGGTGGTATAGGGCCCCAGCCGAACGCGATAAACATCGCGTCCGTTGGCCGAGCCCTGTGAAATCTCGGGGTTGCCGTAGCTGCGCACGGCGCCGCGCTGCTTCTCGGCATTTTCCTGCGTGGCGAACGCGCCGACCTGCACGAAGAAGCCGTTGAGCTGCGACGACGGTGTCGCCGTGGCCGTTGCCGTCGAGAGCGACGCGATGGTGGGCGGGACATCGCCCGACGCGGACCTCGGCGCCCCAAACGGAGCAGCAGTTCGCGGCGGAGGCGCATACACGGTCTGCGCCGGAGCCGCCGGCACGGGGGGTGGCACGTACGACGCCTGCACGACCTGCGGTGGCGGCGCCGCGACGGGCGACGGGGCTGGTGCCGGCGTAGGTGCCGGCGTTGGCGCGGCCCGGCTGCCGCTCGCGAGCTGGGCCACCGCCTGTTGCTGCTCGGCCGGACCGCCGCCGCTCAAGGCGACGTCCTTGACCGCCAGGCTCTCGGCCTGGAGCTGGTCGACGCGGACCCGCGCCGTGCCTTTGCCGACCATGTCGATCTCCTCCGCCGCCGTGCGCGACAGGTCGATGACACGGCTGCGGGCGAAGGGGCCGCGGTCGTTGACCCGTACCACGGTGCTGCGGCCGTTCTCGAGATTGGTCACCCGCACGATCGCTGGCATCTGCAGGGTGCGATGCGCGGCCGTCCGGTCGGCCTGGTCGTAGCGCTCGCCGTTGGCCGTCGACTTGCCGTGGAAGCCTGGCCCGTACCAAGAGGCGGTGCCGGTTTCGCTGAGGGTGAAGGTCTCCTGCGGCGTGTAGGTGATGCCGTCGATTTTGTAAGGCTGGCCCACCTTGTAGGTCCCGCGCTGGGCCACGCTGCTGCCCGGGGTCCCGCCCCCGCCCTTGCTCGACGAGCCGCAGGCGGCAAGGCTGGCGAGCAGTGCCGCCGCCCCGCACAGCCGAAGGGTGCCGGACAGGGGAAATCTCAATTTTACCAATGCTAGCGGCATGATGTTCACATTGTACATCATCTTGGGCGTTTGGAGGAGCGCCCTTCCGCCGACCTGTTCAGGCGGCGATCCGATCGGACAGGAGACCCACCGCCAGGGCAAAGAAATCCGACTGATTCCAGCGTAGGATCACCTTGAAGTTCTCGGTCGTCTGGTAGGCCGGGCCGCCCGCTCCCGCCGGCCGCACGATGCGCCCGCCGGCCCCAGCCTGCGCTCCCGGGGAGACTTCGTCGCCCCATCGCATCCCCGGCCGCCAGCCGACCCGGCGCAGGTAGTTCACGATCGATGCGAAGACGTCGAGTTTGTTGGTCCAGATGTCCTTGCGGCCGTCGCCGTCGCCGTCGGCGGCATAGGCGAGGAAGCTGGTCGGGATGAACTGGCACTGGCCCATCGCCCCGGCCCACGAGCCCTTCATGGCGTGCAGGCCGACATGGCCCTGCGACAGGATCTTGAGCGCGGCGATGAGCTGCTCGCGGAAGAACTTGGCGCGGAAATTGTTGTAGACCAGCGTCGCTAGCGCCTCGACCACCTCGAAGTCGCCGAGCCGCGTGCCGTAGTTGCTCTCGATGCCCCACAGTGCCACGGCGACCTGGGGCGGCAGGCCGGCCGGGCCGGCGAACCGTTCGATCGCGGCGCGGTTCTCGGCCAGCAGCGCGCGGCCGCGCTTGATGCGCTCCTCGGAGACGACCAGTCCCTGATAACGCTCCCACGTCATCTTGAATTCGGGCTGGTTGCGCGCCTGCTCCATCACACGCGGCACCTCGCGGATGTCGGCCAGCGCCGCATCGATAGTCCCCTGGTCGACACCCGCCCGCAGCGCCTCCTGACGAATCCCCTGCAGCCAGGCGGCCGGAAACCGTCCGTCACCCTGGGCGAAGGCCGTCCCGGAGGCGGTCAGGGGCGCCAGGGCCGCGCCGGCACACAGCAGTCTGCGAGTGATCATGAAGCGTCCGCTCGTTGGTCGTTGCCCTCACGGGATGCGATATTCCTGTGCCGGCCAATCTTGCGCACACTATGGCGACCTCGCCCGCCGGGCCATCGGTACCTGGTTCGCTCGTGCGAAGAATTGGGTTCGAATGGTCCCCATTGGGGCCCTTGAAGGGTGCTTCCTGCCTCCCCCTGACAGAGCGCCCGCCGCTCCCTATATTCTGCCTCCGAAGGCACGTTGCGACAGGAGCCCGAAATGCAGACCTACAAAAAGACTCCCGAAGCCCTGGCGAAACTCTCGCCCGAACAGTTCTACGTTACCCAGGAGAGCGGCACCGAGCGCCCCGGGACAGGCGCCCTGCTCCACAACAAGGAGCCCGGTATCTACGTGGACATCGTATCGGGCGAGCCGCTGTTCGCCTCGGCCGACAAGTACGAATCGGGATGCGGCTGGCCGAGTTTCACCAAGCCGATCGAGCCCGCCAACGTCGCGGAGCTGAAGGACGGCTCGCACGGCATGCTGCGCATCGAGGTGCGGTCGAAGCATGGCGACAGCCATCTCGGTCACGTCTTTCCGGACGGGCCGCGCGACCGCGGCGGGCTGCGCTACTGCATCAACTCGGCCTCGCTGCGCTTCGTGCACCGCAAGGACATGGAAGCGGCGGGCTATGGGGCCTATCTCGACCAGGTGGAGGACGTGAAATGAGCCAAGAGCGCGCAGTACTGGCCGGCGGCTGTTTCTGGGGCATGCAGGACCTGATCCGTCGCATGCGGGGCGTCGTGTCGACGCGGGTCGGCTATACCGGGGGTCACGTGGCGAACGCCACCTACCGCAACCATGACGGCCACGCCGAGGCGATCGAGATCATCTTCGATCCGTCGAGGATGAGCTATCGCCAGCTCCTGGAATTCTTCTTCCAGATCCACGATCCCTCGACAATCAACCGCCAGGGCAACGACCGCGGTACCTCCTACCGCTCGGCAATCTTCTACACGACCGACGAGCAGCGCCGCGTTGCCGAGGACACGATTGCCGATGTCGACGCGTCCGGCCTTTGGCCCGGCAAGGTCGTCACCGAGGTCACGGCCGATTCCGACTTCTGGGAAGCCGAACCGGAGCACCAGGATTACCTGGAGCGCATTCCCAACGGCTACACCTGCCACTTCGTGAGGCCTGGCTGGAAGCTTCCGGTCCGTGCGAAGGCGCTCGGAACCGCCTGACAGTCAACTCTCAGGAGTCGTCGCGACGGCAACGATGGCCGTGAGCACGGGCACGACGATCTTCGGTCGGGCCGGCGCCGAGACAAAGGGCGACATGAAGGTGGACTCCGCAGTGTTGGCGCGCATGGTAGCGCCTGCCCCTGTGGCAAACCAAGCCACAGGGCGCTGCCCGGCGCCGGATCAAGGTCCCCGCGTATCGAGGCCGCCTCAGTCGAGCTTGAGGTTGAGGTCCTTGACGATGCCCTTCCACACCAGGAACTGATCCTTCTGGTACTGCACCGCCTGCTGCCGCGTCGACGGCGTCGGCACGATGCCGTTCTGCAGCAACTTGGCCTTCACCGATTCCGTTTCCAGGATCTTCACGAGTTCGCGGTTCAGCCGGTCGAGGATGTCGTCGGGCGTTCCCGCCGGCGCCACGGCGCACCACCAGCCGCTCATGTCGGGCGGCGTGGCGAGCCCCTGCTCCGAGAAAGTCGCCACGTCGGGCAGCAGCGAATTGCGCTGGGCGGTCGTCATGCCGACCGCCCGTACCTTACCACCCCGGATCATGCCGAGTGAGGCAGGGATATCGGCGACCATGATCTGCACGTGTCCGCTGATCACGTCCGCGAGGCCCGGGGGTACCGACTTGTAGGGCACGTGCGTCACGTCGAGCTGGTAGGCGTTTTTGATATAGCCGCCATAGGCGATCCCACCGGTGTTGCCGCTCGCATAGTTGAACTTCCCGGGATTGTCCTTCAGCAGCTTGACCAGCTCGGGGGCCGTCGTTGCCTTGACGTCGTTGTTGACCAGCCAGACGTAGGAAACCGACGCCACCAAGGCGATGTAACTCAGGTCCTTGGCCGGATCGTAGCGGACGCCGCTGGTCAGGCCGGCGGGACTGGCGACCAGGCCAGAGTTGGTCAGCAGCCCGATCGTGTAGCCGTCCGGCGGCGAGCTGACGACGAGCTCGGTGCCGAGCGTCGTATTGTTGCCAGGCTTGTTCTCGACGATGATTGGCTGGCCCAGCGCCTGGCCGAGCGGCTCGGCCAGGATGCGGGCAAGGATGTCGCTGCCCGAGCCGGCACCGAAGGGCACGATGAGCCGGATGGGCTTGTTCGGATAGGATTGCGCCATCACCGGCGCGGCAAGCATGACGGCGATGGTGGTGGCGAACGCGGTAAGCCGGCGAACGAACTTCATGAGCTTCCTCCCTTGCTTTTCTTATTCGTGGATTCTCGAGGCGACGCTTCCTGCTCCTTTTGGTCGATGACAGATGCGGACGCTTCAGAACCTGAAGCCGAGGTCGCGGGCGATCAGGTTCTTCTGGATCTCACTGGTGCCTTCGCCGATCACGTAGACCAGCGCGTCGCGATGGATGCGCCCCACCGGATACTCGCGCATGATGCCGGCGCCGCCGTGAATGCGGATCGCCTGCTCGCTCACGGCAACGGCGGTCTCGCTGGCGATCAGCTTCACCCTCGCGGCGGTTGCCGAATCGAGCGTATTCTGGTCGACACGCCAGGCACCATAATAGACCAGCCATTTCGCCGCCTCGATCTGGGCCGACATGTCCGCCAGCTTGTGGCCGATCGCCTGGTAGTCGCCGATCCGCTTATTGGCGACCAGCCGGTCCCGCGCGTAGGCCGTGGCCGCGTCGAAGGCGGCGCGCGCCATCCCGAGGGCGTTCGCGGCGACGCCGACGCGGTTCTCGCTCAGCGACTCCAGGATCACCGGATAGGTTCCCAGCCGGTCGCCGAGGACGCAGTCGTCCGGAACGAATACGTCGTCCATATGGATCAGGCCCGTCTCGGAGGCGCGGATGCCCTCTTTCCTGAGTTTGTCGTTCTTCATGCCCGAGGCCGGCAGTTCGACGATGAACAGGCTGATGGCGTCGCCGCTGAGTTCCGGCGCGGTTCGCGCCGCGACCAGCAGGAAATCCGCGATCGGCGCGTTGGTGATGTAGAGCTTGCTGCCCCGTAGCTTCCAGCCGCCGTCGGCGCGTTCGGCACGGGTCTTCAACGCGCGGATGTTCGAGCCTCCGTCGGGCTCGCTCAAGGCAAAGCCGGCGATCTTCTTCCCCTGCACGGCGGGCCGGAAGAAGCGCCGACGCTGCTGTTCCGTGCCCGCCTTCCAGATCGGCCAGATCCCGAGATGGCTGTGCGCCGACCAGCTCGATGCGAATCCCTGGCTCATGTAGCTCAGTTCCTCGCGCACGATGCAGTCGCTCACCTTGTCGAGACCGCTGCCGCCATCTGCTTCGGGATAGCGCACACCCAACAGGCCGAGTTCACCCCAGCGCGCGAAAACCTCACGCGGCAGGATTTCGTTCTCCTCTGCCGCCACCACCAGCTTCTGGTGCTCCGTCTGGCACAGGCGCCTGACGGTCTCGCGCACGGCCTCATGCTGGTCGGAAAAAGAAAAATCCATGATCGCCGATTTTGCTCGTTGCCAGGGATTTTCACACTGACAACGAACGAAACACGGGTCAATCGACCGGTGCCGCTGTGCGCGACACCTCACAAACTGCTTGAAGTCCCACAGGCACGACGTTCATATCCGCGGCCCCAACATGATGCGGGCGTGGCGACACAATCCCCCGCATCCGACCGAAGAGGTTTTTCTTGGTGGTCTCCATCCAGGCGCGTATTGCCGAAGAACTCGGGGTCAGGGAGCAGCAGGTCCAGGCCACGGTCGAGCTGCTCGACGGCGGGGCGACCGTCCCCTTCATCGCGCGCTACCGCAAGGAGGTCACGGGATCGCTGGACGATGCGCAGCTGCGCACGCTCGAGGAGCGGCTGGGCTACCTGCGCGAGCTGGAAGCGCGGCGGAAGGTCATCCTCGACTCCGTCCGCGACCAGGGGAAGCTCGACGCGAAGCTCGAAGCTGCGATCCTGGCAGCCGACAGCAAGAGCCGGCTGGAGGACATCTACCTCCCCTACAAGCCCAAGCGCCGCACCAAGGCGGAGATCGCCAAGGAAGCCGGGCTGGAGCCGCTCGCCGACCTTCTGCTGAAAGATCCGACCGTCGAGCCCGCGGTTCGGGCGGAACCGTTCGTCTCGGCGGACAAGAACGTCGCCACGGCAGCGGCCGCGCTCGAGGGCGCGCGCGCCATCCTGGTCGAGCGCTTCGCTGAGAATGCCGACCTGATCGGCGCGCTGCGCGAGGAGTTCTGGAGCAACGGCCGCCTCGTCTCCAAGGTACGCGAGGGCAAGCAGGAAGCCGGCGCCAAGTTCAGCGACTATTTCGATTTCTCGGAAGCACTCGCCAAGATGCCGTCGCATCGCGTGCTGGCGCTGTGCCGCGGTGAGCGCGAGGAGATCCTCGGCCTGACGGTCGAGCCGGACGATCCCGCGACGCGTCCGCCCGCCAGCCAGGCCATCCCCAGCGCCTACGAGCTGCGCATCATGCGGACGTATGGCATCTCCGACCAGGGACGGCCGGGCGACAAGTGGCTGGCCGAGACCGTGCGCTGGGCGTGGCGCACCAAGATCACGATCATGCTGTCGATCGACCTCCGGCTTCGCCTGTGGACCGCGGCCGAGGAAGAAGCGGTGCGGGTCTTCGCCTCGAACCTGCGCGACCTGCTGCTGGCCGCTCCCGCCGGTGCCCGGCCGACGCTGGGACTCGACCCCGGATTCCGGTCGGGCGTGAAGGTCGCGGTGGTCGACGCCACCGGCAAGGTCGTGGCGACCAGCACGATTTACCCGCACGAGCCGCAGCGCCGCTGGGACGAGTCGCTCGCCATCCTGGCGCGGCTCGTGCGCGAGCATGAGGTCGAGCTGATCGCGATCGGCAACGGCACCGCCTCGCGCGAGACCGACAAGCTGGCGATCGAACTGCTGAAGGGGCTGTCGGAGATCAAGCTGCAGAAGATCGTGGTGTCGGAAGCCGGGGCCTCCGTCTACTCGGCGTCGGCCTATGCGTCGGAGGAACTGCCCGGCCTCGATGTGACCTTGCGTGGCGCCGTCTCGATCGCCCGCCGGCTGCAGGATCCGCTGGCGGAACTGGTGAAGATCGACCCCAAGTCGATCGGAGTCGGCCAGTACCAGCACGATCTCAGCGAGTTCAAGCTGTCGAAATCGCTCGATGCCGTCGTCGAGGACTGCGTGAACGGCGTCGGCGTGGATCTCAATACGGCGTCGGCCCCGCTGCTGGCCCGCGTCTCAGGCATCGGCCCCGGACTGGCGCAGGGCATCGTCTCCCATCGCGACACGCATGGCGCCTTCCGCTCACGCAAGGCGCTGAAGGACGTGCCCCGGCTCGGCCCCAAGGCCTTCGAACAGTGCGCCGGCTTCCTGCGCATCCCCGGAGGCGACGACCCGCTCGACGCCTCGGCCGTGCATCCCGAATCCTATCCGGTGGTGCATCGGATCATCGCCACGACCAAGAGCAGGATCGACGCCCTGCTCGGCAACGCGCCTGCCCTGCGGGCGCTCTCGCCGGCTTCCTTCGTCGACGAGAAGTTCGGCCTGCCGACGGTGACCGACATCCTGCGCGAGCTGGAGAAGCCGGGGCGCGATCCGCGTCCAGCCTTCAAGACGGCGGAGTTCAAGGCCGGCGTCGAGACCCTGAACGACCTGGAACCAGGCATGGTTCTGGAGGGTGTCGTCACCAACGTCGCAGCCTTCGGCGCGTTCGTCGATGTCGGCGTCCATCAGGACGGCCTCGTGCACGTCTCGGCGATGTCGAACAGCTTCGTGAAGGACCCGCGCAGCGTCGTGAAGCCGGGCGACGTCGTTCGCGTGAAGGTCCTGGAGGTCGACAAGCCGCGCAAGCGCATCAGCCTGACCCTGCGCCTCGACGACCAGGCCGGCAGCCAGCCTGCACGGTCCGGCCGCAGCGAGGGCGGTGGCGGCGCGTCCCGGCGAGACCAGGCCCGCGTCCAGGCCGCCAAGCCCGCCGCCCCGGGCAACGCGATGGCCGACGCGTTGCGGCGGGCTGGCTTTGGGGCGAGAAGCAAATGACGTAGAGTTGCGCCGAAACACCGCCGCAAGGTTACCCATTGAAGATTCTCTCCTGGCCGATCGTTGCCCTCGCCGCGCTGGTGGTGACAGCCGGTGCCGCCGCCCAGTCCTCGGACGACGACACCGTGGTGCCGCCCGCGCCGAAGCCGCGCTTTACGGTGGTCGACGGCGACACGGTGCGATTCGGACCGCAGACTGTCCGCCTGTTCGGTATCGATGCCCCGGAGCGCAGCCAGACCTGCGACGATGGCCAGTGGCGTGCCGGCGCGCTGGCCCGCAAGGCGCTCGAGGAGTTCATCGCCGGGCGTCCGGTGAACTGCCGCCTGGTGGATACCGATCGCAAGACCAATCCGCCGGTGGCGCAGTGCTTCGCCGGCGACGACGACCTGCAGGAGAAGATGGTCTCCGCCGGCTGGGCCTGGGCCCTGCCGGCCGCCAGCAAGGACCGCTACGTGCCCGATGAGCGCGAGGCCATGGAGCGCAAGCTCGGCGTCCACGCGCACAAATGCGTGTCCCCCGCCGAATGGCGCGCCATGCTCCGCCGCGAGGCCTTGAGACGGGAACAGGGCGGCTGACGGCCCCCCTCCCGTGAAAGCCCGGTTCGGCGCGTATCCCAGCTGGTCATGCTGCCTCAGGCAAGAAGCATCCGCCCTGCAGCCGCCGCCAACGCAGAATCCCATTTGTTGCAATCAGGACGGTGCATAAGTATTTGATCGGGCTGAGCTGGATGGGTGGCCGAGCGGTTTAAGGCACCGGTCTTGAAAACCGGCGTGGGTTCACGCCCACCGTGGGTTCGAATCCCACCCCCTCCGCCATTACCTCCCAGGACAACTGTCTGGGGGGGCCGGTCAAGGCCGATGAAAAGCCCAGTCAATACGGGCTTTTCGCCGAAAACTCCTGGCTCCGTACTTTCCGAACTTCTCATGGATGCGCAGGGCACCTGAAATCCAAACGCACCATTGAAATCGCGTGGCTTTTTCGGATCTCCGGTATGGCAGCAATGATCGAAATCGCTCCTCCCAGTCCAGGCGTCTGTGCTGTCGATAGCGTTCGCTCTCGTCGTTTCAAGGGTTACGGTCGCAGGACCACGCGGCCGACGATCTTTCCGGCCTTCAGTTCCTCGAGCACATCGTTGGCGGCCTCGAGGGGGCGTGTGGAGTAAGGCATCGGCTGGACCTTGCCGTTGCGGACCAACGCCATCAGCTCGTGAAGTTCTTCGAGATTGCCGACATACGATCCTTCGATTGTGAGCATGCGCATCGGCATCGAGGCCAGCGACAGCGGCGAGTCGCCGCCAAACAGACCGACCATCACCAGCTTGCCGCCGCGCCGCACGGTCTGAAAGGCGAACTTGTAGGAGGCCGGTGCGCCGACAAAGTCGATGGCAGAGTCGGCTCCGCCCTCGGCCGCGATCTTGGCGGCGATCTCGGGATCCTTGGGATTGAAGGTGCGATGGGCGCCGTGTTCGCGGGCAATCTTGAGCTTGGCGTCGTCGATGTCGGCCACCCAGATCTCGCCATCGTGGATGGCGCGGGCGACTTCAAGTCCCGCCAGGCCAACGCCGCCGGCACCGATGATCAGCAGCTTCTTCATGTTCTTGATCTTTTGGGTGCGGCGGATGGCGCTGTAAGCAGTGAGGCCAGAGCAGGCATAGGTGCAGGCAAGGTCGATGGGTGTATTGCCGTGGTCCACGAGATAGCGCGGGTGCGGGACAATGACGTGGTCGGCATAGCCGCCGTCCCGGCGGGTGCCAAGGGTACGTGGAGTCGGGCACAGCAGTTCTTCGCCGTCGTTGCAGAAGGCGCAGGTGCCGCAGCCGATCCAGGGGAACACCACGAAGCGCTGGCCGACCCGGACGTCCTTGACGTCCGGGCCAATCGCCGCCACTTCGCCGGCGATCTCATGGCCGAGC